>JBKPSP010000179.1:0-32838 GCA_046735175.1 Acidobacteriota bacterium
CCTTAGATCAGTGCGGCTGCACACGAATGGCAGAGTCGTTTGGAAGGGGCGGACGTATTCAGACTGGTCGCATCATCTCACCAGCGGACCTGTCGCTTCCAATACGTTTATGGAGGAGGTAGAAGATCTTCCAGTGCAGGAACGTCGGCTTTGATCTCACACTCGACGTCGTAGCGGAGTTGCCCCATCCTTGTCTCGCCCTTCTTTGGCGAGCAGGATGGGGGCTTTGACTTTGAATTTCGTCGCAGGCAAGCAAGTCAAGATCCGACCCTGCCGCCAAGAACGTAGCAAGGGTGGAGCAGCCCGGTGCGGTTCCCTTTACAATTAGGTGTGACCTTTGGTCAGTGTATGGCTCCCATGCAGTGCGGAGGTCAGTAATGGACAACGCCGGAGTTCAAGATAGCGTCGACGATGTGATTCCCCGTTGGGTATTTCTCGTAGCGGGACTCGGCTGTTCCTTTGCTGCTGTTTACAGCATTTGGTCGCATGGCTTGACAAACTGGGATTGGGTTCAAAACGCGTCTCTTGCCTTGGTGTTTTTTTCGTTTTTTATCAAGTGGTGGGACGCTGCCGCAACAGGGAAAGGTTGGCGCTCCAGAGTCTTCTGGATCGCGTACGGAGTGCTTTTCGGAGCCTGGATCGGCCACGAGAATGGGTGGGTTTTCGGTGGCTGCATAATCCTGTTTTTCACATTGCCTGCAACCGCGTGCGAAAGTGGTTGGTGGAGCTTTGGAATCAAGAAACCGCTCGGCATTCTGGAACTGGCCATAGTTGCGGTTGGCGTAGGCTGGTTCATTGCAACCACAAAAGACTGGGTTCCATTTATTTGTGTCGTAGCCACCATCTTGCTTCTCGCAGAGAAGCAGGGGCGGCGGAGCATGAGAGAGAATCTGCTGCGCGTTAAGTCCATCGGATGGATTGCGACCTTCGGCCTTGCACTCTACTGGTTGTGGAAGGGGCCGTCGTTCGCGAGCGTTCTAGCAATCATTGCTATCCCGGTGCTTTGGTTCGGAAGCCTGTTATTGCATCTGTCCTCTGGAGAACGTTCTGTTGCTCTACCTCACCCGCAAAGCTGAATTTGCCGCATCGCATTACTACCACAATCCGGAGCTTTCTCCGGAGGAGAACCGGCACCTCTTCGGCAAGTGCAACAACCCCAACGGGCATGGGCACAACTACGTGCTCGAAGTCACGGTGAAGGGCGAGGTCGATCCGCGCTCCGGTTTCGTGGTCGATCTGAAGCAGCTCAAGGAAACCATGAACCGGGAAGTGCTCGACGCCATGGACCACCGCTTTCTGAACAAAGAAGTGTCGGAGTTTGCCACCCGTATTCCCACTACTGAGAATCTGGCGATCGCGATCTGGCAGCGCCTCGCGCCCAAGCTGACGAAGGCACAGCTGCATCGCGTGCGGGTGTATGAGAACCATGATCTGTTCGTGGATTTTTATGGAGAAAGCTCCTAGCTGCTAGCTTCTAGCCACCAGCAATCATCTGGTTGCTAAAAGCTACGAGCTAGAAGCTAGAAGCTGATTATGAAAGCCCACCTTTCACGCCGCTACCGCTTCTCGGCCTCTCATCGCTTGCATAGCGAGCAGATGTCCGACGAGGAGAACCGGGCGACTTACGGCAAGTGCAACAATCCCCACGGGCACGGACACAACTATGTTCTCGAAGTCACCGTCAGCGGACAGGTTGACCGCAATGGAATGGTCTGTAATCTCGTCGATCTGGACGATTGCGTGCAGCGGCAGGTGATAACCCGCTTCGACCTTGAGAACCTGAACACTATGCCGCAGTTTGCCGAGGCCGTGCCCACCACGGAAAATCTCTGCACCGTGATTTACGATATTTTGAAGCGGGAGTTCAGCGCAGCACATCTGGAAAGAGTGAGGTTGGAAGAGACAATGTTCAATTCATTCGAGTACGCTGGGGCTGAGTGATTTCGTAATTTGGTAATTGTGTAATTGAGTAATTAAGTCGAACGCTTTGCAGCTGTTGATCAAATTACTCAATTACCCAATTACCCAATTACCAAATTTCTCATGGCTACTCGCACCGAAACCCCGAGCCTCACCTCTGCGACTTTCGAGGACCTTGTCCGCGAAATGCTCGTCCGCCTCGAAGAAGATCCCGAGCGCGAAGGCTTGCTTCGTACCCCTGAGCGCGTTCACAAGGCGTTCGATTTCCTGACCAAGGGCTACAACGAAGACCCTGAGGCCATGCTGAAAAACGCTCTGTTCACTGTGACCTATGACGAAATGGTGATCGTGAAGGACGTCGAGATGTTCAGCCTCTGCGAGCACCACATGCTGCCGTTTTTCGGGAAGGTGCACGTTGCATACATTCCGAACGGCAAGGTGATCGGCCTGAGCAAGATTCCCCGGCTGATTGAAATATTCTCGCGCCGGCTTCAGATTCAAGAGCGCCTAACCACACAGATCGCCGAAACCATCCAGAAGGTGATTCAGCCACAGGGCGTCGGCGTGGTCATTGAGGCCCGCCATCTCTGCATGATGATGCGCGGCGTCGAAAAGCAGCACTCGGCCGCCGTGACCTCTTCCATGCTTGGCTGCTTCCGAGACGAGCAGGAGACGCGGCAGGAGTTCTTGTCGCTGATCCGGCAGCGGCCCAACGGAGTCTAAAAGGCGGCTCTTGGCTGTTGGCTCTTGGCAAAGCCTTCTCTGCTCGGCGCACTCTGCGATCCTCTCTGCGTCCTCTGCGGTTAAAATCTTTTCTTGCCGCTGAAAGGAAAAATCGCCCTCGTGACCGGTGCCACTCAAGGCATCGGGCTCGCCATTGCGCGAGCATTGGCTGACGAGCGCTGCAATCTGATTATCTGCGGCCGCAATACTCGCCAACTCCAACTCATTGAGAAACAGCTTGGACGCAAGCGGGTTACCGTGCTTGCCAAGTCTTGCGATGTCCGAGACCAACAATCCGTCTCAGATCTCTTCAGTGTAGTTCGGCGAAAATTCCGTCGCTTAGATATCCTCGTCAACAATGCCGGAATCGTGCATAGCAATCTTCCTGCGTCGCACCTCCCAGCTCAGGTTTGGTCCGATGTGATCGCCACTAACCTGACTGGCATGTTTCTCGTCACCAACGCCGCCATCCCATTGATGAAGCCAGGCTCCACCATAGTCAACAATCTGTCAGTGGCAGCCAAACAGGTGTTCCCCGGCTTGTCCGCCTACAACGCGTCAAAACATGGCGCCCCTGGTTTCACGAATACACTCCGTGAAGAACTCCGACAAAAGGGAATTCGCGTGGTTGCACTCCTCCCAGGCGCAACCGATACCGACATCTGGGACGGCTTTTGGCCCGACGCTCCGCGAAAAAAGATGGTTCGCCCGAAGCTGATCGCGCAGGCTTTCGTCGACGCTCTCAAGCTTCCACCCGAAGCCTGTGTGGATGAAATCAGTATTCTGCCTTCCGCCGGAGTTCTTTAGTCCCGAATTTTCTGTTGCATCCCGGCGAACTGTCGAGTAACGTTGCTGGGAATGAGCCACGCCTGAACGGCGTGCTATCCGGGGCGTTCCGATGCTGTACCGCAACGTAGTAGCGACCTCCTCGCTGGTCTTGATTGCCTTATGCGCGGTCGCGCAGCTGCCTTCCGAAACCTCACAAAAAATCAAGAAATACCACGACGGTGGCATACGCGACATCGAAGCCATCGGCACGCGCAAGATCGGCTGCGGCCGCGGCTTCGGCAATTGGTACAGCTTGGAGCGCCAGATCGCGATGGGCAAGGACTATTCCCACCAGGTTGAGTCCACCTCGCGCCTCATTACCGACCCGCTTGTAACCGAATACATCAATCGCATTGGCCAGAACCTGGTTCGCAATTCCGATTCGCAGGTGCCGTTTACGATTAAGGTGATTGAGTCGGACGACATCAACGCTTTCGCGCTTCCCGGCGGTTACTTCTACGTCGATTCCGGCCTGATTGACGCCGCCGAAACCGAGGCCGAACTGGCTGGTGTGATGGCGCATGAGATCGCCCATGTCGCCGCTTGCCATGTGGCGCGCCAGAGGACGCGAGGGCAGCTCATGAACATCGGTGCAATGTCAGTCATGATGATTGGCGGTCCGATCGGATATGGGGTTTACGAGGCCGCGGGCATTGCCATGCCCATGACGTTCCTGAAGTTTTCTCGCGGATTTGAGTCCGAAGCAGATTTCCTCGGCGTGCAGTACATGTACAAGGCGGGCTACGATCCGCAGGCATTCACGTCATTTTTCGAGCGGGTCAAGGCGATGGAGAAGCGGCGCGAGGGCGTGGTTGCAAAGGCGTTCGAGACGCATCCGCAGACGCCGGACCGGATCGCCAAGACGCAAAAGGAAATTAACACGCTGCTGCCGCCGCAGAACCAATACAAGGTGGACACCTCGGAGTTCCAGGAGATCAAAGCACAGATGGATCGGCTGGAAAATCGTCGTATCCGGATTGAAAATGAGAGTCGGCCGACGTTGCGGCGGCGGCAATCGAACAGCGAACCGAGTCCGGCGGGCGCACCTTAGCTAGGAAGTAAGTTTTCCTGACGCCAGGTCTCGGACAAGCTGGGTGTCGGCTTCCAGAAAGTCATACTTGGTCAGCTCTGAGGGCGTTGCCCACCGCACTGCGCGAAAGATTCTATTTTCGATCTCTCCGGCGTAAGCCTTCACGTCGAAAAATCGCAGCTCTACCCCGTTGCCGTTCGGATAGTGGTGCGTAAAGCGCCTGACCTCATCGCCAACCGTGGCCGCGATTCCAAGTTCCTCGTCGAGTTCGCGCCGCAACGCATCTCGCGGCTGCTCGCCCTCTTCGATCTTGCCGCCTGGAAACTCCCACTTCAGCGGCATGACCTGGTGCCGCGTGCGCTGGCAGATGAGCAGCTTGCCGTCCTTCCAGATGAGTGCCGCCACGACGCGCTTCATAGCCAATGAGTATTACCCGATTACTCAATTCCACAATTACTCAATTTTCATACATCGTAATCCTTGGGCGTGTGGAAAACACTCGGGATGAACGGCGGCGGCGAGGGCGTACAGTCCTTGAATGAGAGTGGGTGCGGGAGTGTTGAGAAATTCATCGCGAATGCAAAAGACACGACCGTTCCGCGTTGCTGGCAAGTCTTGCCATCCGCGGGCAGCGACAATCTTTTCCAGCGGGACGCGGTCGCCCGCGCCGCACCACGCTGCAATGAGCACCTCTGGGGCAATTTCGGCGATCTGCTCGGGTGTTACTTGCGCTCCTGGTTTCCCGACGAACTCTCCTCCGGCTGCGTCAACCAACTCAGCTACCCATTGCTGCGAGGCGATCAGCGGTTTGCCCCATTCTTCGCAAAAGACTGTTGGTCGAGGGAGATTTGCAGTGCGTTCTCGAACGGCCGCGATTTCACTCTTCATCTGTGCAATCAGCGCATCACCTTCCGGAACTCTTTGCACGACTGCAGCGATCAGGGAAATATCGCCATAGATGTCCTCAAGCGACTTTGGCGCGAGGCCAAGAAAACGCGCCCCCGATTTCATGATTTCGGCGATGGCTTTCTCCTGATAGGGAACGGATGCGATCACCAGATCTGGCCGAAGTTCCGCGATCTGCTGGCTCTGAGCCGTCCATGAATCCGCAACGATTGAGACATGTGTGCCTTCAAGTTCAGGGCAGACGTCAAGACAGTATTTTGTGCACGCAATCAGCGCGTCTAGTTTGCCGAGGTCGCGCAGAATGACAGTCGCACTGGGCTGCAGAGAGACAATGCGCTTCGGCGTATAGAGTGCCACGCACTCAGTATTGCAGATCGAAACGGCCATGCCGGCGTTCTCGACTCGCGTGGCGCGGACACTCTTCTCCGTAAAGCCCCGGCAGCACGCGACCTCCGTACCGCTACAATCATTCCGTGTACTCGCCACAGGTCCTCGATCACTTCGAACACCCGCGCAATACGGGCGTAGTTGAGAACGCCGATGTGTCCGTGCAAGTGGAAAATCCTGTTTGCGGCGATGTGGTAAAACTCACGGCACGGATCGCCGATGGCCGGGTTTCAGAAATCAAGTTTTTAGCAAAGGGATGCGTACCCGCCATGGCATGTGCGTCCGCGCTTACAGAGTTGATCAAGGGCAAAACCCTCGGAGAAGCTCAAAGGCTCACGAAGGAGCAACTCACGGCCGCAGTGGGCCGCTTACCGGAGGCTTCATCCCATGCCGCTCAACTGGCAATCGATGCACTGTCGAAAATGCTCCGGTGTGGTCAGTGACTAGGCCGAGTACCGTCCGGCCAATAAACGGTCCAGGCGCGATCACGGGCAAGCTTTTCGAGGTCAGGATTCGGATTCACCGCAACTGGAAAGCGTGCGAGCGTCAACATCTCTACGTCCCAACGCGAATTGCCAAAGGCGATGTCGGGAACTTCTCCAATTTCTTCAAGGATCGCCTTGGGCTTGCCTGGGCCGGATGGAACACGAGTCAGCCGGTCAGTAATAATTCCATTTTCAACCGCTACAGCGGCAGCAAGAATTTTTCGTGGGTCGATGCCAACCCAGGCCATCGCCTCCCGAATCACCCACTCGTTGGTTGATGAAACCGCCCAGACGTCGCAGCCAGTTTCTTGCAGTCGCGCGATCAGTTCCTTAATCTCCGGGAAGATTTGCGTAACAAAGTTCTGGCTGAAAAATTCTCTCGCGAGTTCGAGCACGCGCTCTTCCCGCAGGCCTTTGTGAAGCGTAACCATCTCGCCGCACATATCGTCTTCGCTGACCTTTCCGGCAAGGTAGTCGGCGTGCCGCGCGCGAATCCGTCGCACAGTGTCGTCTGAGACCACGCCGCGTTTCAGCTCCCAATCGAAGAAGCGTTCGCCAGCATCACCCGACCAGATGGTACCGTCACAATCAAAAACGGCGAGCTTCGGTGAGAAACGCAGAACGGAATCAATCAGCAAAATAACTTTCCTCCAAAGCCTGAAGCCTAGCTCCCGACGCCTGATTCTAACGAAGCGTAATCCTCGGGAGTGTTAATGTTCAGGATCACGGTTGGATCTTCGACCGGCGCATAGAGAATGTGCTGCTGGTTGGCATGTTCGATCTCGCGCGCGGTCGCGCTGAACGAAGCCTTGAGAAACGCCTCGATCATTTCTCTCCCAACCACAATTGGGTGACCATGCTTGTCCTGGTACTCGGGAACCACCGACCAGATACCTCGCTCTCTGCTGTTGAATGCGTTCACCAGGCGATCGAGAGTCGCGATCGACGGGACCGGGCGGTCCACATGTGTCACCATCGCGCTATCGCGGCCATGATTCAGCGTCTCGCGCAGGCCGGTTTGAAGCGAACTGAATTGTCCTTGTTCCGGAGCAGGATTCCGCGCGAGAAACGCGCCGCAGCCGTAGATCACCGGCGCAAGCGCAGTCTCGCTCTTTCCGGCGACTACGATGACCAGATCGCACAAACCAGACAATGTTGCGATCGCTGTCGATAGAAGCGTCTGGGAGTTGTGAGTGTGGGGTTCTCCAGGCGGCCAGGGCAGGAGCGCTTTATCCCGTCCCATGCGCGTGGATTCGCCGGCGGCGAGAATGACTCCAGCCAGGCCCATGCTACTCCGGCACTTCGCCGTTCAGCAGTTTGCCCAGGCTGCACCAGGAGCAGCGAATCCCGACATAGAAATGGCCGAAGAGCGCGTAAACGGCGCTGACTTCGTCGAACCGCATTTCATAGATCAGCTTTTTGAAGACCAGCGGATCGTCGGCAAACAGGTCCACGCCCCACTCCCAATCGTCGAACCCGATCGAACCGGTGATGATCTGCTTTACCTCTCCGGCATAGCGCCGCCCGACCAGGCCATGTTCATTCATCTGGCGAGCGCGTTCTTCAATCGGAAGCGTGTACCAGTTCTTGTCTTCCCCGCGGCGTCGATCCATGGGATAGAAGCAGACGTACTTGCTCGCAGGTATGTCGGGGAATAGCCGCGGCCGCATCGCCTCGCGCTGGCGCGCCAGTGTGTCATTGATCGCTTGCTTCCACTCTTCCGAATGCGGCTCGATACCTCGTTCGGTTAGATCGCGATAGGTCTTCGTACTCGACTCGTACAAACCCAACTCGATCACCGACAGATACGAGGTTGTAGGCTCGAGGTAATCACTGAGCCTCAGTTGCTGCCATTCAATCTCGGCGCGATTGAGCTGATCGAAAGACTCGCGGAAGTGAACCAGCATCAAGTCACCTTTGTGGCCGATCAGCGAGTAGAGCGCGGATTGCCCGGAGGTGCTCTCTTCCCATTTCTTCAGGACCTCAGCCGCTTCTCCAGCAATCTCGGCTTTGTGAGCCGGACGCATTGGCCGCCACGCAGACCACTTGAACTTCAGCATCTGGTGCATGACGCTGTAGCCCTCAATGGTGAGGGGAACAGCGGGCATCTCGGCTGAAGCGGTTTGTGTTCGGACGATTCTCGTTGCGGACATTTCGTTGAACACTATTCTATGGCAACTTGCGCTTCCCTCCCACCCTTCCCGTTGCTCCCGCACTCGGCGGCTATCCTTCGGACCAGCCGTCCCTCCACTCCGTGGTCGCACTAGGCTTTGCCGCGGCCTTCTCCGCGGGCGAGTTGTACCAATCGATCCTGCGGGTGAAGTACATCGCTGCCGCCACTGCCAGGAAGCTTGCAATCGCACCCACCAGGAGCGAGTTGTCTTCCAGTCGAAGCAGGGTGTAGATCAGCATGTACAGAGGCGTGAACACGCCGAGAGCCTTCAATCCATATTTCTTGCTGGAGAAAACCCATCCCGCGTTAGTTGAAAGCAGTACGACAGTAGCGCTTCCCGCCAACAGAAAAGCAAAGTCAAAGCCAATCCTTTCGGCAAGAGCCAGCAGTAGAAGGTAGAAAATGATTTGAGCAACTCCAACCAGAATGTATTGCGCGGGATGGACCCGCTTGCCGGTGGTGACTTCGAAAATGAAGTAGGAGAGAAATACCAGCCCGAGAAACAGCGGTACGTATTTAACCGATCTATTTACAGACTGGTAAGGGTCGGCCACCTCGATGAACGAAACACCTAGCGCAGTCGCGTCCAGGCCTGTAATCGACTCGCTCACGCCTTCAGCCCGCACTCCACGCGCGATAAATGGCAGCGACCACTCCGCGGTGTAGCCGCTGGTAGAAACCGTGCGACTGCCGGGCAAGAATCCGCCATCGAAGCCGGGATTGGGCCAATCTCCCTGCGCGGTCAGTTGTGTCGTCTTGCCGTAAGCCAGCACGGCGATCCGCTGCGCGCCAGAGAATCGCAGTGATGAGCTGACATCAAATTGTTTGCCGGGCTTCGCCACTCCTTCAATCTTCGTCCCTAGCAGAGCGAGCTTGGCCGGCGAACTTGCCTCTCCACCTATGGAGATGGTTTGTGCAATTTGCGCAGGAGCCAATGTAAAGGTCTTTCCATCGATGGTCACCGAGGCGTCCGCCAGAGCTCCTCGCGCGTCGCTTACACCAATGACAATTTCGGCCTGGTTCCAGTCGAGTTCAGCGTTAGCGGGAGCCGCCGCAGGCACTCCTGTTAGATCGAATGCAGCATTGAGCTTTGCGTCGGCCTGAAACACGGGAACCTTGAAGAGCGATCGACGGCGTTCCTGGGTGGACGTCTTCACGCTGGCTGCGGCCCGCAACGGAAACACAATATATTTTCCGTACGTTGTAGAGTCGCCCTTGAATTGCGGAGGAACAGAATACGGGATGGCCAGTGTCGGACCGAGAAAGGTCTGCTGCCCGCCTACGTGCGTCGAAATGTCCTTGACCACTTCGGCAGCGCGATGAGTGCGGTCCTCCACCAGATTTTCAACCAGAAAGCTGGGGATCAGCATGATCACAGCCAGTCCGCAAACAACAATCAGTTTCAGACCAACCGATCGCGACCTCATTTTGAATGGCAGATTCAACGACAAGCCTGGAACCTCGCTCATAACTTCCTCCGGTCCTGCATACTTTGCAATACAAAGTACAACTACAAAAAAAAATTACGCCTGCGAGTGCGATAAACTGCGCCCGAAGCCCACTCCAGCTTCATCCTCGGCCTTCGCCGCGTCGCGCACTACCTGCTCCAGCGTGGAGAGATACTCCAAATACCTCTTCCTTCCCGAGGCAGTAATCCGGCACACCGTAAGCGGGCGATTGCGCTCCTGGCCCTTGATGATCTCGATGATCTTGTCCTTTTCGAGCACCTGCAGATGGCGGCTCAGATTGCCGTCTGTCAGGGAGCAAAGTTGTTTGAGGTCGTTGAACGTAAGACCCTTGGGATTCGTGATCAGGGACGTGAGCAGGCTCAGGCGCGCGCGCTCATGGATCACGCGGTTCAGGCCTTCGTAGGCGAACCGTCCTTCAGTCGGCTGTGGTTTCGGCTTCATCCGCAACCTCCTGTGAATTGAAGAGAAGAATGCCCGCGACCAGCAACTGGCCAACTGCGTAGGGAACACCCATCGCCCACGGGGAGAGTGCCCAATTTTCCCCGAGAGCAAAACATGCCAAACCTGTGAGCAAATACCAGGCGCCTGCCGCGAGCATCGGCCGCGGCAGAAACCGGCAGGAAGAAAACACTCCCAGGCTGTACACAATTTGCCAAAGGCCAGGAAGCATCCACAGCGCTTGCGGGACATATCGCGCCAGAACTACCGTGATCAGCGCCCCGGCGACGGCCGAAGGCAGGAATTGTTCGACAGCCATGCGGATCATCTCATCCGCCAGGCCCGAATGGATTCGCCGGGAGCGTGTCTGCATCTGCATCCAGATCAGTCCCGCCGAAGCTACTGCTGTCGAAATCCAAATACCGAGATAGCTCGCAAAGTGATTGGCTGGATCTGGCACCCATCGTGCCTGCGCTGCCGCAGCCACGATCGCGAACAGAGCCGTTCCAGCGAGCGTCGCCGGGCCATAGCCACGAAATTCAGTGGCCCGCGCCACCTGGCGGCGCATGCTGCTGATATCGCCAAGCGCTTTGTGCAAGTCGCCCATATCACTTTGCACTGTAAAGTAAACGGAAATCGGTCTCTTGTCAAGATGGCATAAATCGCGGGTTACGAACGCCGGCGGGAACCGGTCGTTCTACCGTGGCCGGCGGGTGCGTGTTCGAGGGAATCCATCAGTAAGTGACGCAGGCGATGACGGCTGTCCAGGTCGGTGTTCACGAATTCGAATCCAACTTCGTTTACTCCAGCGCGCCGCAGCAGAACCTGGCCGCGTATGTGCCGCATCCCAACCGCAATATCCACGTCCGCGTCCGATCCGATGCGCAGCGAATCTTCTTTCAATCCTGCGCCGCCGCCCAGGCTGACCTCGCGTACTGCGAGCGTTGATCGTCCCCAGGAACTGCTGATGGTCGCAGGCACTGACTTCTTCAACACGATGCGTTCGTAGCGCCGTTGGCGCACCCAGGGGCAAGCGGGCGCGGAATCGAGCGGGCCGATAGCCAGCTCGCCCGGCTCGAGGCCGCTTTCAGCCATGATTTTGGTTGCGTAGCGCGGATCGATCTTCGCCAGCGACTGCGCGGAGGCAATCCGCAGCTCGCGATGATGTTGCCATTTGAACATCTTTTTCGCGTCGAAAAGATTTTTCAGCACCGGTACGGCGTCAGGCTCGCGCAAGCGTCCTAGTGCTTCGATGGCCTTGAGTTGCAATAGCGGAGACCGGCCTTGCGTCTCTCCTGCCGCGGCCATCACGATCAGCGGCGGGGCTGCCGAGCGGTCACCGCTCATGCCGATTTCATCGAGCGCCTGCGGAACCACGGTGGGATCGAGCACTTCAAGGATCTCGAGCAGCGTGCGTCCACGATCGGCGGCCGCGCCATAGGCAATCTGCCGCACGATTACATCGTGATAGAAGCGGTTCCACTGGGGCAGGCGGAGAGGCAGAAGCTCGAGCAATCCCGGCACATCGAGCCGGCTCAGCAAACCGATGGATGAGACCGCCTGTCTCTGGGCGCCGTTCCGCAACATTTCACGCAGATATTCATTGGCAGCAGGACCGAGCTCATGCACCAGGTCCACAATGCGGTCGCATTCCTCGCGCCGCATCGAGCGGAAAAACCGTTCCGCCAAATGTTCCGTCGCAGCCTGGCTGTTTTTTCGTAAGACATCGATGAGATCGCCCTGAAACTTCTGCTGCTTCAGTGCGTCCTCGATGAACTCCGGAAGTCGCGTTTCAAATCCGATGCGCGGTCGCAATTCTTTTTCAAGCGCGGGCCGTCTGCCGGCGACGTACTCCATGACTTCGCACGCCTGGGCGACAGCTCGATATTGCTTGCGCTGGCTTGCTTCAGTACTCAAACGAACGAAGGCTGCGCTCAGCAGTGGTTCGATCTCCGGATTGGGCTCCTTCGCCAGCGCGTCTCCCAGCCTTTGCGCGGCTTCTCCCAATACCGTCCCACCAACCAGCGCATACAGGTCCGCAATCTGCGTCAGGCCCATGGCTACACGCACGCGGTAGTCCGCATCTTTGGATACAACTGAGATTGAGTAATTCCGAAGTATCTCGGACGCAGTTTCTTTGTCCCCGCGCTTCAATAGCAATTCGACGTACTGGCGAACGTTCCTGGCGGGAACGCAGGCGGCATCCTCAGAAAGTAAGGCCTTCTTCTTGCTGGTCTCCGGCAACTCAGACCAGAATTGGCGGTCGAGAATATCGGCATGGGATTCCACCACCAGCCCGGCGTGCGCCAGTTTCTGTTCCTGCACTTTCAAGATGCCGCGCAACTCCGACATCTGGTGGCTCATCCGTTCCAGCAACTCGCGAACAGCATTGACCTTGAGGTCGCCGTTTTCAAATCGCTCGAGTGCGTAGCGAATAGCCATTTGCTCGGCCGCGCGCATCAGGATGGGCTTATCAACTTTTGCGTTCGATGAAAGACGCGAAAGCTCATCCAGCAGCGACAACACCGTGGTTTTGATTTTCTCGTCCGAGTGATGGAGCGCGACTCCCAGGAGTTCCGGTTTCGGAGTCGGCGTGGAGCCCAGTTCGCCGAAGCGGGTGAGCAGTTGGAGCGCCTGAAGCGTTTCTTTGTCAGTAAGCAGAAACGGCTGCTCAGCCCAGGTCAGCGGACCTTCGCGGATTGCCAGTGGCAGCTGTGCGTCGCTTACCGCTTTGGATGAGCCCTGTGCGCCCTCGGCTGCAGCGATCAACTGCACGAGCTTGCTTGGATCGTTGAGCCATTCTTTGAATTCCGGCCCAAGAGCCTGCGCCGCAAGCTGTGCCGCCGCGGTAACGTTTGCGGTTGCGGGATCGGCAGCCACAAACTTGATTTCGTTCACCCGGATGCTGCCTTTGCCTTCCGGAAAAGCAGCCTTGATTTCTTTCGCCAGGTCTTCGGCCCGCGATCCATTAAACGCAAACGCGCGCACCAGCTTTTCAAATTCCTCGCGGATCACTTCGCTGGTGAACTGAATACTTGCCAGCCCAGAAGCGGTTAAAAGCTGAGCGAAGCCGCGCTCGGCGTGCCCGGTTTCAATGGGAACTCCGTCAAGCAATAGCGTGTCTCCAGAGACGCCCAGCACCACCGCCCCTTGTCCGCGTGCCACTGCGTCACGCAGTTCGCCCCATGCGACCTCAAACTGCGCGATAGTGCGGCGGTGGTTGGGCCCGTACAGCCGCACATGCTTCACCAGAATGTTGAGGCTATGGATAAACGGGCGCGCAGAGGCCTGGGCCGCTTTGCTTGTGCCGGTGCTTGGAATAGAAATCTCCCCAGAATTCTTGCCACTCTAGGCTAAGACGGAAGGAACGGTAACGCATGTTACAGAAGTCATGGGACGGGTGGGGGCGGAACCTAAATCTCAGCAGAATCAGTTAGTTCAGTGGCTAGTGGCTAGATGCAATGTGGTAACTACCATAACCGGCCACCAGCCACCAGCCACTAGCCACTAGCCACTATTTCTCCCCAATCACGAAATTCACCGTCGCGTTGCCGTTCGAATCAACCGAGACCTTCTTCGTCCATTCACGCGGCTGAGTGAACACCGGCCGATCGACCCGCTTCGCGGTCAGGACGTCGAACGACCCTTCCCGTTTAACAACGCCCCAACCCTCGTGCCAGGCCACGATTTCATATTGGCCCGGTGGTACGTCAGCGAGCGTGAACTTTCCGGTCTCATCGGTCACTGCATAGTAGGGATGGCTCACAACCAGCATCTCTGCGTTCATCCATGTATGCCCGCCGTTGCACTTGAGGTTTACCAACCCGGGCGTATTCATATCTCGCGCGACGATCTGATTAGGGAAGGGAAACGGCAGATTGTAAGTGGCTGCTCCGTCCATGTGCACGGTGTGCAGGACGGCATCAGAGCTTTTCATCTGCAATTTGGCGCTAGCTGGAACCAACAAAATGTGTGGTTCATACCGGCACTGCTTTTGATCGAGAAACTGGCGCTGCAGGGGAAGGTTCATGGCTTTGCCCTGTGCGATGTCCTTGAGAAAAACAACGGTATTGGCGACGCCGCCCTCAGGTCCGACAATGAGCCGTTCCAGATCGCGGGTTTTGCGCGACTCGGGATCGCAGATTTGCGGATCTTTCGTGATTGCCACCGACGCTTGCTTCGGTACCGGACCCGACCATTTGACGGTTCCGCTGATCGTGCCACCATTGTTTACGGGGACGGCTTGATAGGTCTGACCGGATGCGCCGGCTGAGGCTATCAGCAACACCGCGCTTAGGGCAGCGAACTGCAGGCGATACAACATAAGGTTACCCCACGACACACAAATCTATTTCTTCAAATGTAGTTGTGAATTTTGCCTGGGCAAGTAACCGGAGTAATTGCCGTCGTGCAACTTGGGGAAATGAAATTAGTGCGCCAGGCTTGGGGGCCTGGCGCACCGGGTTGGACTTAGGCTCCAGCCATGACCGGTTCCACGTCGTAGATCGGGAACCAGGATGTCGCGGCCTTGAGCTTGTCATTGACGTTCTTGATGTTCTTCACACCTTCCGTCTCAAGCCATTTGCGGAATGCGTCAGCGCCCTGCTTGGCGTAAACCGGAATTCCTTCTTTCCAGGTGGCGCGTCCGCAGAGAACGCCATTGAACTTCACCCCGGTTTCCCCGGCAAGTTCGAGCGTCTCGCTGAATTCGGCGTTGCTGACGCCGGCCGAAAGATAAATGAACGGCTTGGTCGCGACTTCGGCAGCGCGGTGAAACAGGTCGATGGCTTCCTTTTTGCTATAGGCCTTCGTTCCGCCGAACGACTTCGTGCCCTCGACAAACTTCATGTTTACAGGAACTTCGACTTTGAGCACGTCTACACCATAGCGATCCTTGCTGAATTCGCGCATCGACTCGGTCACGATATGCGGCTTCTTCTTCGCGTACTCCAGGCCTTTTTCGTCAGCGCCTTCTTCGTATCCGACAAATTCAAGGAAGAACGGAATGTCATTGGCGCGGCACTCATCGCCGATGCGCTCCACCCATGCATGCTTCTGATCGTTGATCTCCTGCGGATCATAGGGGGTGTAGTAAAGGAGAATCTTGACGCAGTCGGCGCCAGCTTCCTTAATCCGCTTCGCCGACCAGTGATGAAGAAGGTCGGGCAGTCGGCCGGCGCCGGTCTTGTCGTATCCGGTCTTTTCATACGCTAGCAGAAGGCCGGCATTCTTCGCGCGGCGCTTCGAAGCAGGCAGTCCCCATTCAGGGTCGAGCAGGATCGCGCTGGCATGCGGGGTCAGAACTTCCGTGACCAGCGACTTGAACTCTTCCATCATGGCGTCGCTGATCTCGCCGCCTTTTTCTTTAGCCAGCGATTTCTGCAGCGAGCCGCGCTGATCCATAGCAGCCGCGGCAATCACGCCACGCTTGTCCGACACGCGTTGCAAACCGGCAAGTTTTCCCGGTGTAAGTTTCATAAGTCCTCCAATGAGTGCAGTGGATTAACGCCGGCCAGACAGAAAAGGGGACGGCTCATTATTGTAATACGTTCATCGGCCCGGTCGCCCTGAACTTCAAATGGGAAGCATCCGCGCGATGTCCCTGCTTCCGTGAATTACGCGCAAGATTAATACGTCCTTGCCGTCAATTCTGTAGAAAATCACATACGCGCCGACTGAAAAGCTGCGCAATCCGGTGCGAAGGTCTTCCTCACGGTTCCTCCCGGTTTCAGGAAAGCGTGAGAGCAAGAAAAACCGATCAACGATGGTTTCGATCAGGCGATCTGCGACTTCCGCGCTGCTGCTTTGAGCCGCCACAAAAGACCAAATGTCGTCGAGTTCAGAGCTAGCCTGAGGTGAGACTCGATGGCCCATCAGCGATGAGAATGGGAGTCCAGCTGTGCGCGACCACGTCGCTTTACTTCCTCGACCAGTTGGAGCATGGATTCTTCCGTTATGGCATAGCCTTCGCCGCGAGCCAGAGAGCCGTCAGCGGCATCCACGGCAGCGAGGATTTCGGCCCTCCGGCGCTCTCGTTCTTCCCACAGCGCGAGCGCCTCGGCGATTGCGTCCCGTTCGTTCTGAAGCCGACCGCTCTCAATGGCGACTCGAACAAAGGCTTCCTGATCGGGTGTGAGATGAATTTCCATTGGGTCAGATTAGGTATTTCGGCGACCCGTGTCAATTAGCGTCACGCGGAATTCGTAAGCCAGTAGGGTCTTTCGTTATACTAGCTGGGTATGTCAGTCCTCCAAAACATCGCCGCCATCGCCAAAGGCATGAGCATCACCTTTAAGGAGATGTTCCAGCCCACCGTTGTCGAGAACTATCCCGACGGTAAGGGGCCCTTGCGCGGCGCTCGATTCCAGGAGCGTTTCCGCGGCGTGCACGTCCTGCAGCGCGATGAGAACGGGTTGGAGAAATGTGTTGCCTGCTTCCTCTGCGCGGCCAATTGCCCGGCGAACTGCATCTACATTGAGGCGGCTGAGAACACGGCGGAGATGCGCGTCAGCGGCGCCGAGCGCTACGCCAAGGTCTATAACATCGATTACAACCGGTGCATTTTCTGCGGATACTGCGTGGAAGCCTGCCCGACCGATGCCATCACGCATGGCCACGGGTTTGAGCTCGCGACCTTTAACGCCACGAATCTGATCTATCGAAAAGAGCAATTGCTCGCCCCGAAGCCCGCGCACTTGGGATCGAATCCGGTGTTCAATACCGCCGAGGTGATCGGCGGAGCACCGGCAGAAGCGGCTCCGGGCGAGTAGGGCGAATCTGGTAATTGGGTGATTTTGTAATCGGGTAGTTGGCGTGCGACGGATGATGTGCGACGCACGACGAGGAGAACAGAAGTTCAATAGATTTGCTGAAAATTCACGCCGGCCCCTCAACCGTGGGCCGGCGTTTGTGTATTAGAACTAATCGTTGGTCGTTCGTCGTTGGTCATTGGTCGCTGGTCATGAAAAATACATTCGGCTTGTTCGGCTTAGGGCTGCTCGCATCTGCCTTGCTCTTACCAATTTTCCATAAGCCGATGGCTTATCTGGGAACGCTGGTTATTGCTTTGATATGTAGTATCGTGGCGGCCACGGGAAATCGGCGATGGTTCTGGCTTACCGGAGCCTCACTATTGCTGACCGTGCAAGCTCTCGTCGCGGTTGCGATTGAAGGCTGACCGCATGCGCTGTGCAGAGTTTTGGCCAACGACCAACGACGAACGACCAACGACGAGATAAGAACATGAAACGCGCCCAAACCCATCCCCTGGAAGAAATTCTGGAACATCGTATCGCCATCATTGATGGAGCGATGGGGACGACGATCCGCACCTACGGGATGACAGAGGCTGACATTCGTGGCGAGCGATTCAAAGATGCTCAAAAGAGTCTTTTAAACAACGGCGACCTGTTCACTCTGACGAAGCCCGAAATCATCGGCGACATTCATCGCCGGTTTTTAGAGGCGGGCGCAGACATTATCGAGACGAACACCTTCGGCGCGACCAGCATCGCCCAGAGCGAATTTTTCGTTCCGGATCCACGCGAGCTCGGCGGCCGCAAGGACCCGGACTTCTATCAGAAGATCATCGAGGATTCTTTTCTCAAGCAGCTCGCCTGGGACATTAACGAGCAATCGGCGCGGCTGTGCCGTGAATGGGCCGACCGCATCGGAACCGCTACTTCGCGTCAACGCTTTGTAGCGGGCGCGATTGGGCCGCTTACTGTTTCTCTCTCGAACTCGCCGGATGCCGACGATCCCGGATTTCGCGTAGTCACTTTCGATCAGGTAAAGGCCGCCTATGCCGATCAGGTGCGAGCGCTCATTGCGGGAGGCGTAGATCTGCTTCTGGTGGAGACCATCTTCGATTCGCTCAACGCGAAAGCAGCCCTCGTGGCGATTCGCGAGGTCTTTGAGGAACAAGGAAGAGAATTGCCCGTTATGATCTCCGCCGCCGTGGGGCGCGGAGGAGAAACCATGATTTCCGCCCAGACGCCGGAAGCCTTCTGGAACGCAGTGCGTCACGTGAAGCCGTTATCAGTCGGCCTGAACTGCTCTCTCGGCCCCGACCTTATGTATCCGTTTCTAGAGGAACTCTCAGGCAAAGCGGACGTGGCCGTTTCAGCTTATCCCAATGCGGGCCTGCCGAATCCGCTTTCAGAGACGGGCTTCGATCTGGGACCGCAAGATATGGCGCGTTATCTTTCTGAGTTTGCAGACGGCGGGTTGATCAACATTGCCGGCGGCTGCTGCGGTAACACTCCCGAGCACATCGCGGCGATCGCGAAGGCACTCGACGGTAAGCATCCACGAGAGTTTGGCGTACAGTTCACAGAGGAAGCCGTCGCTCGCCCATCCGGGATTGAGAGTCGAGCGTGAGCGCATCGGACAACACGATCGCGGACGCCTCCAAGTGGAGACCGCTCCGCCTCTCCGGCTCGCAGCCATTCACCCAACAACAAGGCGTTTACATCGTGATCGGCGAGCGCACCAACGTCGCCGGGTCGCCGAAGTTCGCCAAGTTCATCAAGGATGGCAGGTATGAACAGGCGGTAAGCATCGCCCGGCAGCAGGTCGAGAACGGCGCAAACGTGCTCGATGTATGCATGGACGAAGGCATGATCGACGGCGTCAACGCGATGACGCGCTTCCTCCAAGTGCTGGCCAGCGAGCCCGAAGTCGCCAAGGTCCCGATCATGGTCGATTCCTCGAAATGGGAGGTCATCGAAGCAGGCCTGAAATGTCTGCAGGGCAAAGGGATCGTAAATTCGATTTCACTGAAGGAAGGCGAAGAGATATTTCGCCAGCGCGCCGCCACCATCCTGAAATATGGCGCTGCGGCAGTCGTCATGGCATTTGACGAACAGGGCCAGGCGGCAAACTACGACGACAAGATTCGCATCTGTCAACGCGCCTACCGGATTTTGGTTGAGGAAGTCGGATTTCCTCCCGAAGACGTCATTTTCGATCCCAACATCCTCACCGTCGCCACCGGCATGGAGGAGCACAACAATTACGCCGTTGACTACATCAACGCGACTCGCTGGATCAAAGCGAACCTGCCGAACGCCAAGGTAAGCGGCGGAGTTTCCAACATCTCGTTCAGCTTCCGCGGCAACAATGTGGTTCGCGAAGCGATTCATTCCGCGTTTCTTTATCACGCCATTGCTGCCGGTATGGACATGGGTATTGTGAACGCCGGCATGCTCGAAGTGTATGAAGAGATCGAACCTGAGTTGAAGGTGATGGTCGAGGATGTGCTGCTGAACCGCCGACCCGACGCCACCGAGCGTCTGGTGGAGTATGGCGAAACGCTGAAAGGTGCAGGCAAGACCACCGAAAAGAAAACCGAAGAGTGGCGTAAAGGAACCGTGGAAGAACGAATTGCGCACGCGCTGGTGAAGGGCATCGATACCTACATCGAAGCCGATGCAGAAGAAGCACGGCTCAAACTGGGCCGGCCGCTCGCCGTAATTGAAGGACCACTGATGGCCGGCATGGGCATCGTCGGCGATCTCTTTGGCGCGGGCAAGATGTTTTTGCCCCAGGTGGTGAAATCAGCGCGCGTGATGAAGAAAGCTGTGGCGCACCTTACTCCTTACATGGAAGCCGAAAAGGAAGCGCGGGCCTCCGCCGGAGAGGTAGTTAAGTCGCAAGGGAAAATCATCCTGGCGACAGTTAAAGGCGATGTTCACGACATCGGCAAGAACATCGTCGGAGTCGTCCTCGCCTGCAATAACTATGAAGTGATCGACCTCGGTGTGATGGTCCCCTGCGAAAAGATTCTGGAACGGGCGAAGGCAGTCAATGCGGATTTGATCGGACTCAGCGGACTGATCACTCCATCGCTCGACGAGATGGTGCACGTCGCCCGCGAGATGGAGCGCCAGGGATTCAAACTGCCGCTTCTGATCGGCGGCGCAACAACCAGCCGAAGGCACACCGCTGTGAAAATTGCGCCGCATTACAGTGAGCCGGTGGTCCACATTATTGACGCCAGCCGTGCCGTCCCGGTGACCACAAACCTTCTGAGCGACGAGAGCAGAGCGAACTTCGTGGCGCAACATCGCGCTGAGTATGAGGCTGTGCGCAAAGCACACGCCGCGCCGAAACAGCCGACGGTCACGATCGCAGTTGCCCGTTCGCGCCGCACTCCCATAACGTGGCGCACGGAGGACATCCCGTTGCCCAGTTTCACCGGTGTGCGCGTGCTGGAGGATTTTCCGCTCGCCACGCTCCGTGAGTTCATCGACTGGTCGCCGTTCTTCCACGTCTGGGGATTGAAAGGTGTTTATCCCAGAATTCTCGAGCATGAGGAACAGGGTGCGCAGGCGCGGCAGTTGTTTAAGGAAGGCAACGCTCTTCTCGATGAAATCGTTCAAAAGAAGCTCATCAGTGCGCGTGGCGTTTACGGCCTTTTTCCCGCCAACGCGGTTGGCGATGACGTCGAGGTATATACGGACGACACGCGCAACAAAGTGGGCGCGCGATTTCATTTTCTTCGCCAGCAGGCAAACAAAGAGGGAAATGAACCTTGCCGGTCGCTCGCCGATTTCATCGCGCCGAAAGAAACCGGGCTGCGCGATCACATCGGTGCATTCGCTGTCACCAGCGGGATCGGCTTGAAAGAACTCTGCGACTGTTACCGCGCCAAGCACGACGACTACAGTGCAATCATGGCCGAAGCTCTCGCCGACCGGCTGGCTGAGGCTTTCGCCGAGTGCCTGCACAAACGTGTACGCGATGAATGGGGCTACGGCAAGTCAGAAAACCTGAGCACTGAAGATCTGATTCACGAAAAATATCGCGGCATTCGACCAGCCGCAGGATATCCGGCTTGTCCCGACCACACCGAAAAGGGAACGCTCTGGCGTTTGCTCGACGTCGAGGCGAACACAGGAATTCAGATCACCGAGTCTTTCGCGATGTGGCCGGGGTCGAGCGTAAGCGGCCTGTACTTCGCCCATCCCGAATCGCGCTACTTCAGCCTCGGCAAGATTGAGCGGGATCAGGTTGCCGACTACAGCGAGCGCAAAGGCATGGATGTCCATGAAGTCGAGCGCTGGCTGGGCCAAAACTTGAACTACGACCCAGCGGAGTAGTGTCGGATGCTGATCGACCAACCTGCCCTCTGAGCCTCGCATCTTTTTTCTGATGATTCGCAAACTGAAATCCGGCGAGTTCCGCCTTTACTCGCGCAAGAAAAACGCGAAGACAGGAAAAAGGAAAAACCTCGGGACTTTCTCATCGCTGGCCGCCGCCAAGAAGCACGAGCACGCCGTGCAATTTTTTAAGAGGCACTGATCTGCATTGAATGACCGTGGTTAGGCTGCGTAGCGATGGACGGACATCTTTTAGAGATCGATGTCGCGCCCATAATCAACTTCGCGCTCAAGATTCAGTTCCGCTTCAACCAGCGGAGAATTGCGGAAAACTCCACCAGGGTCTGTTCGTTCTTCATGGGAAGCTCGTTTTGAGATGGCTCATCAGGGTGTGTCATAGATTCTCCCTCCTATCCCGCCGCCAGTTCCTTCGCCCTCTGCGCCGCCTTCACCACCGCTTTGATCAACGTCACCCGCAGCTTGCCTTCCTCGAGCTCGAGGATTCCATCAATGGTGCAGCCGGCAGGCGTTGTCACCGCGTCCTTCAGCAGCGCCGGATGATCGCCGGTTTCGAGCACCACGGTTGCGGCTCCTAGAGCGGTTTGCGCCGCGAGCAGGGTAGCGATGTCACGCGGCAGTCCAACTTTCACTCCCGCTTCGGCCAGCGATTCCAAAATGATGTAAATGTAAGCCGGGCCGCTGGCTGAAAGCCCGGTTACAGCGTCCATATGCTTTTCGTCAACCACGACCGTCCTGCCGACTGCATTGAACAAGGCCGACGCGGCCTCGACGTGCGAGGCGTTGGCGTATTGTCCCTTGCACAGCGCGGTCATGCCCTGGCCGAGGACGCAGGGCGTGTTCGGCATCGCGCGGATTACCGCAACCCCAGCGCCAAGCGCGGTTTCAATTTGCGAGGTGTGGACCGACGCCGCAACTGAAATGATTAGTTGCTTGGCGGTGACCTTGTCTGCGATCTGTTCTGTCAGTTCCTGTACCACTTGAGGCTTTACACAGATAAAAACAATGTCGGCGCCATCGACGGCTTCAACGTTGCCGGTGGTCACCGTAACTCCGAGCTTGTTCGAAAGTTCCTTCGCGCGCGTTTCATGGCCGACGGTGGCGCGAATGTTCTTCGGTGCGAGCTGATGCTTCTCGATCAGGGCCTTGATGAGGATGCCGCCCATCTTTCCGGCGCCCAGCACTGCAATCTGACTCTTTGAAAAATCGTGCATTCCCCAGCCTCCGATAAGCACTCAGGCAAGACGTTGCAAGCAACGTCTCTACTCATTATGCAGATGTCAGTTGAAGTCTGAAGATATCACACCGCTCAGGGCGTGACAGTCACGGAGATGGGAGCAGTGTGAGTCACAGATCCTGAGGTCGCGGTGATTGTAATGGGATATGTCCCTGCCGGAGTACCGGGGCTGCCGCTGCCCCCACCCCCGCCACCCTGGAGCCCGCCCCCGCAGGAGGCAAATAGAAGCATAAGGAGAAATGCCACAACCCCGGCGACAGCCCGGCTGAGTTTTTGCCGCCGCCGATTGAGCCACAGCCCCGCAGTCATCGGGAATGCGAGCATCAAAATCGAGGCGCTTGCCTGCATTGTCCGCGGAATGGCCGCCGTCGTTGTGATGTTCAGGGTCACAAGCGAATCGCCCGCGCCGCTTCCCACCTGGTTGGGTTGAAACCTGCATGTGCTCAACGCCGGAAGCTTGGAGCAGGAGAAGCTGACATTATTTGGAAATGCCCCGTTATTGGGATTCACCTCGATGCTGAAGCTGGCAGTTTGACCTGCGGCGACCGAAACGCTCGGCGGCGTCGCGGTCATGGTGAAGTCGAAGGTCTGATTGGGCATTGCCGTGAAGCTCACCGGTGCGGAACGCGTGATGGTGGAGGCATCGCTGCCGACGGCAACGATGTTGAAGTTATACGCCTGCGACACCGGGCTTAAAACCGTCACAGTGAAGGGAGCGCCGGCGGCGGTGGGCGTGACGCTTGCCGGATTAGGCGCGCATGTAGGTGGAGCTCCCGCGCCGCAACTCAGGGCGACGGAGCTGTTGTAGCCGTTCGCAGCCGTTAGTAGCCCGTTGAAGGTTGACGACACATTGACCGAGCCGACCAGTGTGGGATTTGCAATCGCGAGCGAGTAGTCCGGCGCGGCGGTGACCACCAAAGTCAAAGGGTGCGTCTTGGGCGGTTCGCCCGGCGTCGTGGCGCTGACCGTTACTTGAACTGTTCCAAGCGGTGTGTTGCCGCTCGTCGAAATGCTGAGTGAAACGAGCGCGGGAGTTCCGCTCGATGGAACGACGGATGCCGATGGTTGAAATTGACAAACCGCACCGGCCGGCAATCCCGAGCATGAAAGCGCGACGGTGGCATTGAAGGCCCCTAATGAGGAAACCGCGACAGATATCGGCGATGTCGTATTTCCGGGCGCCACGTTCACGCTGGCGGGCGACGGCGCGCTCAGGGTGAAGTCAATAACGTGCAGCGTCACCGCGAAGTCGTGCGTTACCGAAAGTGGATCGAGTCCGGCCGCATGTACGTTGAAGGCGTAGTCTCCCGGAACACCGCTGGCATCTAGCGAGAACGCCGACCCAGCCGGCGTCGGCAAAATCTGGCTCGCGGACAGCGAGCAGTTCTGCGGCGGATTGGTCGCTCCGGCAACGCAGCTCAGGTTGACCACAGCGTTGTAACCGTTGATGGCGTCAATCGTTCCGGCGAAGTTTGCGCTTTGTCCCGGAAAGATGGTGAGCGGATTATTCGGGACGCTGACCTGGAAATCCGGTGTCGTGATCAGGTTCCATTCCCAAATCCCGCGTCCGTAGGTGCCGGCGCGCAGCCGCTTCAGGCCCGCGGCATTGAAGACCTTGAGCGAGCTCACGGCTACATTGGGTAAGAAGCCCTGCTGTCCTGCGCCCGGCCCCACCTCGGTCCAGTTCGCCGCGCCCGTGCTGGTTGAGAACACGCCCACGTCGGTCCCGGCATAAACCATGCCGTTAGTAAGCGACGTCCCTGCATCCACCACAATCGCATTCACCGGCGCGTCGGGCAGATTGCCAGTGAAGTCAATCCATGAAACTCCCGCGTTCGTAGTCTTCCAAACGTGCGCGGTGTGAAATCCCATGATCCCGACGTAAGCCGTCTTCCCCAGCGGATCGCCCGCGTCGAGCGCGATGCTCGAGATCGGAAAACCTTGCGGATTGATTCCCTGCGTGATATCGAACCAGGATTGCGGGCCAGCATCAGCATTGGTTGTGACCCAAACGTGCCCACCCCGCGGGGTGGTCGGAATTAATGGTCCCTCGCCATTCGTGCCCACGTAGATGACTTGTGATAATCCGTTCACGTCCACGACTCCTCCCGCCGCCAACGTGCGCACAGTATTGGTCTCGCCGCCGGTGCAGCCGCCGCTGCCGGTTTCGAAATTCGGGCTCAAGAGCGTGAACATTCCGCCAGTACTAGGTCCCCGCCAGACGCGGCAAGTCCCCGCCAGAATCGACGCGGCGTTTTGCGGATCGAGAATAAAAGACAGATAGAACGGGCCGGAGTCACCGCCGAGCACGCTACTATCTGCAATTGGATCGCTTTGAAAATCCTGCCCATGGCAGCTGATTCCGTTCGCGCAGCGAAACAGATTCACGCCTGAGAGACCATCCGGCGGCGTTGCAAGAAACCATTCGCTATCATTGGATGGATTTACCGCCGTAAAACCGTCATCCCCGCCATTCACGTTTACCCACGCGCCACCGCTCTGTGAAAACGCAGTTGCCGGTGCGCCGTTGTCCTGCGTGCCGCCGAAGATAAGATTGGGATCAGAAGCCGATTCAGAGATTGAGACGAATTGCGTCATCGGCCCGAGCGTTGCGTTAAGGCTGTCAAACTGATTGTTTACGCCGCACGTGCCGCTCATGAGCTCGGTGTAGCCATCGAGTGCGCGATAAATTCCTCCATCATTCGCAAAGTAGAGAATTGAAGTCCCGTTCAGCACCATGAAATCCATGGCATGCTGATCGGGATGGACGCGTGCGATGTCGCTGCATCCATAGACATGTGTAAGGTTCATGAAGCTGTTGGTCGCGGGTCCATTGCACGTCGGGAAGGCGGATGTCATCCGGCACTTGTAGAGATTGGTCGCGCCGGCGTAGAGATCGGTTGCGGAGCCGTCAGGCACTGCAAGCAGCGCGAGGTTGTAGCTGCCCTGCGCTGTTCCGCAGCCGCCAAAGACATCGCCGCAGTTCGTGATTCCCGAATCGTTGATTTGCGTCCACGTCGAGCCGCCGTCGAGTGATTGCCAGATGCCTTCGTCGGTGTCGTTCGCATCCACGAACCAGACATACATCTCTCCGCGACCCGACGGACCGGCACGATTAGGAACCACAGCTATCTCGCCGCGATAAATTGGGCAACCGCTCGGCGTTGTTGCTTGGGGCGGGCACGCTGTTGAACTCAACTGCCTGCCAGGCTGGATCGGCAGACGCGTCCAGTTGATTCCATCCAACGAAAAGTAGAAACCGTGAAAGCGAATCGCCGCAAAGAAGCCTCCAACTGCCGCGTTGTAAGCGACAGAAGTAACAGAAGCCGCGCCCGTGCTTACTCCTGCATCCTTGACGCTCGCCGCCTGCCATGTAACGCCCGCGTCTGTTGAGTAGTACAGGCCGCGATTGCTTGTCGGAGGATTTTCCAGACCCTCGACGATCCCTTCCGTCGCCGAAGCCGCAGCTGCAACCACCAGATTGGGATTGCCGGCGCTGAATGCGATTTGGCTGAAACCAATTCCCACGAAGTTGTATGTGCCGCTGGAGTCCTGCGAAATCAGGTTCCAGGTTTGTCCGCCATCGACGGAGCGCAGAATACCCAAGCCATAGTAGGAATCGCCGGAGCTGTTAGTCTCGCCAGTCCCCGCCAGCACCACGCTTTTCGACGGATCCGGATTCATCAGCTGTGGCTGGACCGCGATTGCTCCGATCGCCAGCGTGGCCTGGTCATCGGTGAGTGGAGTCCAGTTCACCGCGATCGGGCTGGGACTCAAATTTCCCGCGTTGCTCGATTTCCATACTCCGCCGTAAGCGCCGCCGGCGAACACGGTGTTTCCGCTGGGATCGTTAGGATCAATCGCGACAGCCGTTGCGCGGCCCGTGACCCAACCGTAATCCTGCAAGCCGATCCCGCTCGCGTCTGAGGGCAGCGGAAGCGGACCGAGCGAGACCCACGCGCCACTCACAGCGGCCGTCGCAGATACCGCCGGATTGCGAGCGCGCAGTTTTTGCGCGAGCGCCTGTTGCCTGAGCAAGGCGGCGCTCGTACCCCCAACACGACGGCCCGCGCTTTGCCAATGGTCACGTTCAACACGCTCACGTTGCCGCTGAACTGCACTGTGCAGCGCGGGAGTTTGCGCGCTCAAGCAGGTGGCCAGGAGCAAAACCGCACCGGACGTGCAGTAAAGTTTCATAGATGACATTTCAAGCGGTCTTTCGAGCCTGAGGCGCGGCGGCCGAGATTCGTCCCAGCTTGACCAATCGCGCCACGATGGAACCGTTAGTGCGATTGTGCGTTCGTGCGATCTGCTCAAAGCTCAGTCCTCTACGCAATTCGTCACAGATCTCTGCATCCTCCTGGTTCGACCACGGCTTGCCTGCGTTGCTGGGGAGGAACTTCCGGCTGCGCTCGCGCTCATCCTGGAATTGCAGCGCCGCCATGGCGCGGTGCAGAGCCCTTACCGCCTGCGGGTGGTTGTACAACGAGTCGGAGTTCAGTATTTCGCCAGTCTCAGGGTGAACTCCATCCGCCAGCTTGCGCACGATGGACAGGGCCTCCGCGATCTCCATTCGAAAACCTCCGCGCGCAATGCTACGCAGTTGCCCGCCGGAAATCTGTGACGGATGAACATCGCGTCTGCGACAAAGCCCGAACCGAACGCTATGCGATTACACTGTTGTGCTTATGGATTGGCAGGCTTTCTGGCTCACAATCCGGCTTGCGGTCTGGGTCACGCTCATTCTTCTCGTGATAGGAATTCCATTTGCCTACGCCATCGCGTTTTCACGCTGGCGGTGGAAATTCCTGGTCGAAGCACTGGTGGGTCTGCCGATTGTGCTGCCGCCGACAGTGCTGGGTTTCTACGTTCTGGTTGCCCTGGGCCAGCGCAGTCCGGTCGGGCGCTTTTGGACCTCACTGACTGGCCAACCACTGGTGTTTACCTTTACCGGCCTGGTGATCGGCTCGGTGATTTACAGTTTTCCGTTTGCGGTGCAGCCGCTGGCATCCTCGTTCTCCAGCGTCAATTCCCGCCTGCTCGCGGCCTCCGCAGTGCTCGGGGTTTCAAAGCTGCGAACATTTTTCCGCGTCGTCCTGCCGCTTTCGATATCGGGAGTCGTAACCGCAACGGCGCTGACCTTCGCTCACACCATGGGCGAGTTCGGAGTAGTGCTGATGGTGGGTGGCAATATTCCGGGCGTGACTCGAACGCTCTCAATCGACATTTACGATCAGGTTCAGGACTTGAACTACTCGGCCGCGAACAGCACTGCTCTGGTCCTGGTGGTGATCGCGTTCGTGCTGCTTTCGGTGGTCTATTCATTTAACCGTAGTTTGTGGAGAACCTTTCCGAGAGGCCAGTCCCTCTGAATTCCTCTACGATCAATACCGTGGAAGCAGGGTCTGCCGAGCAGCGGAACCGTTCCGCGCTCGAAGTCCGGATCTCCAAGCGACGGTCGGATGGGTTCGAACTCAACCTCGAGTTCGCTGCTCCGGACGGCATCACCATTGTGTTCGGCGCATCCGGAGCTGGGAAGACGACTTTGCTCGACTGTATCGCGGGGCTGACCACGCCGGATGCGGGGCGCATTGCGATTGCGGGAGCTCCGGTTTTCGATTCCGCTCTCCGCCTGGATGTGCCAGTGCAAAGCCGTCGCGTCGGCTATGTGTTTCAGGACCTTGCGCTGTTTCCGCATTTGAGCGTCGAGCAGAACGTTGGTTACGGACTCAGCGGCACGGACCGGGACGAGCGAAAACGTAGGGTGGAAAAGATCCTTGATTCCATGGGGATCTTGCCGCTTCGCGACCGCAACCCGCAACAACTCTCGGGCGGTGAACGCCAGCGGGTAGCCCTGGCGCGCGCTCTCGTCACAGAGCCTTCAATTCTGCTGCTCGATGAGCCGCTCGCGGCGCTGGACCTTCCGGTACGCATGAAAATCGCAGAAGACCTGCGGCGCTCTATTCAAAGTCTGGAGATTCCGGTCTTGTACGTCACGCACAGCCGCGACGAGGTCTTTGTCCTCGGCGAAAGAATGATCGTAATCGAACGAGGCAAACTCATCGCACACGGAACTCCACATGAAGTGCTCACGGCGCCTCGTGGCGAGACGGTTGCTCAATTAGCGGGCTTCGAGAATATCTTCGACGCGCAGGTGACCGCCATTCATGAAGAGCGCGGAACCATGACCTGCCGCGTGGCATCGGCGCGCTTAGAGTCATCACAGGTCGAGATCGAGACGCCGTTGGTGAAAGCTGCGCCGGGAACGAAATTACGGGTCGGGATCAGCGCAGGCGACGTTCTGCTGGCAACGTCAGCACCGGTTGGACTGAGCGCGCGAAACATCCTGGAAGGGAAGCTGGTCTCGATGTGGCAGCGCGACATGATCGTGGTCGCCCAGGTCGATTGCGGAGTGCAGATGTTTGTTCACTTAACTCTGGCCGCCCGCGACTCGCTCGCATTGAAACCAGGCCGCCAGGTCTGGCTGATCGTGAAGACCCATTCCTGCCATTTGTTGGGTAGCTAAGAAATTACTATTTGAAGGACGTTCGATTTCTGCTTAAATCATCGCGACGGGGGAGCCACGATGAAAATTTATAGCCTCATGGGATATCTGGTCATTGCCTTTTACCTGTTGGCTTGTATGTATTCCGCGCCAGTTCAATTGGGACCGTGGATAGGCTTTCTAATAGGCGGGGCCTATTTGGTTTTTTGCTGGTTCATGGGCGGCCTGTATCTGGCCGACGTTCTTCACCTCGGGATCGCTCACCGGTCACTCGACTATAAGGAATGGTTCATCAAAGCCGTGGCTGTAGTGAATAACGTCTTTGCGATCTACGTGGATCCCATCGCCTGGGTGAATCGTCATCGTTTGCATCATAAGAATTCCGACCATCACGGCGACCCCAACAAGGTTTCAAGCGACGGTTTCTGGCGGACCATGTACCTGTGCGTGCTTCCATACCGGTGCAATGAGAATCTGACCGGCGACAAGATTTTGCAGTCACGGACAATTCGCCTGGTAGCAAACCCCATCTTCGCAATCCTCGCGCAAGCCTTCAGCTTTTATCTGTTGTGGAAGGTAGCGCGAAGCCTGAAGTTTGCGCTGGTCATGTGGTTTGGCACGAGAGTGTTCGCTCTCTGGGTCAACATGATTCAAAACTACTGGACCCACACCCGAACCTTCGGCTACCGCCGCTATCACGATGAGGACAACGCCATGAACGTTGGCGAGTGGCTGCCGGTGACAGCGACCTTCAGCGCCTGCCTGCAAAATAATCATCACCACTATCCGGGTCTTTTGCGGCTCAGCCACGACGAATCCGAATACGACTTCGGATTCTTAACCGTAAAAGTGATGAAGTCGCTTGGGCTCGTGAAGGCGACGATCGTCGGTCAAAAGATACCTGAGGACGTTCCGCTGACCGCGCTAGGTTTTTAGCGCGCTCTTTTTCTTTATCCCGAATGCTTCGATGGTTTGTCCCCAGAAGCTGGGCGAGATTTCTTCCCCGTCCAGGCCGTAGCGCTCCGGCCAGTGATCGGGGTAATAGTATGTTCCGAAAAGTTTATCGATCCAGGGGAAATGGATGGCGAAGTTCTTGTCGATGCCCTCTTTCTGAGAGGTGTGGTGCCAATGATGATATCGGGGCATGACCAAAAACTTTTCCAGCCACTTTGCATTCGGCCCGAAGTTGCAGTGTGTCCAGGTGGCGTGCAGGGTAACAAAGATCAGATACGCGAAGATGATGGCTTGCGAAAACCCAAACATGAGAGGCAGAAGAACAGCGCCGCGCACAAGCGTGTCGTCCACAAAATGAGAGCGTGAGCCGGCGATCCAATCCAGTGCCTTTGAAGAATGATGGACCGCATGGAAGCGCCACAGGAATGGCACTTTGTGCAGCGCCAGATGAATGAAGTACTCGGCAACGTCAGCAACCACGATGGCCAAGAAGAATTGCAGAAGCCATGGCAGTTGAGCAATGGCATGTTGAAGGGCGGGAATGCCCAAATACTTTGTCGCCAGCGTGGCGGGCAGCAAAACCATGAATGACAAAACCTGTATCGGCAAATGCGTGGACATGAAATAAATCACGTCCAGCACCCACTCTTTTCTGAACGTTCCTTGTTCCGGATACTGTGGCCAAAGCCTTTCGAGCGGCACATAGATCAGCGCCATCAGAAACATATCGAGCAAAAACCAGTCAAAGCCTATTGCGGGCCCGTTGTGCAGTTCTTCGTTGATCGGCACGCTCGACCCACCCAGAAGCGTTGCAACGGTGGCAAACACCAGCCCGGTCAATCCCAGGATCTTTTTCTTCCGCAGAATACCGGAGATCACCCCGAAAAACATCGCCGCCACGATCAGGCATTCGATCAGGACGCGCATGGCGTGCATCGGATAATGCACTCGCAGTTCAGGAGAGCTCAGTATTTGAGGGAAGTGCAGGCACAGGACCGCGCCGAAGGAGAGAAATCCAAAAAATGCCGATAATATTCCGCTCCACCAACCGGTGCCGAAGCCGGTGGACTCGGCATCGCCGAAGAAGTCATTAATTTTTTGTTCGATCACGATGTTGGTTGGCCCCGTGCGACAGCTTAAGAGATAAGAATGCCCCTGTGATCAGCGATTTTAGGATGGCAATAAGGCGGGAGCAAGCCCGATCTACGGTATTGCCTAACTCTCCGTACTGGCTCAGTCACCGTCGGGCAACGATCTGGCGATAAACGAATCCAAGAATGCGCGCCCAATTGCGCTGCCGCCTCGAAAATGGTCACCGTTCCGACATTTGCTGGCCACAACGTAGTCAGGTACGTGCTGATTGCCGGGTCTATCCTCCTTGTTGTTGTCGTCGCCGCGGCCGTCGTGGTTCAGCGTCATTGGCCATTCACCGAAGCCAAAGTTCGGTCAGACCTGGAATCGGCCACTTCCTCTCAGGTTCGCTTTGGCAACTTTCGCACGCGTTATTTTCCGCCGGGCTGTGTCGCCGAGAACGTTGTTTTTCAGCAGAACCCCGGCACGCCCTTGATGACGATTCGCAGGCTCACGGTTGAGAGCACGTTTGCGGGACTGCTGCGCCACCACGTCAGCCTGCTCCGCGCAGAAGGTTTGCATGGTGTATTGCAATTTAAGGGATTCAAGAAAAATAATTCCGGGCGTAAGGTCATCATCGACAAGCTTGTTGCCGATGACGCCATGCTGGATATTCCGCGCAAGTCGCCGCAGGAGAAGGCGCAGTTCGTGTTTCACAAATTTCTTATGACCAACCTGAATAGTGGCGGCGTTGTGACTTTCGATGCGCAATTCGAAAACCCAATGCCGCGAGGCATGCTCCAAGCATCCGGTCAATTCGGCCCATGGAACGCTGGCAACCCCGGCGCGACTCCGGTGCAAGGGAAGTATTCGCTGGACAAGGCGGATTTGGGCGTGTTTCACTCCATCGCCGGGAATTTGTCGTCATCTGGTTCCTGGCATGGAACTTTCAAGCAAATGCGTGTGGAAGGTTCCACGCATTCGCCCGAATTCATCGTCAGCAAGACTCGGCATGGTCTCCCTCTCGACTCCGACTTCCATGCCGAAGTAGACGCGGCCAATGGCGATGTGATCGTACGGGAAATTAAGGCACGCTTCGGAAAAGATGAGATCACCGGCTCAGGCAGCATCGCTCGAAGAGACGACGGAAAACGTTCCGCGGTGGTTGATCTCACGTGTAATAAGGGACGCATCGAAGACACGTTCCACCCGTTCATACATAGTCCGTGGTCCCCACTCACCGGCGACGTAGCGTTTCAAATGCACGTGGTGATCCCTTCCGGCCACGGGGCCTTTCTGCGGAAACTCGAATTGACCAGCACATTCAAAATTCAGAACGCGCAGTTCACCAAGCCCGAAACCCAGGCGCGATTGAGCAAGATATCCGCCCCTCCTGGCGAGCAGCAGGGCAATGAATTGGCCAACTTTGAAGGCGATGTGAGCCTCAGGCACGGAGTCGCGAAGTTCTCGAACCTTTCAATTCAGCAGGAAGACGCGGCCGCCTTCTTTCGCGGCGACTACAGTCTGACGGACCAAAAGGTAAATCTGCACGGCAGGTTGAAGACTGCGGCCTCATTGACGAAGACCACCAA
>JBKPSP010000180.1:0-33397 GCA_046735175.1 Acidobacteriota bacterium
GTTCACTGGATTACAATCACCCGATGCGACAACGCCAATTACTACTTTCGGAAACCAGCGCAGCAACCAAATCTGGGACCGCATTACTTTGACACCGATCTTACCCTGATGAAGAACTTTCATCTTCCCCTCAGCGAAACCAGCAACTTCGGTGTGGGATTGCAGTTCTTCAATCTCTTCAATCACCCGAACTTTGATATGCCGGATGCTAACGTCTCCAGCCCGACGTTCGGACAGATCGTCAACACAGTCAGTGTTCCGACCAGCATTCTCGGATCATTCCTTGGCGGCGATGCTTCGCCACGACTGATCCAGGTCAAGGCGACGTTCACCTTCTAATTCGTACGCGAGACCGCAGGAAGCCCCGGTTAAAAACGGGGCTTTCCCTTTCTTAGTCGTCCACCATCCTGGTCGTCATCTCCTGCACCGGCTCTCCCCCGACCATTCCCTGCGCGATGATCAACCGCCGCGCCTCGCCGCGAATCTTGGGTAAACGCAGTCCGAAGATGGCTGCGCCGCCCAGGCACGCCACCGCTCCCATGATCACCGTTGTCGGCGCACCCACGCGATCCGCCATCGCGCCGCCGAATAGAGCGCCGAAAGGCGCCATGCCCATAAACATCATCGAGTAGACCGACATCACGCGTCCGCGCAGGTGGTCCGGCACCATGGACTGAATGAGGGTATTCGAAGCCGACATCTGTAACATCATGCAAAATCCGACGGGCACCAACAGTGCCGCGGAAAGCCAGAAATTGCGCGAGAGGCCAAAGGTAATCAGGCTGATGGCGAAGCCACCGCAAGCGAATGTGACCCACCGCCCCAGGCCACTTACTCCCGTCCGCGCAGCAAGCGTCAGGGCTCCTAGCAGCGCACCAACTCCGGTCGCTCCCATCAGAATTCCCAAACCTCGCGCGCCGCCTTGAAGAATTCGATCTGCAAAGATCGGCATGAGCACGGTGTATGGCATCGCGACCAGACTGACCAGACCGAGCAAAAGTAGAAGAGCAAGGATTGGGGCAGTATGCGCTACGAAATGAAATCCTTCTTTGACGTGGGCTAGCGCAGGCCCAGTTGGAACGTGCTTCCGGCGAGGCACCGACATCATAAGCAGGCCAATGATGACTGCAATGTAACTCACCGCGTTGGCAAAAAAGCACCAGCCTTCGCCAATTTTGGCGACAAGAATCCCAGCAATCGCCGGTCCTACGATGCGCGCGCCGTTGAACATCGAGGAATTCAGGGCGATGGCGTTGATCAGGTCCTCTTTGCCGACCATCTCGACCAGAAAGGCCTGGCGCCCGGGAATATCGAACGCGTTGACGACTCCAAGAAGCACAGCCAGCACAAAAATTTCATGGATGGTAATTCGTTTGGTGAGTGTCAGTAGCGCCAGGATGAACGCAAGGACCATCGAAGCAACCTGGGTCCCGATTACGACTCGCTGGCGGTTGTACCGGTCGGCGACGATCCCTCCCAACGGAGAGGCCAGCATGACTGGAAACTGGCTGGCAAACCCGACCGACCCGAGCAGTAATGACGATCCGGTGAGCCGATAAACCAGCCAGGACTGTGCAATGCTTTGCATCCAGGTGCCGACCAGCGAGATGAGTTGGCCCCCGAAAAACAGCTGGAAGTTTCTATGCTTGAGAGCGCGGAGCGCGACCGGAAGTTTTTGTCCGGGATCGCGGATGTCCTTTGGAGGAGTAGCTTTGGGGTCTTTCAACGGCAGCACATGTAATGATGCTGCTGGCTGGGCAGCAGATGCAAACAGGCGTCAGGCTTTGGGCGTCAGGCTTTGGGCGTCAGGCTTTGGGCTTTCGGTCATGGCAGTCTGGTATCGAGAACCTAACCAGCATCAGACTTTGAACGTGAAAATCAGAGCTTAAGTCCTGATGCCTGAAGCCTGATGCCTGACGCTCGACCCTTTTTTCCTTTCCCCACGACCTATCTTGCGTTAGAGTGTTTCCTGCATGACGCACGCCGACCAGAACCGGATCGAGCGCCGAAGCAGTCAGCGTTTTTCCTATCAAGTTCCGGTTCTCCTGCGGGTTCCTTCCGATGGCCGCTCTGCCACTGGATGCACTCAGGATTTGAGTTCTCGTGGCGCGCTTGTCTGGACTGCATTGCAACTGCAGGAAGGCACTCCGGTTGAGATGGTATTAGTTATGCCTTCTGAAATCACCCTGGCTGAAGATATGAATGTCTGCTGTCGCGGTCATGTGACGCGTTCAGAATGCGCGGAGGGGGCCAAGCCCGCGGTTGCGGTTCGCATCGACGGATATGAATTCCTGCACAGCGAAGCTTCCGTTCCGCAACATGCCATTCGCGAAGAGCAGTTAGCGCGTCCCTGACCGGATTTCCACAGGCAGCCTGCGCCGCCACCTGAGCTCTGAAATACAATAGCCGCTAACGCTGCACCGACGTTCCTCCCCTTTGGTGTTGCGGGCGCTCCGCTTAGGCGGCAGCGAAATTACAAAGGTCACTTGGCTCAGTTACCCGCTACTCATAACATTCAGGTAAGATCGCAATTCAGGATCAAAGTCCGGCAGTGTTGCCGGTTTTAGGCGCCATGTTTTCGATAACCGTCGGCATATTTTCGGAAAACCCGGAGCGTTTGTCCGTTTTACAGCAACGGATTGAAGGCACGCAAACAGCTCGCGTGGCCCTCGCGAACCTTGGTTTTCCAACCACGCCTACAGATGTGGCCGTTCGGCGTCTGCAGGATTCTCATGCCGATGTAGTTGTTATTGATGTAGATCCGCAAGGCCCACGGCTGGCCATGCAAACCATCGAACTCATCCACGCTCAAGCCGGCACGGCATCAATTTTCGCAGTGGGCACCATGAATGAGCCCTCGGTCATCGTGGCAGCCATGCGGGCAGGTGCCCGGGAATACCTGGAGCACGAGGCTTCCTCAGAGTCCTTTGCCGAAGCGTTCAAGCGCTATGCGCTGGCGAGTTCAAAGGTACGCGCGTCTTCGAGCCGGGCGAGCATCCTCGCCATCGTCAACGCTAAAGGCGGCGGTGGAGCCACCACGGTTGCAGTTAACACCGGCATCGCTCTCGAGCAATCGCACGGCCGCACTGTGCTGGTTGACTTTGGCGTGCTTGGTCACGCCTCGCTGCACTTTAATGTTCGGCCCTCGTTTGGGGTCGCCGACGCGCTGCAGAACCTGCATCGCATGGACTCGTCACTGCTGCAGAGTTTCCTGACGCCATGCAAAGGCGGCCTGCAGCTGCTGGCTGGCCCGCAACAACCGTTGCAATTAACACCTTCCGCAGGGGAACTGGCACGCCTGTTCGATCTGCTGGTTTCAAATTTTCAATATGTAATTGTGGACTGCTCAAACCGCAGCGACAGCCTTTTCCGCATGATCTCTGACCTGAGCAATGCGGTGCTGATCGTCGCGCAGACTGATGTCGTATCTCTCTGGAGCGCTGCGCGCATCCGCGGGTATCTCGAACAAGGGGCAGGAAGGGACCGGGTCCATCTCATCGTGAACCGGTTCAAAAAGATTCCTGGGTTTTCGGATGAAGACCTGTATCGCGTGACCAACTGCAAGCTGCTCTGGAAGTTGCCCAATAGCTTTCACGCCGTCGCTCCTGCGATCGATAAAGGCAATCCGGTCGCCTTCAGTGAAAACACTGAACTCGGACGATCATTCAAAGGGTTGGCGGGCCTCTTAGCGGGAGCGAGTGGCTCGGACAATTCCAGGGACTTTACCTTGGCTGCGGGCAAATCACCTGCCAAACAGCCGATTGGAAGTCTTCTGATTTCACCGGTGCGCGCCGAGCAGTAGTTGGCGTTGTCTAATTTCCTTTCTTTGCACTGCACTCAAACTGCGCATAGATCGCTGGATTGGTGCAGACCTCGTAGATGGGTGCCTCTGTCCATTGCGCAAGGCTGAAGTCAGAACCATTGATCACCGGCACCTTGCTCGCCCTGATGACAATGCGCCGGAAAATATCAGAGCCGATGGGCACGACTCCGCTATAGAACTTCACCTCCTCGCTCCCCCACAGCCGTGGCAGTTGCAAGGCATGGGTTTCGAGCGAAATTTCCTCCTGCAGGCGTTTGAAAGCGGGGCCGCTGATGCGAATGCCGCCCACGTTGTACCGCATCGGTTCTATTTCCCCCGACTCGCGGCTGCGAAATTCATAGACATTGAACGGCGTTCCCTTGCCGGTCATGACCTTCCGCATTTTTTTCTCGCAGGACGACAGCCGATCGCTCTCATTCAGCGCGTCGGAGATCATGATGCGATGCTCTCCATCGAGAAGATACATGGGCGCGGAGTCCTGATAAGAAAGCCCGATTCCGAACTCGAGCGCGGGAAGGCCCGCCCGCTGCAGCAGATGATTGTAGCCGCCCACAATTTCGATCATCTCTCGAGCCAGCACACAGGCGCGGGAAACGGAAAGCGGTGGATCGCCTTGCCGCTCCAGAAGCGTGAGGATGATCGCATCTCCTTCCACAAAAACCTTGGTGGCTCCATACTTGGCCAGCAGTTTGTTAATCGGATCGTAGAAGTTCAGGCTGAAATACGACGCCGGGTTCATTCCGCGTTCCAGAAGAGAGCGGGTCAAACGTGACGAATCGCGGATGTCGGCCTTGAGAACCACGTGGCGCGCGATTCCCTTTTCACTCTCATCAGGCTTTGCTTCGTCCGAGAGGAGGAACGTATAGAGCGTGCCGTTCAGCCGGGAGAGATCCCGTAATTTTTCGCTACCAATCAGGTTGATCTTTTCAGTGAGGCTGTTCAGGGCCTCGAGCCTTCGCAGATCGCGATGATAGCGCATGAAATCGCGCAGAAATCGTGCCGCTACTTTTGCGCGATGTGCGCCCGTCGCTGTTGAAACCTTTTGTGCGGCCGCTACCAGGCTGGTTAACGAAAGCTTACCGTGTTCCTCAAGCAACTTTTCAACCCGTTCCCGTTCCTTCCTGCCAACCAGTGAATATTTCAGCTGCTGCGGATCGAGCAGCGGCGTAAATTGCGGCAGTAAGGGAACAACTGCGTATGCCGCGAGCGCAAAATCGATGAGTCTTTCGCGCTCCAGAAGTTCGATCCAAAACTGCAAACGGGTCTTGTAGGTTGGTTCGCTGGGATCACCTGTGCCCACTAACTCGTGGGCATTCTCCGGAGAATTGAGCCAGCCCTCGATATGCGCGGGGCTAAGGTCCTCATGCTCCGGGGCGGCGGACTGCAGGAACTCGAACACCAGAGCACGGATGTTTCCAAATGAATCAGGATCATTTTCGAAGCCACCGATCAAAACATACTGCTCGGCGCTGAGATAAGAGTCGCGACCCTCCTCGAGAAAAATGAGCTCATTCAAAAAGATCTGGTAGTCCGCAATTTCTTCTCCGAAGAGTGAGCGTCGCATGGCGGCCAGAGTCTCTCGATCGATCTCCCGCAGGGTCCTGAATAACTCTTTGCCCACCTGCCGCAGAATATGTTTTTTTGCGATCTGAAACGACGCGACTTTCTCCCTGTATTCGAGCGCTTTCTGCTGACGCACCCCTTCATAGCCCTTGAGAGTTGCCCGGCAACGCTCGAGCGCGGCTGCAAACTGCGCATGCATTTCCAGGCGCAAGAATTTGATAACTGCGGCCCGGACGAGCAGATCAACTGCCGGATTCCCGTCTGACTTAGCACGCGCCAGCGCCGTTCGCAGCAGATCCGCCAGCATGGGTTTCAAGTCAGAGTTTCTGCTTGCGAGAGACGGGACCACCTTGGAGAAAATATTTTTGGGGGATTCGGCTGAGATCACCGCCTCCACGTTCCCGAACTTCGCGATGAGCCTGCCGATATGAAGGCCAACCGCGCTGGTGAGCGAAGAGCTCAGCCAAACATCATGGCGCAAATTATCTATGCCGAGGTGCAGCCCCTCCAGCGAGAGTGCGGGCGTATAGGTGCTAAGCCGCGCCGGCGGAACTTCCGTGGAAGCGCCCAGTTTGAAGATTGGTATTCGCGGCATCAGTATCGCGCGAAAACCGGAAGCGGCTGATTGGGGACAGCCCTTGCGAATTCACGCCCTGAAGAGGAGCCTACTACGGCATCCTTTCGGGCCGGAATTACCCAAGTTACAGGGCCACTTGGACACTGTACCGTCGGACTTGACCAGCAGTTCTCAAATCTTAAAAAAGATGCGTTTGCGATAAAGCGCTGCCATAACCACCCAGCAGAGGGCTACGTAGGAGAGCGCGTAGGCCAGCGATGCATTAGCGGGATTGCCTATAGGGGAAAAGATTGAACTGTAAACATACTGAATGATCGAAGTGCCACCTACCTTGATGCTGTTGACGCCTATGGCCAGGACTTCCGAAAAAATGTAGGCAGCGATGGCATTCATCCCGAACGCCAGGATCGGCCATGTCCATAACCCGCGGTGCCGTCGCACATCCACGATTTCATAACAAACAGCAAGCAGAATCAGGGCTATGCCTGCCGTGAACACCACGTAGGAACTCGTCCACAGCTTCTTGTTGATCGGGAACCAGATCCCTATGAACTTGCCGAGCACCACGCCGATGATTCCCACCATCAGCATGGCGCATGCTTTCATCCGGGGCAGACGGTCCGACCTGAGCCAGCTTCCGGTGAGCAGTCCGAGAAGAGATGTCGCGATCGCCGGAATGGTGCTGATCACGCCCTCGGGATCCCGCGTGCCCTCGTAAAGATGCCCCGCCATCAGCTTGCGATCGAGCCACGCAACCAGGTTCCTGTCAGGGTCGAGCAGCGGAATATCCCGGGTTGGAATGCCGAAGCCGGGGACGGGTACGTATCGCATCAGGATCCAATAACTGAGCAGGCACCCAATGGCAATCGCGAGTTGTGTTTTCCAGCTCGTCCAGAGTTCCAGCGCGGCGGTTATGACGTAGCAAATGGCGATTCGTTGAAGCACACCGTAAACGCGCCAGTGGTCCAGGTGATAGCGAATTCCCAAACCATTTAGAAGAACGCCGAATGCAAACAGTACGGCGCCGCGCCAAAGGATATGTTTCAGCAAGCTGGAACGGCTTTGTCCGCGGGCGAGCCTGGAGCGAAAGGAGAATGCCATCGCTACGCCCACAATGAAAACGAAAGACGGAAACACCAGATCAGTTGGCGTCCAGCCATTCCACTCAGCGTGCCTGAGGGGCCAGTACGAGGCCGGCCCGTCGCCGGGATCGTTCACCAGGATCATGAAGGCGATAACAATCCCGCGAAAGATGTCGAGCGAAACCAGCCGAACGCCTGGCGTTCTGTCGGCTTCGACGTTTTCCACCGCCGCGGTGATTTGGGTGGCCATGGGATCTCCAGCGGCGAATTCTAACACTGTAGCGCTGCTGCCTTGAGTAAACTACGTCTCGCCTCCACCGCGTTCTCGGCCTGGCTCCGGGCGGAGCCGGTTCCCGCATCGTCCCTACTTACGGAGCTTCGATCAACTCCATCTTGCCGTCGCGGGTGCGATGCAGAACCATCACCTTGCCCTTGGGATCGCGAAAAACAAACACATCGCGATCGCGAAAATGGGCTTCTTTGATGGCCTCTTCGAGAGTCATTGGGCGAAGGGCAACGGCCTCGTCGGATCTGACCAGATGAACTTCGGTTGATTTCGCCACAGCGGGGAACTTGTGCACGACCATCGACGCGGATGCAGGCGCCGTCGCGGCCATGGCTTTAGTCGCAGCCTCGGGCGGTATCGGTTCCTGCCACTTCCCGTTGTGATTGCGCCGCTTCTTCGTGATAATGCGCGTCTTGCTTTTGACGGCCTGTTTTTCGAGGTGCTCGAGCGCCTCGCCGATTGCGGCTTTCATGTCGCCGGCCTGGGCCAGGCCGACCAGTGGACCGACTCGAGAGTTTATGGTGATCTCAGCTTTGTGCCGGTGCTTCTCCACAGCGAGTACGACCTTGGTTTCGAACTTATTGCGGAGAATCTTGCGAATCTTGCTAAGTCCGGCTTCCACTTCCTTGCGATTGGCGGGAGTTACATCGTAGTGCCTGCCAGTATATTCGACAGTCATTTATGACCCTCCGGGGTGAGGCAGCACTGCTTTGAATTCAGAAGTCAGAACTCAGAATGCAGAAGTAAAACCGAAATCGAGTAATCTGAAGTATGTTTTACTTCTGCATTCTGCATTCTGCATTCTGAATTCCCAATTCTCAATTCTGAATTACTTCTTCACTCTCCTCTGGTGCGTGCTCGGAATCTTCATGTCTTCGCGATACTTGGCTACGGTACGGCGAGTTACTTGGATACCTTGCGACTGCAAAATGCGGGTGATCTGTTCATCGGTTAGTGGCTTGGATGAATCTTCGTCTTCGATCAGCTTCTTCACTCGCCGTTTCAGGATCAGCAGTGACGTATTTCCACCCTCTGGACCATTCACGCTCTCGCTGAAGAAATAACGAAGCTCGAACACCCCTTGCGGCGTGTGCGCATACTTATTAGCAACCGCGCGACTGACGGTCGAAGGATGCACGCCAATCTCCTCGGCGACTTCCTTGATCATCATCGGCTTCAGTTCGTCAATTCCCCGATCCAGGAATTCGCGCTGGCGGGTCACGATGGTGTAGCAAACTTTCAGGATGGTCTGCTTCCGCTGCTCGATATTCTTGATCAGCTGGACGGCGCTCTTAAAACGCTCTTTCACATAATTGCGGGTATCGCGATCGTTGCCGTCCTTCGTCAGCAGCTTGCGGTACGACGGATTCAAACGCAGCGTTGGAACGTCATCGTCGTTCATCATGACCAGCCACTCGTCGCCGTGCTTCACGAATGCGACATCCGGCTCAATCAACCGAGCCTGTGTTTTGTTGTACTGAAGGCCTGGCCGCGGGTCGAGGGTGCGGATGTAATCCAGAGCAGCTTGAATCGCTTCTACCGGACGGTTAATAGCCCGCGAGATTTCCTTGTGCTGCTTGTTTTGCAGGGCGCGCAGGTGCTGGTCCACAATGGCGATGGCGTCCTGCACCACTTGCGCCGTGCCGTTGCCATTCTTGCCAAGCTGCGCCTGGTGATAGCGCAACTGATAAAGCAGGCACTCCCGAAGATTACGGCAAGCAACTCCGGGCGGATCGAGTTGCCGGACAATCTCAATCGCTTCCTGAAGCTGGTCGCCGTCGAAACTGACCTTGAAAACTGGCCTGGTCCCATTGGTTGGAAGAGGCGCTTGAGTCGCCTCGACCCGAGCGGGTGCCGGAGCTGCGGCAGCACCGTTTGAGTTTGGCAAGGAGCTTTCGGATGCAACGTCGTCCCACTCGTTCCCTGAGTGCCCGGAATCAGATAGTTCCTCATCCACGGGCGGCCCGTCGGCAAGAGGATCAAGCCCCAAAGCCACCGCTTCCTTGACCACACTTTCTGACTTGGCCGCGTCTGCCTCAGGCGGCGCCGGAGGCGCAATTCCTAGCAACTCCTCGTCGCTGGCGATCAGATAGCCGTCTTCATTCAGGTTCCCAATAACCAACTCAGCCGCTTCGCGAACGGGCGGCGTGGTCGGAATCGAGCCTAGCTGCCAGATTAGGTGATCGGTGAGAGTGCTTGGCTTGGAAAGAAAATTCTCGAACGAAGGCCGTTCGATTTCCTCAAAGTCGCTGGGACTGCGGAAGCCGGGGTCAAGGTAGTCCTTGAAGAACGAGCCGAAATCAATCTCTTCGAATGGGTCTTTCTTGTCGGCGGGAGTGGCTGGAGCCTCTTCGGTGGCAGACGCTCGCTCACGCTCTTCTTCACGGCGTCCGACATCGTCGATGAGCGGAACCGAATCTTCCAGCTCTTCGAGAACGGGGTTCTCCACCATCTCGGCATTGATCATGTCCTTGAGCTCAAGCTTGTTGAGCGCAAGCACACTGACCATCTGCACCAAGCCAGGGGTAAGAATCTGGCGCTGGGAGACTTTCAAGTGCAGCTTTGGCTGGAGTAGAACCATAAATCGTCGTACGTCGTTCGTCGTGCGTCGTGCGTCGTCCGCCAAAACCCCTGACTCAAACCGCACATCTTTCAGCAAAGCGGTGTTTCCACCATGGCAAAGCGAACGACGTACGACGTGCGACGGGCGACGGTTTTTCAAACCAAACTAAAACTCTCCCCCAAATAAACCCTTCTCACTTCCGAATCGCTGCCTAACTCCTCCGGCGTGCCGTGCCGGAAAATCTTGCCTTCGTTGATGATGTACGCCCGATCCGTGACCGAGAGCGTCTCTCTCACATTGTGGTCCGTAATCAGCACGCCGATGCCACTGGCTTTCATATTGCTGATTATCTTTTGCAGATCGAGTACCGCAATGGGATCAATTCCCGAAAACGGCTCATCCAGCAGGATGAACTTCGGATTGATGCATAACGCCCTTGCGATCTCGACCCTCCTTCTCTCACCGCCCGAAAGCTGATATCCCCGATTCAGCCGGATATGTTCAAGTCCAAGCTGATCAATCAGTTGCTCCATGGTCTCGCGCCGCTCATGCCAGGAGAGAGGCTGGGCTTCCAGCACGGCGAGAATGTTCTCCTCGACCGTGAGCTTTCGGAAAACCGATGCCTCTTGGGGGAGATAGCTGATCCCGAATTGCCGCGCCCGTTTGTACATGGGCACATCGGTGATCTCGTCCTCGTTCACGAGGACCCGGCCTGCATCGGGGGGAATCAGGCCGACGATCATGTAGAAGCTTGTGGTCTTGCCGGCGCCGTTAGGCCCAAGCAATCCAACCACTTCGCCCTGCCCTACTCGTATGCTGACGCCGTTTACAACCCGGCGGCCCCGATAAGCCTTACAGATTTCTTCGGCGGCCAGCGTTTGCATTCAACGTACCACTCGAGTTTGTGTGATGGCAGGCGAACTGCTGTTGCCTTCAACCACGACCCTATCATCGCGTCTATACAAAGTCAACGAAACGCCGGTAATCTTGCCATGTTCGGCATCAAAAATGCTAGGCGGTCCGCCGGTTAGCACGAACTTGTCATCCGATGCTGTATAGGTCAGCTGATCGCCAGTCGCATGGCGATTGGGCTCGGTGACCAGGACCGAGCCGGAAGCAATGATCTTTTCAAGTTTCGAAAGGCCGCTGGGTGTTGACGAATTGCCTGACGGCTGAGGGCTGATGGCTGATTGCTGCAGAAATACATCCATTAGATTCGACGTAATCGTCAAATCAGCCCCGCGCACAGTCACCCCACCATCAAATCGCGCCTTCCGATCTGAATCGCGGTAGACGAGGTGGCTTGACGTCACAGCAACCGGCGTTGCCTTGCCGCTCTTGTCCGTTCCGACAAGAACGGTTGAAACCTTCCGATCGCCCTTAGAATCCGCAACCACCGTGCGCTCGTCTTTCTGAAACTGAATGCTTGGTGCTTCAATCACATTCACGTTCTGCCACAATCGGGCGTTGCCGGTGTAGGTTGCAGTTGTCGGGCTGTTGTGAGCGGTCATGTTCTGGGCCGTAACGTGAATCGGCTCAGAGGAGGCCAGGAGTGCCCCATCCGCCTGTGGCTTCAAGTCGCTATACGTGGTCTTTACGTCTCCAACCGCATTCCCCACCCCGGTCGTCCGATTCAGCTTTATCGATCGCGCGGTGGTCTCCATTCCGGAGTCGATAATTCGTGGCGACCCGGCAAGATCGAGTGTCTGATCCGCAGGCCTGTAGGTTCCTTGGTCGGCGGAAGCTCGCTGCGTTCCTGACGCATAGCTAAAATGTCCTGCCTGAACTAAAGATGTGATCCCCACGCCGGGCTGAAATTGCGCCATAATGCTGTCGCTGGTTGTGACCCGGTCTGCAACCGGTTCCTTGCTTCCCGCAACAGACTTGGACACAACTCTGACGTTTGCTCCTCCAAGGACTTTCTTCACCCGCCCAGCCGAGTCAAACATCGCGGTGAACCTGTCTGCGGTGACTCGCGTTTCGCCTTGCTTGTCGTTTGCCGCGAGAACAATCTGTGGAGGACCGATGGTGTTTGCGTGAGAGAGTCGCTTGCCAGCAGCAACGAGAAAATCCATGGCAGGCGCCGTAACTTGAACGTCTTGCGCACCGTTGTCCCCAGATTTTGCTGGTTCCACGAGCCTCACTTGCTGCTCGGCGTGAATCTTGCTCACGCGGTTGTGATCTGCGAATTTCAGTTCTGCCCGGCCGGCCCACGCCTCCAAAGGCTGCGCATCTCCACTTACGAGATGAACATTACCCATGAGCGACCCAGTTTCGACGAGACTTCGCGATTTCATCTGGAGCTCGAGCTTCTGCGCAGAAACCAGGAAAGGCCCCTTCGAATCCGTGGCCGACCGCCGACCATTCTCAGCTTGCCCTGAGCGAGGGGCGCGAGCCGAAGAAACCGACGCCGTGTCTTCCACCTGAACGTCGCCCTCGGCCAATACACGTTCGACCGTATTGTCGTCTTTCAAAAACAATGCGACCTGTTCGGCCTGCCCGCGCTGGGTCGCGGATTGTGCATGAGCGTGCCAAAGCAAGATTTCTCGCGGTGCTTTTTGTACCGCCGCCCGGTCGCCGGTAATCGACGAAGGGATCTGACCATTCAGCGCGATCTGCACCTGCGACTGAAGCGTCAGCACGCCGTCATTGGCTACATACTTGGCACCCACCGCCGAACCGCTCGCCTGTGGCACGCGAAACTCCACGCGTTCATTCGTCCACGCATCGCCTGTCTTCTGGTTAAAGACCAATCCCGTAGTCGTGAGATGCAGCGGGTTCTTCAACTCCTTTGGGGGCGCCTGATCGGGATGCAAAATGCCTTGAGGATTCGCCTGCAGATCGATCGAGACCTCACCGGTGCTGGTGACGTTTCCCGATTGCTGGTCGTATTCGAAGGTCTGCCCGTAGATCTGATCGAAGCGCGACGAGTCCCGCCCGTAAACCGTGATGGTCACATCGTGCAGGTCCACGCGTCCGCCCTGCTTGAACTGGATTGCCTTGCTGGCTTGCAGCTTGAACAGTGTGCGCCCCTGATCGGACTTAGAGATCGTGAACCCCTGCGCACTCTGCGAGTACTCAATGTTAAGTTTTCCCGGAACCTGCTTGAGCGCGTTCTGCACGCGATGCTTCAGGTAGAAAAATGTCCCAACTACCGCTAGACAAACAAATATGGCTCCGCCCGCGAACCACCGCCGCAAGCGAGGGATAGAGATGGGCATTGGGGATAGTGTAGTGGAAAAGGGGGTAGACTCTTTCGGGTGGCCACTCGGCAAACCGTGGGATGCCCTTGCTGCCGATCACTTGAAGTGGTCAATGCATTGAGATTGCCTGATTACAATAACAATCTCGCTATGGTGTCGCCTTGGGGCATAGTGCTGAAATGAACCGTCCTACCGTCTTACTATGGTAGCGGATAAAATTTGGCTGCATTGAGTGGCTCAGTTTTCGCGGGCGTGGTTGCTGTTTTTGCCGCTTGCCTCTGACAACTTTATTGTTCTTGGTTTAGGGCAGAGGTGGTGAAGATTCCGGTGCTCCGGGTCAATAAATGGTAACACTTGCTATCAGCAATTGCGCAATAGAGCTCTTTCAGGGCTAACTTCAGCTTTGGCGCCGCTTACCACCTAGTCGTAAGGTTCGTTCACGAACACGAAAATGAATGCCTGAAGAAGATAGGCAGCTACGCATATCGCAATGCCAAGCGTAAGCACCGTTTCGGCCTTGAAAGGAAGAACGAAACTGCTCACGATCAGCGCCACGAACGCTCCGATACCATAAGCAACGTCTGGGATCCATGCGGGTAGGGCCGCACTCCGCTGTTGGCGAATCCTCGCCATTAAGAGTCTTCGGAACTCAGGGTTCATTGCGGGCGCGGTAATGGATTGCCGCAAACGGCCATCGAGCTCCGACTGCGCTGACGCGAATTCCGCGCAGGCCGAACAGCGTGAACAGTGCTCGTCAAGTGCCGCCCCTTCCGCCGCTGAAAGCGGGGTATCGAAGGCATCCAGAATTAGTTGTTCCGTTTCTTGACAATTCATAGTCTCATCCATTCGGCGAGTCTCCTCCGCGCGCGGTGCAAATGACTCTTGACTGTTCCTGTTGGCATGTCAAGCATTTGCGCCACTTCATCCACGTTTCGGTCTTGCATATAAAACAGTCGTACGACTTCCCGCTCAGTCTCGGGAAGCCGCTCAACGAGCTGCGCCGTCTCAAGCTGCGCAACGGTGTCAACTGAGGCTGCACGCACTTCGCAGCTGCAATCGAGCGAGGCGGTTCTGCGATGGGTTGCAGCTCTCAATGCCGATAACGCCGTATTGCGCGCAATCGTATACAGCAACGTTGAGGGCGAAGCGCGGCCGTCGTACTCGGGCAGAACCTGCCACATCTTCACGAAAGTGTCCTGCGTAACGTCTTCCGCGGACGCCGAGTCCCGCATTATCGAATACGCGAGCCGAAAAACCTTCTGATGGTAGCGGTCCACAAGGAGTTCGAATGCCGGAACGGACCGGCGCTCCAATAGCATTCGTTGGATGTCCTCGTCCGCCACACCGTTAATACTACTGACAGCGTATTTTGGTTGCGCGAAGAGCGATTTTTTGCGAGCGATTGCAACCGGAATGTGGGCTGGAGCGTATAAACGAGCGGAAGGAAGGTTAATGTATGGAATTCGCAATCATAGTCGTTGCCGTGATCGCACTCATCGGATTCAAACTTTGGTTGCAATACCGACGTCGGTTGCTGATTCATCGCGAACGGCTAACTGCGATTGAAAAAGGCGTCGAACTGCCGCAGCTCGATCAGGACGTGCGTCGCAACAACGCACGCATCCAACGGTTTCTGCTCCTGGCCGGTCTGATTTGGATTTCACTTGGTTTCGGCGTCTTCGTCTTCTTCACTGCCGTACTCGCGCATCCGCAACAGGACCAGATCCCTCAAGGTATCCAATGGAGTGGTGTCGCCCCCGCACTGATCGGCGTCTCACACTTGATCGTCTACTTCACCAACAGAAATAAAGACATCTAGCCCACGTCACTCATTAGGAGGAACAATGTCGGGATCAGTGTCTCTCAACCCTCTCTCCGTGATTCTTGCAATCGCATCGTTTGCCGCAGCACAACCAAAACCGTTAAGACCCGCGATGCCCGTTGAACCCATCAGCGCGATCGTGCAGCAGTTCAAATCACATACGCTGGTCGCATTAGGCGACAACGAGGGAAGCGTCCAAGGGAGCGAGTTCCGCATAAAGCTTGTCCGCGATCCGCGATTCGCCGCCGTCGCAAACGACATCGTTGTGGAATTCGGCAATTCCCGGTATCAGGACCTCGTTGACCGATTCACGCTTGGCCAGGAAGTCTCACCAGAATCGTTGCGGCATGTATGGCAGGATACGACCCAGGCCGAATACACCTGGGATCTTCCGATCTACCAGCAGTTTTTCCAGGCTGTTCGGGATGTCAACTCCTCGCTGCAAGGGTCGCGGAAGATTCGCGTGCTGCTCGGCGATCCGCCGATAGAATGGGAAAAGATCCATTCGCTTGACGATTTGAAACCCTGGCTTAATCGCGATAGCTTCGGTGCGGAAGTTGTCCGACGCGAGGTGCTTGCGAAGGGTCGCCGCGCGCTGATTGTTTATGGCGAGCAGCATCTTGTCCGTCCGGCGACACCAGCCGTGCCGAATATTGTTGGTGGAATTCTGGAGCAACTGGAAAAATCGGGAACTAGCGTCTTTGCTATTCACACCGAGACACGGCAGGACCTCTCCGCGTTGCAGCCTGATGTGCCCTCGTGGCCAAAACCAAGCCTTGCAATCCTGCGTGATACCACCTTAGGCGCAGCGATAACCGACAGCCGCCAGAAACGCAGCTTAGCCGATCAGTTTGATGCGGTGTTGTACCTGGGACATCCTGGCGAGATGACGCTCTCCAAGCTGTCTCGGGCCCTGTGCAATGAGCATAGTTATCTCGAGATGCGCCTCGCGCGGCTCGCTCTCATTCCGCCCCCGCCGAGCGCAGCCGTTTCGCCAATGCAGATGCTCCAGGAATACTGTCAGAACCCCGAGCGCCCAGTTGAGGTCGTAGATAGCGATCCAGAAACGACACGAATGGTTCGCGACACTCTCACAGATGCCGCGCAAGGAAAGGCTGACCCGAGTAGGTTCGCTCCTGAATCACGAGAGCGGTTCGTCACCTTTCTTCGCAATAATGGGCCGCTCTTTCTGGCACCCAACGGTCCGTTGCAAGCGTTAGTTTTGCTAGACGTTCCCGGCGGCAAGAACAGTCAAAGGCGCTATCTAGCGTCGTTTGCGAATGGCCGCAAAATTGTGGTGAACGTCGAGCTTTCCTCCGCACACCGTCTATTGGCAATCGATGCGCGGCCTGAGTAATCAAGGCTCCGACGCAACCATCCCGCGATATTCAACGGAACAGTGATAAATCAAAATGTAGTCAGATTGGTGATATTACCTTATTGCCCGCGATTCGCCGCAAGCCGAACCAAAGTGCAAAAGTTTTCACGTGGCAGCAGGCTGCTCACATTTATGTTTACTCGTTGAGCAGCATGCGTTATACATGAGAGCCACCAGGGGCGAACATCTGTAGTTGCGAATCGCACTAATGACGGGCCAAGACGCCTACTTTGTTTGGCACCAAACAACAGGAACTTACATTTTCGACATCTTAGACGCGCCTACAGTCCTTTTGATAAGAATCTAGAGTCTTGCCCCGTTCTCCTATGGAAAGACATCGACCGTCTCTTCTGCTCTCGATGGGAGTGATTCTCCTATCTATTACCCTCCTTATGAATGGCTGCGGCGGTATGGGATCGAACCCTAATCCAAACCCCGGGCCGCGCACGCCTCCTCCGCCGGCACCAAAATACTTCGGCGTGTTGATGTGGAAGGGGGACAAATCGGGGCAAGGCTTGTACGGCCAGGAAACAACTCTGACCCTCGCCAATGTGAACGCGACTCTATTTGGACTGCTTGGGCGTTTCAAAGCCGACGGGCTTCTCATCGCCCAGCCCCTGTACGTAGCCAACGTTGATACCGGAACGGCGAAACATAACATCATCATCATTGCCACGGAGCACTGCAGTGTTTACGCGCTCGATGCCGACCAGCTGTCTTCCGGGCCACTTTGGCAGAGACACTATCTCGATCCTGCGAATGGCATAACCCCGCAGTTAGACACGTTCGGCGGAAGAAGTACCTTTAACGGAGAAGTCGGAATTACAGGAACTCCAATCGTTGACGCAGTCACGGGCGCCTTGTACTTCGTGACCATGTACGTCCACAACGGAGTTGCCGAGCAATGGCTTCGCGCCCTGGATATACGCACCGGTCAAGATTACGGCCCCGGAAGCATGCAAATACAGGCCAGCGTTCCTGGTGACGGCAAGGGCAGCGTCAATGGCCAGATCCCCTTCGATCCTTCCATTCACAACCAGCGCATGGGACTTACCCAGGTGAGTGGATCAATTATCGTGAGCTGGGGATCGTTCTCTGACAAAGGCGTTTATCACGGTTGGATGATGGCCTTCGATGCATCCACACTCAAATTGAAGGCCGCCTTCACTCCCACTCCGCAGGCCCAGACGGGCGATCCACTAAATGGTCCTGCTGATAATGGCGGAGGAGCTGGGCTATGGGCGGGGGGCGCGGCGCCAACGGTCGACAGCGCCGGCAATATCTACATAAACACCGCGGACGGCAGCTTTAACGCCGATACCGGCGGAAACAACTATGGCGATTCGCTGCTGAAATTAAAGTTCACCGGAAGCAGTTTTCAGGTGGTTGACTGGTTTACACCTTCGAATCAAACTTGTCTGAATTTTCTTGACCTGGATCTCGGCTCGACCGGCGTTACGCTGCTTCCAACAAGCCTGACCAACGGCCAGAAGCTCGCGGTTTCAGGGAATAAAGAAGGCAGGCTCTATCTTTTTGATACCAGCAACCTCAGCCACTTTAACGCCGGAGGAGATAAGATTCCGCAAGAATTCATGGTTGGTACCTATCCTTGTGCGAAGAGCAGCACCATCCCGGCAGCTGATGGGCCTAATTGGAACCGCTTGTACGGGAACGTCTCCTATTGGAACGGATTTGTGTATGCAGCCCCGTCCAATATGGCGATGCAGCAATATCAGTTTGTCGGTAGCAGCTTCAATTCCACCCCCGTCGCGCAGACTCCGACGGCATACGGTTGGCGCGGCGGAAATAGTGTCGTCTCCGCGAACGGTACCACCAATGGGATCGTCTGGGGGTATGAGAAGACCGCTCCGGCTCCAACCGGCACCGGGCAGGGCATTCTACATGCCTACGACGCAACCTTGATCTCAAATGAGCTATGGAACAGCAACGCGACAGCTGGTGAGCAGCTGGGACAAGGCATCGGCTTCAGCACACCCGTCGTGGCGAACGGGCATGTGATTGCCACCTCCGACGACACCGTGTCGGTGTACGGGCTGCGCTAGGTAATGAGGCTGTCGCCTGTTATCGCCAATCAGAAATCGGCGCTCATGCAACCGCGCCGTTCAAGCCGGCCTCGCCATGTGCTTACTCAAAACGTCCACCAGCCCTCGATTGAGAACACACTGCTTCGCCGAGAACGAAGACAGCACTTGATCCAGCTCGGTTTCTGAAAGCCCCTTGAACACACGCGCATACAGCGGCTGCATCAGCGTTCCTGTATAGAAGCACAACAAGTTCTGGCTCACGCACCGCCCATTCAGCCGTGCATCCAGCGTCGGATCGGACACCACATCGAGAATCTCGTTCGCCAGATGCGCGGTCGCCTCCTTGATCGGCGTCGCGGGCAGCCATTTCATCCAGTCATCCGTACCCAGAGATCTCTTCTTGCGAAGAATGTCGCTGATCCGTTCCATGTACGGAGATGCCGGGTCAAGCGTGAGCATGCCCATCACGCCCACATCCTTGTAGTTCCATGTCGTCCAGTGTGCGCCATTCCGTTCGAAGATGTCGATCTGATCGTCCAGCGCGCGAAGCCGGTCAGCGCTTTCATCCGCAGGGCCATTAAACACAGACCCAAACTCGCCTACCCACAGCGGAACGCCATATTGCTGCGTAAACTGTGTGCCCTCGGCGTCCAGAAAAAAGCCCTCCTGTCGTGCCCGGTCCCACATATCTGTGCCGCCCACCACAGAGGACTGGGAAGAGTAAGCGCCAGGATACTTGCCAGGCCCAAAGCCCGGCACAGTGTAGTTATGCGAGCTGTAAGCAAGGTTATCGTCAAAGGGCTTCTCAAACCCTGAGAACTGCTTCGCGTAGTTGTCGCCCTCAAGAAAGATGATGTGCCGCGAATCGAGCTTGCGAATCTCCCTCACAACCCGCCGGAACACAGCATTCATGCGGTCCCAGCGCGGCCGATAGTTCGGCCCGACGTTCCATGGGTAGTCGCCGATCTCATTGTTCGAACACGGCTCATTCAGAATGTCGTAACCGGCGATCACTGCCCTGTTCGCATATCTCCGCGCGAACTCCTGCCATAGCGCAACATAGCGGTCCTGATACGACGACGTGGTCCAAAGGAGACTGATGCGCGACGCGTTGTCGGAGTGCCAATGCACGTTCTGCCACCCCTGCGCCGAGTGCAGATCGAGGATCACGTAGAGCCCATGCTTTTCGCAATGGCGCAACACTTCGTCGAGGCGCGTGAAACCCGACTCCTTGTATTTAAACGGCGCGCCGTCATCTTCAAAGTGCCGGTAATTCAGTGGCAATCTGACAACCGAAGCGCCGCTCTTTCTCAGGAAAACAACATCGTCTTCGTTGAAGAAGTGGTCAAGCATGCGCTCGAAGAAAAATTGTGCCTTCGCCGGACCAAGCACCTCCGCCATCTGCGCGCGAAGCGTGTGCTCTGCGCCAGGATGTCCGTTGATGAAGTCTTCCATGTTCATCCAGCCGCCGGGGCACGTGCCCCTGAGCCGAACCTTATTGCCCTTGGCGTCCACAATGTTCCGGCCGCTGACTCGAAGGAGCTGCATGCTGCCTTCCCCGCCCGCGTGGTTCACAGCCACTGGACTTGCCGCTTGTTCCGCGCCTGCAGCAGTTGACTTGGGTGCCAGCGCTGCAGCACCGGTCAACGCAGCAACCTTGAGAAACTCGCGCCGCGCCCGCAGTTCAATCGCCTTCTTCGACATAACACCCCTTCTCAGAATTCCGGCTTGACAATCGTCAGATATGATACGGCGACTGCCACAGCCTCTGCGTCGGCGTCGCATCCAACCGTTACCTTTCACTAGCGTCAATCCGGCCAGGAACCCCGGCACAGTCGATGGTGTCTTGCTGAGAAGCAGCGGCACGGGTACAACTGTCCACACGGTATGACGCCTTTCAAAACACGCCTCGTCGTTGCCGTTATCGGTCTCTTAACGATTGCCCTGCCGATCTTTCTCGTGACCGGTTACAGCGCGCTCTACTACGCGTGGGTTCGCGGGAGCCTAGAAGGGACGAAGCCATATTTACCCTGGGCTAGAAGCTTTGGAATGCTGGCAATGGCTGCCTCTGCTATGGGTCTAACAATTTTGTTCTCGCAGAAATCTTTCCCGATCTCACCCAAGCTACGTATTGGCCTGTCGATTCTCGTAACAGCAACGATCGCCTTCTTCTCCGAATTTAGAAATGATGGCAAGTTTTACTTCAGAAATCTTGTCCACTTTTTCGGACCCGGAACATGGATTCACGATGGAATGAACCGAATCGCTCCTTCGGTCGTAAATTTTCTGTACAGATTGGAATACTCCCATTGGAACGATTTCCTGATGGGGCCGGCAATTGTAAGCGTTCTCTTTGTGATTGTTTTCGCGAAGATCTATGCGGCGTTTCGAACTCCCGGATCAATGACTTCCGAAGCGTTATCGTCAGGGGCTGCCCCCGAGAGCCTGGACAGCGCACTCCGATTTGCTCGTATTCTCATGAACGTGGGCCTCTTCTGGTTCTTCCTCCAAGCATGGGGAGAGAAAGCTGGTTACTTGAGAAACCCTCATTCGAGCGATGAGATCGACCTGCCATTTGAGTTTGCCGGGACCATTCTCGGCTTCTGGATGGCGCGTGTCCTCACGGCACCCTTCGGGGATCAGTTGGAGAAATTTCGTTCGACCTTACGGGTCGATTTTGTTGCGTCGGGAGTCGTAGGGCTTCTGTACACCCTCATCGTAGGTCCATTGACGGAGGGCGTGGCCAGCAGCATTGCCCACAGTTTGAGTCCAGTTGTTCCTCACTACTTAGACATCCATGAATACACGTCCGCCCAGCGCCACCTGCGCCCGATTGAACTTCTCTTGCTTGCAGGAGCGATGTGGTGGGGCCTCAACGCATCCTCTAGAGAAGCGAACTTAACGCAACTAAGCACCATCGTTCATGAACCCGAACGCGATCCACGTTGGGACATGCTGATTACAACAGGCAAGCCCCTTGCCGTAACGACTGCTTACCTCGTGGTTGTACTGACCATGCTTTCGATTTTGGAACCGGAAGGGTTGGGTTGGACATTGGCGATGGCGATCGGCGGAATGGCAGCAGGCACTGCTGCGCTGCTACTCGTGAAGAGGGCTGATCAACGCTTCTCAGCCATTTTTGGCAGCAACGGTGAAATTCCAGGCAATTGACGGCCCAAGTTATTCCATAATGCCTTAATCTCTCAAAGGTACGTTGGCATCCAAAACAGGATCACTCAAAAGTTTCTCCACGGGACAGCAATTTGCGCACACCACAATTCATCTGCCGGCTCAGCACAATTCTCCTGTTAACCTTTTGTGGGTCGCTGCTGGCCCAGAACCCGCAACTGCGCACCAGAACCAGCTCGCGCTTTCCAACTGTGATTTACACGTCCGTGCTTTGGAGCGCCGATCCTGCTTCCTATTCCATCGCGGTGGATGCGGCGGGCACTGCTACGTACCAGTCCGCCCCGGAATCGGTAGGGCGAACCGGCGCCCCCTACACCCTTGAGTTCCACGTCAGTGACAGGACCCGAAGGACAATCTTCAACGTGGTCCACGGACTCGATTTCTTTCGCGGCGAGATTCCGGTCCAACAGGTTTCCAGTGCCGACGATACAGCTCGCACACTGATGTATCACGACTTGGGCTTCAGTACTCAGATAACGTACAGCCACTCGTCCAATTCGGAGATCGAGGAGCTTACGTCCATCTTTGAAGAGGTCTCTGAAACCGTCGAGTACGGACGCAGGCTGGCCTATCTCGAACAGCATGACAAAAGCAAAATTGCGGGTCAGCTTAAGGCGTTAAAGGCCGATGCCGATCGTCACTTCGTGCGCGAGTTGCAGGCAATCTCCGCGGTCCTGAGAAGTTTAGCCGCTGACACCAGCCTTGACGATGACTCCCGGCGCACGGCACAGGCTCTGGCCGATTCATCAGCAGGGCAGCGAAATGGCTTTGGGGAAAACGGATCTGGAAGCGCGTCAAATCCGTGAGCCGGCGCAGCACTGCTGGCGAAAGGCTCTCTGCTTCAGACTAAGAGAGGCGGGACTTTCGAGATCACTCGCACTCCCGTAGCCGCTTACTTCGCCTTCGGGATGAGAATTACAGTCGCCGTATAAGGTGGCATAGGGATTGAAAAAGATGTTCCCAAGCCGTCCATCTGCTTTCCCACAATAGAATTCCCCTCGGGCGGATTGGTTTTTCCATAGTCAAACCTGGCGCCTTTCGCCGCTGGAGCCATCCCCCGTAACGCAACCTTCACGGTCGTGGCATTCTTTGGGTCCTTGTTGATGACCATAATCCCGACACTGCCATCGGCGCGTTTAGAAGCATGTACCGACAGCATCGGACTGCTGGATGACGAGTTCAGGATGGCATCGTTGAAGTTCATCAAGGCAAATACCAACTGGGTGCCGAAGTAGGCTGGTCCGGGCTTGTTGTGGTCATCGAGAAACGCTCCACTGTGCAGATCCGCCCAATCAACATTGATGACGCCGAACTCTGCCAGGGTGAGATACACATCGGCGGCGAACAATCCCACCGCTACCGGCTCCGTGACCTTGGCCCACGGAACTGGCGCCATTTCCGTGATGGCAACACGTATGTTACGTGCGCGCTGCCCGCATGATTTCTGGATCGCGTCTGCAACGGATGCCAAGGTTTGCGCCAAAGTTCCTTGTGGCGCTGTCAGCAATTTGTAGTTTGTCCAGGTCTTTCCAGTTCGAGTCCGCCGTGGCATCGCCCGCATACAACGGCACAGATACAAAGTCGACTTCGTTGCAGGTTGACGGCAAGATACCCTTTGCCCAGTCGGTTGCAAATCCAAAATCCTTGTCCACACTGACACTGGTTTCGTTAACGTATTTTCCAGTAACCGGATCCTTTGTGCATTCCTGTCGATTGATTTGGCTATTTACAGAAGGATTAAGAGGAACTCCCAAGTGGATTTTCGGGTCCACGGCCTTCATGGCACGAGCAAATTCCAGAAAGTTCTTTGCGTAAGCTGCGGGAGAAAGTTCCTGGTTCTTCTTTCTCGACCGCTCATTGTCCGTGGATTTCTGGGGATACGGCGCGTGCGCATCTTCCTCAAGACCCTCGCCACCGTAGTATCCGTTCTGGAATACCTGGTTCCCAACCTCCCAGAAGTGAATCTGAAAGGGCGCTGCATGCTGAATGCGCAGGAAGTTCCTGCCGTCGTCTGTCCCAAGGGGAGGCGACGCTCGCAACGATGCCCAATAGCCGACCGTCTGCCAATCGTTTCCAGCCGAGTCTCGACCGATCGATTTCGTGTCACTTGGATTTCCATTCACATACGCAACCCAGGCAGCAGCCTCTGCCGGTTCGCCGCCACCCGTTCCGTGAAGATTGGAGCCGTAATTGATTGTGAAAACAGCTGTCCCAACTTGTTCCATAAACCGCAAGAATGAACCCAGGTTGGCCGCAGGTGCGTAACCAACGTTTGGATGATCCAGGCCTTGCCAATTCGACGGGCTGTAGGTTGACCAGTGAAACGTGTCAGCAATCCGCCCGCCCGGATAGCGCAGGGTCGTAATTCCAGCCGCGCGCAGCTCTGCCAGCACATCCGGATCGGTCAAGTGATTATCGGACACAAGGGACTCTACCCCTAGCGTTCAAGGCATCAATACGCCTCGTGGCTTGTCCGCATCCACAATCACCTTTGTCTCTTTCGGCACGCTCATCGGGCGAGAGTTGTTCTGGTTACTGATTTCCTCCATCCGGCGATTGCTTTCGCCGGTATTGTCCGGGAGCAACTGACCCGATGCATCGGAATTAACTACGCTCAGAGCGGTAACAATGCATAGCAGGCAAGCGATTGGTTTCATCCAGGCCTCTCCGAGCAACATTCTACGATCTTCAAAGCTCGAATCGCACAGCGCCTCGAGTGCGTTAAGACGGTGACTCATCACTTCTTAGATACCCCTCCATACGGTGCACCAGCTACTGGGACATCCGCGCTACGCTGATTGCAGCCCATGGGCCTCAACCGCCTCGACTTCGGAATTATTGCCGTTTATCTGGTCGGCATCACTCTGTTTGGGCTTCGCTTTCGCAAACGCCAGCGCAGTCTGCGTGACTACTTCCTCGCAGGGCGCGACATTCCCTGGTGGGCGATCGCGCTTTCGATCGTCGCCGCCGAAACCAGCACGCTAACCATTATCAGCGTTCCCGGTTTGGCCTACGACGGCAATATGACGTTCCTGCAAGTTGTCATGGGGTATGTGTTCGGGCGCTTCGTGATCGCGTTCGTGCTGCTGCCCCACTACTTCAAGGGTGATCTTTATACGGCCTACGAGCTGATCGAGCGGAGGTTCGGGCCGCACCTTCGTACTCTGACTTCCGGGATCTTCTTATTGACGCGCGCGGCTGCCGAAGGTGTTCGAGTTTATGCGGTTTCGATCGTGGTATCGATAGCACTTGGTACGGGTGAAATTGCTTCGATCGCGATCATCACAATCCTGACTCTCATCTACACGTTCGAAGGCGGACTGGCAGCGGTCATCTGGACAGATGTGGTGCAAACGTTCATCTACGTCGGGGGAACGCTGGTCGGCATAGTCACAATCATTCAATTGGTTCCAGACGGATGGGTGCACATTCACAACGTCGGCGTTGCCGCTGACAAGTTTGGTGTGTTCGACTTCACGCCTACACTCTGGAAGCCGTACACATTCTGGGCGGGCGTAATCGGCGGCGCGTTCTTGACCACTGCCAGCCACGGCACAGATCAGCTCATCGTCCAACGACTGCTGGCGGCGCGCAATTTGCGGCAATCGAAAACAGCTCTGCTTTCAAGCGGTCTGGCCATCTTCTTTCAGTTCGCATTATTTCTGGTGCTGGGTGTAATGCTATTCGCCTACTACATGCTGCCTTCTGCGCACTTTGGCAAGGCGGACCGAATTTATCCGACGTTCATCGTCACCCACATGCCGCACGGGATTTCCGGACTGCTGATTGCCGCGATTTTGGCCGCGGCCATGTCGAATCTGAGCGCCGCCTTGAATTCGCTCTCGTCGAGTACGGTGATGGATTTCTACCTGCGCATAAAAACCTTTGACCGCGGAGATCGCGGCGTTTCCGCCGAGGGCGCGAAGAGCAACTCGGCTGCCGATCAACAGCGGATGAGGCTCTCGCGACTTGTCACAGTGTTTTGGGCAATCGTGCTCTTCGTTCTCGCGGTGCTTTGCCTTCATCGTGTGTCGCGGGTAGTCGAAGTTGGACTTCAGATCGCCTCGATCGCTTATGGGGCCCTGCTTGGCGCATTTCTATTGGGAGTTTTGACGCGCCGCGCGAATCAGGTTGGTACCTGCATTGGAATGCTGTTCGGGCTCGCCACCGAAATCTATCTTTGGAAGTTCACCGCAGTGCCCTTCACCTGGTGGGTGATGATTGGCACGACTGTTACGTTTGCCACCGGGCACATCGCAAGCATCGCGATGAGGCGTTCTTCGGTCAAAAGCTCTTAACCGCAAAGGTCGCGAAGGTTGCGCAAAGTTAGCAAAGGAAAAATTTCAGTCTGAGGATTTACTTTGCGCGCACTTCGCGGATTTTCTTTGCGACCCTCGCGGTCAAAATCTTTTGACGTCCCTAACCACCTCACTGAGCGCCTCGATCAAGCAAGCATTTTGCTCCGGCGTGCCAACGCTGATTCGCACGGCCCGAGGAGCGCCCCACATTCCCAGCGGCTGAACAAGCACTCCGCGCGAAAGCAGACGGTCCGCGAACTCCGCGGCATCTTCTTCCAACTCGCAATAAACAAAATTCGCCCAAGTCGGAGCTACTGCTAACCCCAGTTGCTTCAAATTGGAAATCAACAACTGCGCCTGTTCGGAGTTGTTCTTCACGGCGCATGCAATGTGCTCGTCGTCGTGCATTGCGGCCAATGCGGCAGCCTGCGCGACTGATGAGATCGAAAACACCGATCGCGCCTGCGCAAACGCCGAGATCAGATCAGCAGGCCCGACGCCGTGGCCCACGCGAAGTCCGGCCAGGCCGTGGGCTTTCGAGAAAGTCTTGAGTAAAATGACATTGCGCGCCGAGCGAATGTAGTCCATCACATGCGAGTACTCGACTCCGCGGTGTCTCGTGAAGTCTGCCGCAAAATCGCCGTAGGCTTCATCGAGCACGAGAAGCACGTGGCTGGGCAGCTTCCGCACGAAGCGGTCCATCTCGTCCGCCGTTAACAGCGTTCCGGTGGGATTGTTCGGATTTGAGACAAAAACAATGCGTGTGTGGTTATCGATTGCCCGGGCAATCGCGTCGAGATCGTAACCGTTGTCGCGCGTGGGGACTTCGATCAGCCTGCCCTCGGTGACCTGGGTCGCGAGCTTATACACAATGAACGATCGCGCGCTGGTGATTGCGTTCAGGCCTGGCGCAAGCAGAACTCTGGCAATGATGCACAGGAGTTCGGTAGCACCCGCGGAGACCAGGATCTGCTCAGGTTGCACACCGTGGAAAGCAGCTAACTCTTCATGCAAATCCGTAGCGTGAATGGCCGGATAGCGGTGCGATTCAGTGACGGCGCTTTCCATCGCCCGCAACGCAAGCGGCGATGGCCCAAAAGGATTCTCGTTCAGATTGAGCGCGATCGGTTTGATCGAGCTTTGCGACTGTTTGAGTGGCTTCGCCTGATCGCCTTCAACGAGCTTGCGAATATGCGCGGGAACGAACGGGGTAAAGTCCGGCATCGCTAAAGATTCTATCTGCAGATGTAGAGACGTAGCTTGCTACGTCTTTTGCAGGCACTGTACGCAGGTCGAAATAATGAGACGCTCCGGCATGAGACGTTGCAAGCAACGTCTCTACATCTAATTTCTGGCTCTCCTCGCCGCCGCTACCGATTTCAACTTTTCAATCTCCCCGATACTCAATCGCCGGAATTCCCCGGGTGGCACATCCAGACTCAACGGCCCGTAGCGAACTCGTTTGATCTTCTCCACGTGATGTCCGATCTCCTCGAACATGCGCCGGATCTGGCGATTCTTGCCCTCTATGAGCGTCACCTCGTACCACGGGTTCTCCGATTCGCGAATGAGGCGAATTTTTGCGGGCGCCGTTTTTACTCTCCGCGACTCCCCCTTCCTCGAATCTTTCGGGTGGCGAGCGTCGTCGCCCGTGCGGTGAAAACGCTTTTCATCAGAGATCATCAAGCCGCGTCTCAGCTTTTCCAAACCCGTTTCATCCGGCGTGCCGGCCACTTTCACCACATAGGTTTTCGGCACGTGCGATGACGCCTTCATCAGCTCCTGCGCAAGTTCGCCATCATTGGTCAGCAGCAGCAGACCTTCGCTGGCATAATCGAGGCGCCCGACCGGGTAGACCCGCACGCGAATACCGCGCAGCAGGTCCATTACGGTGGGGCGGCCTTCGGGATCATGAACCGTGGTGACGTATCCCTTGGGCTTGTTCATCAGCAAATAAATGTGGCGTTCAGGACCGCGCAGCAATTTCCCGTTTACGCGAATGTGGTCGCGTTCAGGATCAGCCTTGGTGCCGAGCTCGGTAACGATCTGTCCGTTCAGCTCAACCGCGCCCGAAGCAATCAGCTTCTCGGCGGCCCGCCGCGAAGCGATCCCGGCAGCAGCGATGATTTTTTGAAGGCGCTCAGAGGACATGCTGCGAGAAGCTTATCAGACGCTCCCCGAAGAAGGGTTCCTCTGTGAAACTCTGTGTCCTCTGTGGTTGATTAAGTTTTTAACCACAGAGCGCCACAGAGGTGCACAGAGGAAATCTTTGGCACGCTGGCGAATTGCAGTGCCCCGCGCGAGGATCATTCAAAAATGATGTGTCAGCTCAGAGAACCCTTTCACGATCAGCAGCCGGCTTGGCGGTCTCGGCTGAGCGACCTCTTCGTGCTCCAGCACCCAGGTGTCATCGTGCGGCACGAACACTGCATTCAGGCCGGCTCCGAGTGCAGGATTAATGTCTGACTTCGGGCTGTTACCGACCATCCAGGTTTGCCGCGATACGAGATCGTGCTTGCTCACGATGGCGCGATATTCGCCCACATGTTTCTCCGGCACAATTTCGATAGCGGAAAAATATTCTTTCAATCCGGAGCGATGAACCTTGCCGGACTGCTCCTTGAGATCGCCTTTGGTCACGAGAATTAGTTTGTGCCGGGCCTGAAGATAATGCAGAGTCTCGGACACGCGCGGTAGAACCTGTACCGGCTGCTCCGCGATGGTGCGTGCAAATCCGTGAATGGTTTCGTGCAGTGCCGGCGTGATCTGCTCCACAGACAATCGCTCGAATGTCTTCACCAGCGCGTGAGTAAAGCTGTGCAGGCCATAGCCGTGACTGATGATGCACTCGCGCTCCACGTCGTTCAAGATCTCGCGAACTTCCGCCGGCGACCGCTCGCGGTGATTCAGGAAGGAAATGAACTCCGCAATCGCACGTTCGAAATACACATTGTTTTCCCACAACGTGTCGTCCGCGTCGATGAGAAGAGTTTGCCGTATCACGAAATACGTACTCCTCATCCATAGTAATCGTTAGTTCATCCCATCTGCGGCGCGAACCAAATCAGAAAAGCGTTGCCAAAACCTTTGCTGCTAGAATCCGGGGACAATGAACACTCGAGGGGTAGGACTTTTACTGGCAGTCGTCTCTATTTTTTCAAGCGCACAAACCAGCCAAGCCGGAGCCTCGCACTCTGCGGGGCATTCCTCATCGACGCATATGCAGATAGCACCCGATCTTGAGCAGCGCCTGGCGAAATTTCGCGAGGTGCGAATGCCCTTCGATCGCTCAGGATTGTCCGCACGCGAACTGAAGATGATCGAGAAACTTGCCGACGCATGTCATTATCTCGACAATATTTTCTGGCGGCAGGTTGATCCCGAGGGACTGGATCTCTACCGTTCGCTTGAAGGCAAAACCGGCAAGCAGGATGTCGAATTGCGGCGCTATCTTTGGATCAACGGCTCACGCTTCGATTTGCTGGACGGAGAGAAACCCTTCGTGGGAAGCACTCCGATGTCGCCGGGTCGAGGCTTCTACCCACAGGGTCTCACGCGCGACCAGATTGAGCGTTACGTCAAGGCGCATCCAGAGAAGCGCGCGGAAATTTACAGCCCGACCACAATCATTCATTCGAAGGGTAGCGATCTGGAGGTTGTCCCGTACCACGTTGCCTACCGGTCCTATCTCGAACCCGCGGCCCGCGACCTGCGCGACGCTGCCGAACTGAGTACCGATGAGGCGTTCGCGAAATTCCTTCGCCTGCGCGCCGACGCGCTTCTCAGCGACGATTACTTCGAGAGCGACGTCGCCTGGATGCAGTTGAAAGACCCGAAGATCGATCTTATCTTCGCGCCTTACGAGACCTACAGCGACACACTCCTCGGAGTGAAAGCGAGCTATGGAGCTTCTATTCTGGTTCGCAACCAGGCTGAGAGCTCAAAGCTCGAAACCTTCAGGAAGTACGTGGCCGAGATCCAAGATGCATTGCCTGTCCCTGAACGCGACCGTCCATCCAAACGAGGCCTGGAAACACCCATGGAGGTCATGGACGCACCGTACCGCACCGGCGATCTAGGTCACGGCTATCAGGCGGTCGCCGATAACCTGCCGAACGATCCCAAGATTCACGAGCTCAAAGGCAGCAAGAAGCTCTTTTTCAAAAATTTCATGGATGCTCGCGTGAACTACGTAATTCTTCCGCTGGCGCATTACATGATGCCGGAGTCGCAGGCTTCCATCGCTTCGGCCCAAGGCTATTTGCTTGGAACGATCATGCACGAAATCTGTCACGGACTGGGGCCGGTGTTTGCGCACGATGACTCGGGACAGAAGGTCGAAATTCGCGCGGCTGTAGGCCCAATCTTTGGCGGGCTCGAGGAAGCCAAGGCTGATGTTGTAGGCATGTTCAGCCTGAAGTGGCTGGTTGATCGTGGCGTGCTCCCGAAGGAAAAACTGAACGAATACTACGCGTCCTATATTGCTGGAAACTTTCGCACGCTTCGCTTTGGCGCCGCCGAAGCCCACGGCCAGGCCGAGATGATGGAATTCAATTACTACGTTGAACAGGGCGCCGTGCGGCGCGATGCTTCAGGAAAGTATTCGGTGGACTTCGAGAAAATGCCTGGCGTCATTGCCGGCTTGGCCAAAGAGCTTCTCATGATGGAAGCGACAGGCGATCGCGCAAAAGCCGAAGCCTGGTTCAAGAAATACGACGTGATCTCGCCCGAGCTGCAGGCCTCCTTGGATAAAGGCAAGAACGTGCCCGTGGACGTGGACCCGGTGTTTTCGTTTCCGAGAAAGGTGGAGTGAGGAAACTGGCGTTTGCCACAGAACCGACTAGTTGATAGACTAGTCTGCATGAAAACCGTTGGAGCATTTGAGGCGAAAACCCACCTGAACAAACTTCTATCGCGGGTCTCAAACGGCGAAACTATTCGAATCACACGTCGTGGTGTGCCCATTGCCCGACTGGTGCCAGACCAGGAGACCGAAAAGAAGGACCTGAAAAGAGCCATCGAGGAATTTCGCAGAGTCCGTCAAGGCGCCAGCCTCAAAGGAATTAAGGTTCGCGAGCTCATCCATGAAGGTCACCGCTATTAAGAGGTTGGTGCTCGACGCTTCAGTATCGGCGGCCTGGTGCTTCCCCGATGAAACTACCCCTTTGACAGAAAAGTTATTGGATAGATTTGCAACGGGACTGGAAGCGGTTGTCCCTTCAATCTGGCCTTTCGAAATAGCGAATGCATTACTACAGGCCGAACGACGAAAGCGAATTACTCGAGCGCAAGCAGCAGCTGAGCTGCACCAGCTCATGTCATTGCCTATCGCCGTGGAGCCCGTGCAGACCGCCCGTGCTTTTGGCATGGTGTTGTCGTTAGCGCGTGACCAAAACCTAACCGAGTACGACGCCGCGTACCTGGAGCTAGCCATACGAGAGTCGTTGCCGCTGGCTACCCTTGATGACGGATTACGGAACGCCGCTCGCGACTTGGGCGTGGTTTTGGTGACCGGCTAAGACACGAGTAAGGAATCGTCAGTCTGCGAAATCGACTCTCGCTCGAACCGAAATAACCCCAGCTTCATACCCCATCTCTAGAAGCCTTCTGATCGCCTCTTTTCCGTCCTCGCCGTAGTCCAGCGTGCGCTCGTTGACGTACATGCCAACGAACTTGTCCGCAAGTTGCGGATCGAGATCGCGCGCGAACTGCATCGCATAGGCCAGCGCTTCTTCGCGATGATCGAGTGCGTACTGGATGCTATCGCGTAGTGCGGCGGAAATACTGGAGATCAACTCGCGTCCCAGGCTGCGGCGGATGGCGTTGCCGCCCAGCGGAAGCGGCAGGCCAGTGGTCTGCGACCACCATCTCCCGAGGTCCACAATCCGGTACAGTCCCGAGCGGTCATAAGTGAGCTGGCCCTCATGGATGATCAGCCCGGCTTCATATTCGCCGGCGAGCACGCGCGGAATGATCTGATCAAATGGAACAACTTCGGTCTCAACCTCCGGCGCAAAGATTTTCAGAGCCAGATATGCGGTCGTTAGCTTCCCCGGTACCGCAATCTTCTTCTGCTTGATCTCGCTTTCCGAGTACGCACGCGGCGCAACGACCATCGGCCCATAGCCTTCACCCACGCTGCCGCCGCAGGTCATCAACGCGTACTTGTCCTGCAGGTAGGGGTAAGCGTGGAACGAGATCGCCGTGACGTCGTAAACGCCGTCGCCATCAATCGCCTTCTGATTCAAGCTCTGAATGTCGGAAAGAGTGTGCGTGAATCGCAAGCTAGGAACGGTGACGCGGTTTGTCGCCAGCCCATAGAACATGAACGCGTCGTCCGAGTCAGGACTATGAGCGATGGTAATTTCGCGAGTGGCGGAGGCAGTGAGAGTGGTCAAGGTTATTCTCCGGGTGCGCCTGCCTGAAGGGCTGCGGCTAGGCGATCAATTCGTCGGCACGAAACGCCGCCAGGTGCTCGTGATTCCCGCCGCCAACATCACTTTCATCACTTCAGCGAAGATGAACCAATACAGGCCAAATGCGATGGCGCGAGCAGCAGAATGAGTCAGAACGTAGAGCCAGGAGATCCCAACGGCGAAGAGCAGTACCTCGCCCGCAATCGCCGCCGAAAAAGCTCGCGCGAATGTCTGCTTCCCGCGCTCAAAAATGTATCCGGCCAGCCCGGCCACGAACGGGTAAGCGAGCAGATACCCGGCAGTCGGCCCGGCAAAACGCAGAATGCCCGGGGCTCCGACCGGCGCAAAAACCGGCAGTCCTGCCGCGCCTTCAGCCAGGTATAGAGCCAGCGCCATAAAACCTCGGCGACTCCCCAACGCAAGACCAACCAAAAGCACGGCAAAGTTCTGCATGCTCAGAGGCACCGGCGTTCCGGGAATTGGCAGAGAAAAGCGGGCGCATACGGCAACAAACAGACTGGCCGCAACGATGAGGGCCACTTGCAGCGCGGCCTCCGCCGATCTACTGCGCCCAACGACTGCCTGACTCACCGATGCTGACATTTTCGTCCCTCCGCGTTAATTTTCGCTGTGAGAGTGCTCACCGTGAGCTTCCGGCTGACGGCTGGCATCCCCAAGCCGGTTTTGTGTCTTCTGCCATCGCTCGCGGACCTTCACATAAGCAGAGAGCGCGGCCCACAGCACGGCCCCGGCGGCAACGGCAACCATCAGAAACCACCAGAACATCCGCACGACAGGTAAGAATAACAGAATGGCACTCAGCGTTCAGCCTTTAGCATTCAGCCAAACTGAAAAAGAGGGGGTTACTTGTGCGACATCAGCCGTTCAATTTCGTCGGCGCTCTGCGGCAGCTCCTGGCTGAGACGGACGAGCTTCCCATCGTTGTCCACCAAGAACATGTCTTCAATCCGAACGCCGAGTTTTTCCTCGGGGATGTAGATTCCCGGTTCGATAGTGAAGACCATTCCGGGGCCGAGCGGAACCGAATAGTCGCCTTCATCGTGAACGTTCAATCCCACCCAATGACTGAGTCCGTGAATGAAGTACTTGCCGAGCGGTTCACCGTGCGAATCCTTGCCGTGCGTATTGATG
>JBKPSP010000181.1:0-24515 GCA_046735175.1 Acidobacteriota bacterium
CTCGAGTGTTCGCCTCAAACCTGCCTCTGGTTCCGGAGGCATTCCGCCAGAAGATGTAGCAACCCAGGCTCCCATACGGTTGGCCAGGTCATTGATTTCTGCGAGGGACCGGCCGTTCAGCATGCCATGCGCCAGCCCAGCTGTGAAGGCATCTCCGGAGCCCACGGTATCTTTAATCGCCACCTTGAAACCTGAATGCCGGTGCTCGTGCAACTCATCACAAAGTAGACTTCCTTCTGAGCCATAGGTGACGCAAACGCTTCGCAGCTCAAACTTCTGCATCAGCTCGCGGCAGAAGGAGAGGTCGTCCGAGGCACGGTTGCTCAATCCCAGCAGCTTTCGCAGCACCGATGATTCTTCTCGATTCAGCTTCACAATGTCCGAGAGCCTAAGCGACTCTGTGATCATCTGTTCCGAATAAAATTCCTGGCGCAAATTGAGATCGAAGATTCGCAGCGTCTCTTCACGGGTTGACTTCAGAAACTGATGAATGGTTTCTTGCGATTTCGAAGAACGCTGGGCGAGAGTTCCGAAGCAAACCGCCTGCGCTGACTGCGCCAGCGATTGCCATTCGGGCGACCACTCCATGAAGTCCCAGGCGACGTCTTCGACGATGTCGTAACTCGGCTGGCCGGAGGAATCAAGCGTAACCTTTACCGTCCCGGTGGGATGTTCGTTGTCGGTTTGCAGGAAGTCGCGGGCGATACCTGTTTGGAAGAGTCGATCGCAAATGTCGGTACCGAGCTGATCGTTTCCGATGCGGCTCGCAACCACCGCTCTGTTTCCCAGCAGATGCGAGCAGTAAGCAAAGTTCGCCGGGGCGCCGCCAAGTTGTCGGCCGGAAGGCAGGAGGTCCCACAAGATTTCGCCCAGTCCGACGACGATTGGGATAGAGGTCATTGCTGGAAGACGGCGCTTCGATTACCGGCTAAGGACGCGTTCAAACCCATCGCTAGGATTTCTTTTTCTCCAACTCCGCCCGTGCTGCCCGCAACTGCTTGCGTTTCTCGGCGTCAACTTTGGGATACGCGAGTTTGAGATCGTTGAGTGTATCTACAATTGCCGCAGCGACGACCAGGCGCGTGTACCACTTGTTATCGGCAGGAACCACGTACCAAGGCGAATGCTTGGTTGAGGTCGCAGCAATCAATTCTTCATACGCATGCATGTAGTCGTCCCAGCATGCGCGCTCGCGCACGTCTGCGGCTGAGAACTTCCAGTTTTTCTCCGGCGTATCTAGACGCTCGAGGAACCTGCGCTTCTGCTCCCCTTTTGAGACGTTCAAGAAGAATTTTCTGACCACAATTCCGTTGTTCGAAAGATATTTTTCGAAGTTCTTGATATCGTCGAATCTCTTCTCCCAGATATCCTTCTCAACTAACTCCTCCGGAATGCGCTCGCCTTTCAGGATCTCGGGATGGACGCGCACTACCAGTACTTCTTCGTAGTAAGAACGATTGAAGATTCCGATATTGCCGCGCTGAGGCAGGCATCTCGTAGTACGCCACAGGTAATCGTGATCCAATTCTTCTGCAGAAGGAGCTTTGAACGAAAACACCTGGCATCCTTGCGGATTCACGCCCGACATTACATGTTTGATGGCGCCATCTTTCCCGGCCGCATCCATGGCCTGGAACATGAGCAGCACGGCCCAATGGTCCTGAGCATAGAGCTTGTCTTGAAGATCGGCCATTTCGGCGATGCCCTTTGCGAGGATCTCCTGTGCGTGCTGCTTCGAGTGGATGTGGGCAGTGGAAGCAGGATCAAAATCCTTCAGCCGGAATTTCTTGCCATGTTCGATTCGATATGGGTGGGAGAACTTGCTGGCCCAGGACATATTCCTTCCTTGTTGAAACGGGAGTTTAACAGAATGTGCGGGAATTAATGCCCGAACAAGTCTAAGGATCCGTTAATGACTGGCAAGCCGAGCGTGGATCGTCTGGGCACGGATCAATCAAGTCCTCAAGAACCAAATAGAACTTCCCACATTGGGAAGCGAACACACCGAGATCGTCGAAACTCATTGCATTCCTCTCTTGGACACACGTAAAGTTTCGATCGTCGTCTCGAGGCATTCCCAGTCCCGAAGGGGCGCACCAGCTTAGCCCAGGATGGAAGTCATGGGTAGGCGATCAGCAATGTGAAGTCCCGGAGGGACGACCGATGTCACACTCGTATTCGAGCAATCGCGTTCATGTTGTGTTCAGCACGAAAAATCGGGAAAAGAAGATTTCGCAATCGGTCCAGGCAAAACTCTGGCCCTACATGGCGGGTATCGCGAGGAATCATGGATTCGACGCGATGAAAATTGGCGGCGTCGAAGACCATTCCCATGCACTCTTACTCCTACCTCCGACTATGCCGCTCGCAAAGGCGGTCCAGACCTTAAAGGCCTGCTCCTCGAAATGGCTGAATCAGACAATCAAAGGATTCGCATGGCAGGAAGGCTATGGAGCATTTAGCGTCAGTGCATCGCAAACTGAAGGAGTAATCAGATACATCGAGAATCAGCGTGCTCATCATGCGAGAAGAAGCTTTGAGGATGAATTTCTGCAACTGCTCAAGAAATATGGCATTCAGTACGATCCGGCTCACGTGCTTGGTTAGGTCGGTCGTCCCTCCGGGACTTGGGTCGTCGTTTCGCCTACCCAGGACTCCGTCCTGGGCTAAGCTGGGTCGTCCCTTCGGGACTGATCTCCGTCGCGGCTCATCAGACAACGAACACTGTTGTGCTTTAGGGTACCCAGGACTTCATCCTGGCTAAGCTGATTCGTTCCTTCGGGACTTTTGCGGGGGCCTAATCCCGATGGTCGAGCAGGGACGTTTAGGGAATGGGCTAAGGGGCCTTGTGCGAATCCGCTACGGCCCTTTGGACCGCGGTTAATTCCTTCAGCACTTCACGAAGCTTGGTGGATTCCAGCGCGTTTGCCCCATCCGACTTCGCTTCTTTCGGATTGTCGTGGACTTCCATGAAGACCCCGTCCACTCCGGCGGCCACCGCGGCGCGGGCGAGTAACGGAATGAATTCGGGCTGCCCTCCGCTGACGGCGTGATCTCCATCTGACTGCGCTGATGGAAGCTGCACGGAATGAGTCGCGTCGAAAACCACCGGCGCGAATTTCCGCATGATTGCGAGCGAGCGCATGTCGACGACGAGGTTGCTATAACCGAAGCTCGCACCACGCTCGGTGAGGAACACACGATCGTTTCCCGCGGAGCGGCATTTCTCCACGATGTGTTTCATGTCCCAGGGCGAGACGAACTGGCCTTTTTTGATGTTCACCGCACGCTCGGTCATTCCGGCGGCGACGACGAGATCAGTCTGGCGACATAGGAATGCCGGAATTTGCAACACATCGGCCACTTCGGCGACCTTGGGCACGTCCTTCGCTTCGTGCACGTCGGTCAGGATCGGCACGTGCACTTCGTCTTTGACTTTTTTCAGGATACGGAGGCCTTCGGCGAGTCCCGGTCCGCGAAAGCTGCGGATGGAGGTTCGGTTCGCCTTGTCGTACGAAGCTTTGAAGATGAACGGAACATTCAGCGAACGGGCCACGCCCTTGATGACTTCCGCCATGAAGATGGCATGCTTTTCGCTCTCGATGACGCAGGGTCCGGCAATGAGAAACAGATTGCCGGAGCCGACGTTGATGCCGTCAATTTGGAAGGAAATGGACAAGAAAAGATTTTAACCGCAGAGAACGCAGAGGTCGCAGAGAAAAGCAACTTCCCGGCCACGGATTCACACGGATTAACACGGATTCAAGATAATGAAGAAACAAATCCGTGAAAATCCGTGTTGATCCGTGGCCATCAAGTTCGGCTCTACCGGCTTCCCACCTTCATGGGGCGATGAAACATCTCCAGTTCGGCGGTGGTTTTCTCCGTCTCCCGCTTGCGGCCGCGCTCGTAGGCGGCACCGATGAATGTTCTAAACAGTGGGTGCGGCTCGAGCGGCTTCGATTTGAACTCGGGATGGAACTGGCAGCCGATGAAATGCGGATGGTCTGGCAGCTCGACCATCTCTACGTAAGTGCCGTCGGGGGTTGAGCCGGAGATGCGCAGGCCGGCAGCGGTCAACTGCTCTTCGTACTCGCGATTGAACTCGTAGCGATGCCGGTGGCGTTCGCTGATCTCGTTCTGTCCGTAGATTCGATGGGCCAGCGTTCCAGGCTCAATCTTGCAGGTCCACGCACCCAGCCGCATGGTTCCGCCGAGTTCTTCGACTCCGCGCAACTCGCGCAGTTTATAAATCACGCGGTGCGGAGTCGCCGGATCAAACTCGCTCGAATTCGCATCTGCTAATCCACACACGTCGCGCGCGAATTCGATGCATGCCGTCTGCATCCCCAGACAAATTCCGAAGTACGGAACATTCTGCTCGCGCGCATAGCGAATCGCCTGCAGCATGCCCTCGATGCCACGCTTGCCAAACCCTCCGGGGACGAGAATCCCGTCGTAGTCGCGTAACTGCTCGTCGCACGCTTTTTGCCCGGACTCCAGCCCTTCGGCTTCGATCCAGTTCACGTTGAGTTTCAGATTGTGCGCAAGCGCGCCATGCACCAGCGCTTCCTTCAGCGACTTATAGGAATCTTCGTACTCGACGTACTTGCCGACGATGGCGATCTTCACATCGTCTTTCGGGTTGTAACAGCGGTGGACCAACTCTTCCCAGCGCTTCAAGTCGCGCTCTTTCGCTTCCAGCCGCAGATACTTCAATATCAGCAGGTCCACACCTTCATGCGAAAACACCAGCGGGACTTCGTAGATCGAGGCGACGTCTTTGGCCGTGATGACAGCTTCCTCTTCGACATTACAGAACAGCGCGATCTTCGACTTGATGTCTTTTGAGAGAAACCGGTCGGTGCGGCAAAGCAGAATGTCAGGTTGGATTCCAATGCTCAATAGTTCTTTCACCGAGTGCTGCGTCGGCTTGGTCTTGAGCTCCTGCGCCGCGGCGATAAATGGCACCAGTGTGACGTGAACGAAAGTCGTATTGTCGCGGCCCAACTCTTGCCGCATCTGGCGGATGGCTTCCATGAAAGGCAAAGACTCGATGTCGCCAACCGTGCCGCCGATCTCTACGATCGCAACGTCAACATCTTGCCCGACTTTCTTCATCGCCGACTTGATCTCGTTGGTGACGTGCGGAATCACCTGCACCGTCTTGCCGAGGTAATCGCCGCGACGCTCTTTGGCGATGATCTGCTCGTAAATGCGGCCGGTGGTCCAGTTGTTGTCGCGGGAAAGCTTGGAGTGAGTAAAGCGCTCGTAATGGCCGAGGTCGAGATCGGTCTCGGCACCGTCGTCGGTGACGAAAACTTCGCCGTGCTGAAACGGCGACATGGTGCCGGGGTCAACGTTGAGGTACGGGTCGAACTTCATCAAGTTGACGGTAAGGCCGCGGCTTTCCAGCAGGCACCCGATCGAAGCCGCCGCCAGTCCCTTGCCCAGTGAAGACACTACACCGCCGGTTACAAAGATGTACTTTGCCGACATCGTTTCCTCGCCTCAATTGTGTTTGGAAATTTGTGCAGGCTGGGGTGCACGATCAATTATGACAGAAAGGTGGGCAGAGGGGAACGAGAATTTCAGCGCGTCTGAAGAGCGCTTAACCGCAGAGATCGCTGAGATCGCAGAGAAAAACAAGCCACGGATCAACACGGATTTGCACGGATTTTCAGGTTTATGATCCGTGCCAATTCGCGCAAATCCGTGGCGAATTTATTCCTCTCCGCGACCTCTACGGTTAAGCTCTCTTTTTGCCATTACCGGAAGTAAACTATTGGGGATGAATCGGAGTTGCTGTTTCGCGATGGGCGTATGGTTCGCCTTTGCCCTTGCGACGCCTGCGTTCGCACAATCTACCAAGCGCCTGATCCTGAAAGACGGCTCCTACCAGATCGCTACCAAATGGGAGCTTAAAGCCGACCGGGTCCGCTTCTACAGCGCCGAGCGCTCCGACTGGGAGGAAATTCCGGAGTCGCTCGTGGACTGGGACGCGACCAATCAATACGAACGCGACCGTGCTGCCGGCAAAGACACGCCGGAGGCTATCGCACTCGACAGAGAACTGCAAGAAGCGCGCGAAGAAGAAGAGTCGAAGTCTCCGCATGTAGCGCCCGGATTGCGACTGCCTCCGGAGGGTGGCGTGTACGCGCTCGATACTTATCTTTCCTCGCCCGAGCTCTTGCCGCTTGACCAGACCAGCGGCGAGGTCAACAAGCACACCACGCACAACATACTGCGCGGCGTTATCAATCCAATCGGTGGTTCCAAGCATACGATCGAACTTCCTGGTCCAAGTTCAAAAGTGCAGGTGCATGCCGCCCTGCCGAGTCTGTACATCAATGTGGATTCCAGTGCCGAGACCACTGAGGACGAAAAGAGCAAAGGCCTGGAACTTCCCTGGGACCGCTTCCGCATCGTTCGCGCGCAGGTTAAGGGCGACAAGCGCATTGTGGGGGAGATCAAGATGGCGGTGTACGGAAAGAGCAGCCAGCAGCAGGAGCTTGCGCCTGCGACCGCCGAGCAGTTGGGCGAGGGCTGGGTGAAGCTGACGCCGAAAGCGCCGCTCGAAGCCGGCGAGTATGCAATTGTAGAGATGCTGGGCAAGCAAGGCATGAACAGCTACGTGTGGGACTTTGGAGTACACGCGAATGCCCCGGCGAATTTGGCGGTGATTAAGGCGGATCAGGCGGAGATTAAGAAGTCGGCTGAGCCACAGCCGGGGCTAGAAAAGCGGAAGTGACATTTAGCACGGCCGGCTCGGCCGTGTTCAGCACACATGCACAGACGGGCCGCCTGTGCTACATGGCCGTTCATTGACCGCATCCCGAGGGCGAATTAGACTTTGAATACCGTGAAAATGTACCGTTCTGCCAAATCCATTCTTGCCGATATTCAGCGGACACTTGCCGCGAAGCCGTCTATTCATCAGTCTCCTCTTGAAGCTGTTGCTGGACTATTGTGCGAGGGCCGGCACTACAACTGGGTGGGGATTTACCTCACTCTGGATCCGAAATCCGCGCCGGCGCTCCTGCAGGACGCGTCCGAGTTACATCCGGGCCAAATCGCACACCCGGCCACCCAGAAGAAGATCATCATTGCGATGAAGATCGCCGGACGCGAAGTGGGCACCCTCAACGTCGAGAGCTGTCACGAAGACTCGTTCGGCTCGGAAGACCGCGTGCTGCTCGAGCGAGTCGCCGGGCTGCTGGCGCGTTTCCTCACCGGACCTGGCAAATACCTGGTTCGCAAAGCGGCGAAACCGGTCAAAGCGCAGGCTCCCAGAGCGGCTGTCGCTGCCTGATCTGCCCTGCTCAAAGATTCCTAAGATCGCCACGGATTAACACGGATTTTTCACGGATTCTTGATTGTTTCTGATACGTAATAATCCGCGCAGATGCGTGGCGAAGATGTTTCAATCCCGGTAAAGCCTTCTATACTGCCCCGAGTGTCCGCTGCGCCTTCATCCCGTCTCGCCTATATCGACTGGCTTCGTGGCCTTGCCTGCCTGCTGATGTTTCAAACCCATTGCTATGACGCGTGGCTTGGCGAGCCGGCGCGGGAGTCGAAATTCTTTATGTATTCGCAGCTGGGAGGCACGTTCCCCGCGCCACTGTTTCTGTTTCTCGCGGGAGTTTCATTCGCGCTGGTCACGGACAAGTTGCTGCACAAGGGCTTTTCAGCAAATCAGATCGCGAAGCAGACGATCAGGCGCGGCGCAGAGATTTTTGGATTAGGCCTTCTGTTTCGCATTCAGGAATTCGCCATTTCTCTCGGATGGGCTCCCTGGAGCGATCTCGGCCGCGTGGACATTCTGAACTGCATCGGCGTCTCGATGATGCTGATGGGAGTGATGTGCTGGGTGGTCAACTACCGCGCGGAGCGCGGCAGGGCGGGTGAGGGCACCCGCCCCTACGTGAGCCTGCCCATCTCGGCGCTTTCTGTGAGCGCCGTCATCGCCTTACTCACTCCCCTTCTCTGGACCACTTGGCGCCCACGTTTCCTTCCCTGGCAGCTCGAAACCTATATCAACGGCGTTCACAACCTTGGCGCGCCACAATCCTGGCTGTTTCCCATTTTTCCGTGGAGTGCGTTTGCCTTCGCCGGTCTTGCATTGGGTTTCATTTTCACGTCAGACATTGCTTCGAAAATTGGGGCACGCGTGTTCGCGCTCGCCGCTGGGATAGGCGTTGCGTTTATCTACCTTTCAAAACTCCTTGATTCGAGACAGTTACAGCTCTATCCGGTCTATGACTATTGGCACACCAGCCCGAATTTCTTCCTGATCCGAGTCGGCATGCTGCTGCTTCTGGTGGTGTTCGCCTATGTGTGGTGCCGCTGGGGCCTTGGCCAGCGTGGATTCAGTCCTGTGATCCAACTCGGGAACACTTCCCTGCTGGTTTATTGGGTGCATATTGAATTTGTGTATGGACGCTTCAGCATCCTGCCGAGGCGAAGCGAGACCATTGCGGGGGCGAGTGTTGGATTGCTGATTATTTTTGTTTCGATGCTGGCCTTGTCGCTGCTGCGAACGAAGCTTAGAGATTGGCCTAAACGAACGTCAACATCGAGACAGGTAGCTGCGAAAAGCTCTTAACCGCAGAGATCGCCGAGTTCACGCCGAGGCCGCGGAGAAAATCCGAGCTTCGTGAGACTGGATACTTTTCTCTTCGTACTCGGCGAATCCTCTGTGTCCCCTGCGGTTAAAAGCTCTTAACCGCAGAGATCGCCGAGAAGACCCGCTGAGTTCGCCGAGAAAACTTAATGGGCCGGCGCTGGTGCCGGTTGGGTTTGGGTGTTTCCGAAATCGACTTTGGGTACGGCTCGCGATCCCTCGGAGGCTTCGAAGTATGCGTTGTTCGGCTTGAATCCGGCGCTTGCTGCGAACAGGCTCGCCGGGAACTGCTGCACGTAAGTGTTGTAGTCGCGCAGCGTGTCGTTGTAGCGCTTGCGCTCGACAGCGATGCGGTTTTCGGTTCCGGCCAGTTCGTCCTGCAAGCGGAGGAAGTTCTCGCTGGACCTTAACTGCGGATAGTTTTCCGCCAGGGCAAGCAGCCGGCCCAGAGCGCCGTCCAGGCGCTGATTGGCGGCAATCTTGTCGGCTGGCGCGCTTGCATTGAGCAACTGCGAGCGGGCCTGGGCGATCTCGCCGAACACCGCCTGCTCCTGCTTGGTAATTCCCTTCACCGTTTCCACCAGATTGGGAATGAGATCGGCGCGCCGTTGCAGGACGATATCCACCTGCGACCAGGCGGACTTGACCGACTCATTTTTCTGGACCAGCGTGTTCTTGACGCTGATGTACTTGCCCGCGATCAGCAGAATGAGAACTGCGATTGTGATTAACGCGATAACAAATTTGCTCATAAGTTTTCCTTTGCTCGCATCAACTGCGCACAGATGAACTCTGCATTGTATCTACTGCGGCGGCAACTTTCTCAATGCCGCTCAAATATCCGGCCGCTATATCGGCGGCACGAAGCTGCTTGGGGTCGGTCTTCTTAGCCCGCACCTCGATTAAGCTTACGAACGGAGACGCGTCGAAGTTCAGCCGCGACGCCAAGTCCTTGACGGCATCGAGCGAGTGCTGGCGCTCAGCTTTCCCCATTTCCACCAGAACATGCCGAAACAAGGTCGTAAACGACGAGAGTGACTGCAACATGACGTCCCACAACTGCGATTCTTTAGCGCCTGCAAGCATCACATGCTGGCGCAACAAAAACAACTTTTCGCGAAGCTCGTACTCCAACTGCGAGCGGTGCAGATGCATGGGAACTTCGAGATTTTTCAGAACATCTTCGCCCCAAAGGACGCGATAGCGATGCTTCATATCAAAGAACTCTATGGAAAATACGTCAGCGGTGGTCTTAAGTTCCACCAGCGTTAGCACCAGTGGAGGGCGATGCTTCTTGCCGCGCCACCACTCGACGACTCCGGCCATTCTGCTCAGTGCGGCAAAGCTGGTTTCGCGAACAACGCAGAGCAGATTCAGATCCGAATACTCGGGGTGAAATTCTCCCTGGGCAGCAGAGCCGTACAGAACGACGCTGACCACGTCGGGAACAGCCGCCCTCATGCGTTCGACAAATTCCGCGAGCAGTTTTTCGTCAGACATGCTCCTCCTTACCAACCGCCTCCGGCGCCGCCGCCACCCGTTGATCCGCCGCCAAAACCTCCAAACCCACCGCCTCCCCCACCACCGAAGCCACCACCGCCCCAACCTCCGCTTCCGTAGCCGCCGCCGCCCCATCGAGGGCCGCCGCCGAGCAAGAGCCACCAGAACAGAACTTTTCGCAGAGGAGTGGCCAGGATGATAATCGCCAAGAGTATTAAGGTAAAAACTGCCCGAGGCGATAGCCCCGGCCGCGCGGCTGGCTGCGGCGGAGCTCTGACTCCGGTCAGTTGAATTCCCGCATCCTGAGCAATGACCTCGGCCACGCGCTGGGTCACAAGTGAGACCGCGCCGTCGTAATTACGTTGTTTCAGTAGCGGGACCGCTTCCCGTCCGAAACCGCCGACTTTCCCGTCGGGAAGAATGGGCTCAAGTCCATAGCCTACGGTCGTCCAGTATTTGCGATCCTGGATCGCGTATAGGATCAGCACGCCACGGTTTGTGGACTTACTCCCGACACCCCACGCCTGATAAAGTTCGACTGCGTAATCAAAAATGTCTTTCCCGTCCGTCGTGTTGACCGTGACGACCGCAACCTGCGCCTTGGCCTTCTGATCGAGCTGCTGGCAGATGTTATTCAGCTGGCCGGCGGTTTCAGCGCTCAGCACGTGAGCGAAGTCATTCACGTAATTCGAGGGATGGAGCTGCGAAACCGGCTCGGCGAGTGAAGCAACGCAAAACAGCGCAACAACCGCCAGAATTGCTCTTGGATGGCGCACTAACGGTGATTGTATAGGAGCGCTGACGACGGCTCGGTTTCTCTGAAGCTATGGTTTTTTCTTCTGCTTCTGGTCCTGTGCTTTTTCTGCGGCGATGAGGGCTTTCCGAAACTCTTCCACGGCTCGCACGGGCGGCGAGCGCAGCGAGTCCTTCCCCACATATCGCCAGACCGGTGAGCTGTCCAACGGATACTCGACGCGTCCGCGATACACGGCCAGCATGTCTTCGGAAGGCCCGACTTCTGTTTGTACGCGCGGCCGCGTGTCTTGAGACTGACCTGCGGTCTGGCTCAGATCTGGCGGATGTCCGCGCTGTCCTCCGATGCGGATGTCTCCTCCCTGACCCGGCTGCAGAATAATCGGGCGGTCGTCGATACGACCGCCGGTGACCGTCGGACTTACCGAGCGTCCACTTCCTTTGCGTATGGCGATGATCAGGTCGGCAGTCTGCGCGGTCATGGCAAGTTTGAAGCGCCCCCACTTCATGATTTCCCGTTCCACGTCTTCTCGGGCGGTGCTATTCGCGCCAGGGTTAGTGAGGGGCTCGCCGGCATCCGGCTCAATGGCCACCAGCACGGTTTCGGCGGCCACGACATCCGCTGGCAAAATGACTTTGTCTTTGGAAAAAGCAGAAGAGCCCATCAGAGCGGCAAGGGCTAGGGCAACCACGATCCGAGGCATCAAACACCTCCCGGACTAATCGGCTCGATCAATCATATCCCGGGTCTACAGCTTGCGGAAGAAGTCAATGACGGCGCGTTCTGCGAAGTTCCCATCGTAGCCGTTCCGCTCGCCGATATAGGAGCAGTGGCCGCCGTCTTCGGTTTCAACAAAAGTTATATGGGGATTGGCTGCGATCTTCTTTCGCGTCTCCGGCAAAATGCGGATAAATGGATCGTTGGCTGCATTGAGAATGTATGTGGGAACCGCGATCCTGTGGAGCACATTGGCCGCAGCAGCTCGCGCGTAATAATCGGCGGCGCCTTCGAATCCGCAATAGAATGCGGTCACTTTGTCATCGAAGTCGCGCAAGCTTTTCAGGCCGCGCAGGCGCGATAAGTCATACTTGCCGGGGAAGCACGCCGCTTTGGCCTGCATGCGAGACTTCAGCTTCCAGAGAAAATACTGCTCGTAGAGGCGATTCGCGGGAAGATGCAACGCGTCGGCCGAAGCCGCCAAATCCACTGCGGGACAGACAGCCGCCACACCCAAAAACTCTTTCGGCCCGTTCTCCGCCCATTCACCGGCCAACTTCAATACGAGGTTCCCGCCCATGGAAAAGCCGCAAAGCGCGAATCGAGTAATGCCGTCGCGTTCAACCAGCTCTCGAGCGACTGCCGCAACATCGGCCGACCTTCCCGAGTGATAGAGCGTGGGCGCAAGGCGGTCAGTGCCGCCGCAAGTCCGCTGGTTCATCAGCACCACATTCATTCCGAACGCCAGCCCTTTCTCTGCGATCCCCATCATGTACTTCGACTCAGTCGATCCTTCGAGGCCATGCACGGCAATTGCGGTGAGCGCTGCGCGGCGGTCTGGTTGCCAATAACAGTGGCAAAGAACGGGGACATTCGGTTCCACCTCCACCAGCCGCTTTTCGGATTCTGCCAGAGAAAATTTCCTGGACATCAGAAAGCTGGCGATGGTCTGCACATGACCGCCCGAAAGGAAACGCCGCGGGCGAAAAGCAGTTTCGTGGGAAGGCTCTGAGGGGGTTGCGATCACTACTGAAATTGTAATTGCAAGCGTTACGTACAGCGTTTCCTCTGGATTTCTCAGAGCAACCTGGTACTTCCGTTCTCAATCTGAAATCCGATCTAAAGAGGAGGAGGCCGAATGAATTCCCGAAAACTGAGTGGCCTGGTTGCGGGCTTTGCGATCTGCGGAACTATGGTGTTGTCAGCCGGGCCAAAAGCGTCCGCCAACGACGACAGCCGTACGCGTTGCCGAAGCCGAGTGGAAAAAGCGGAACAGCACTATCGTCACGAAGTCCGCGAACATGGCCGGCGCAGCGGAAAAGCGGAAGAAGCCAAGGCCAAGTTGAACCAGGAGTGGGAAAAGTGCTATGCCGACGATCACGCCTGGTACGATCCGCACCGGCGCGAATGGCGGCACGACCGCGACTGGGACCGCAACTATGATTGGGACCATGATCGCGATGACCATTGATTTGAAACAACAATGGGGCGGACGAACCTGTCTGCTCCGCTTTCTTCAACCATCTCAGCCGCAGAGATCGCCGAGACAAAACTTCTTAGTCACGGATTCACACGGATTTACACGGATAAGAGCGGCTGCTGCTGGGTGACTAGCGTATATGGGTCGCGCCCCGGTGTGAATCGCTGCCATTTTTCGTCTTCTTAGCTCTCATGCGGCACGAAGCTATGCATTTGAATGTAGAATTCTTGAGCGCTGGCTGATTTTTTCCGCGAAACGAGAGTCCATGAAACGACGCCTTGCGGGTTTTGCGCTCCTTCTATTCGCATCTGTTGCGTTCGCGGCCGATCCCGGCTTGCATGTGATCAAAACTTACAAGCTTGGCGGCGAAGGCGGTTGGGACTACCTGAAAGCCGACTCTGATTCGCGACGGCTGTTCATCTCGCGCGCTACCCACGTCATAGTTTTGGATATGGACTCGGGTAGAGTGGTCGGCGATATTGCCGACACTCCTGGCGTCCATGGAATTGCACTGGCAGGCGACCTCGGCCGCGGATTCATCAGCAACGGGCGCGAGGGCTCAGTTACGATTTTTGACCTGAAGACACTTGCGCCGATCGCCAAAATCAAAGCCGTGGGCGAGAACCCGGACGCGATTCTCTTCGATCCTGCCACAAAGCGGGTTTTCACTTTCAACGGACGAAGTCACGATTCCACCGCGATCGACGCGCCTTCCGGAAACATCATTGGCAAAATTGCGCTCGGCGGAAAGCCTGAATTCGCAGTGAGCACAGGCTCCGGCGAGATCTTCGTCAACATCGAAGACAAGAGCGAACTGGTCAGGATCGATCCGCAGACGTTGAAGGTCTTGAACACCTGGCCGCTCGCGCCGTGCGAAGAACCCAGTGGCCTGGCGATGGACCTGAAGAACCGGCGCCTGTTCGCCGGATGCGACAACAAAATGATGGCGGTTGTAAATGCCGACAGCGGAAAGGTGCTCACCACCCTGCCGATTGGGGCGGGTGTGGATGCGAATGGCTTCGATCCCGACAGCGGACTCGCCTTTGCGTCGTGCGGGCAAGATGCGGTGCTCACAGTCGCGAAAGAAGAGTCGCCGGAGAAGTTTGCAGTCGTACAAAATGTTCCGACCGAGCGCGGCGCGCGCACAATGACGATTGACCCCAAAACCCACCAGATTTTCCTGGTGACCGCAAAGTTCGGCCCTGCACCGGCCGCAACCGCCGATCAGCCGCATCCCCGGCCGGCCATTCTGCCCGACAGCTTCGAGGTGCTGGTAGTTGGAAAATAAACACGAATGAGAATTCTCTGTCTCACAGTTGCGCTTGCCTGCTCCGCCGCTGTTTTATGTCCGCAGAGTCGTGCCTACTCTGTGCTCACTCACGAGCAGGTTGTCGATCTCGCGTGGGAAGACCAGATCCAACCCATGTTGCGAGAAAAATTTCGGAATGCGACCGCAGACGACCTGAGGCATGCTCACGCCTTCGCCTATGGCGGCAGCCTTGTGCAGGACATGGGCTACTATCCCTTTGGGAAAAAATATTTCAGCGATCTGCTTCATTACGTCCGCACCGGCGATTTCGTTGAGGTACTGTTTGAGGAAGCGCACGACATCAATGAGTACGCCTTCGCCCTGGGTGCGCTGGCCCACTACTCATCGGATAATGTCGGCCATCCTGTAGTGAACAAGGTGGTCCCTTTGGAATTTCCGAAGCTGCGCGCGAAGCATGGTGACGAAGTCACCTATGCGGACGATCCCAAGGCGCACATCCGGACCGAGTTCGGCTTCGACATGGTGCAGGTGGCGAAGAACCGCTATACCTCCGACCGCTATCACGATCTGATTGGGTTTGAGGTGGCAACGCCGTTGCTGGAGCGCGCATTTCAAAGGACTTATGGGCTGAGCCTTGACGAGGCGCTGGGCGGCGACGAGGAACTTGCGATCAATAGCTTTCGCCGAGCCGTAAGCAAGTTCGTTCCGGAGATGACGCGAGTGGCGTTGCTCAACCGCAAACAGCAATTGGTCAAAGAGAGTCCTAACTTCGACAAGCGAAAATTTCTGTACCGCCTCTCGCGTTCAAATTTCGAAAAAGAATGGGGCAAGGGATACCGTAGGCCTGGCTTCCGTGAACGCGCGCTTGCGTTCCTTTTGCGGATTATTCCGAAGGTGGGTCCATTCAGCGCGCTAGCGTTTAAGGTCCCCAGCACCCAAGCCGAAGACATGTACATCAAGAGCGTCAACCAAACGCTCGACAACTACCACAAGCTCCTGGCAGAAGTGCGGCGGGGGAATCTTGATTTGGACGATACGGATTGCGATACCGGACGATCGACAAAGCCTGGAGAATATTCTCTTGCCGATAAGACCTACGCGCATCTGCTGAACGATCTGACGACAAAACAGTACTTGCAGCCGTCGCCCGAGTTGCGAGCCAACGTTCTTGCTTTCTACTCAGACCTGAACGCGCCGTTCTACACCAAGAAGAATGCCAAGGCATGGCGCGCGACTGAAGGTGCTCTGAAGCGCTTCATGAACCAGCCCCCGCCGGCCAGTTCAAATTCATCGCAATAGGAATGGCGGTATTCCACCGCTGTGAGACCTAGTTCATTGGGGGTTGAAGCTGCCCGAACACCTGGGGGATGGCAGAGCGCCGCCGCAACTCCACTAACAGGGCCTGCGCAGCGTTCTGGTAGGTCTTGCTGGGATCGGAGGGATCGGCCCAAACCGCGTCATAAACGATCTGCGCGGCCTCGTGCAGGTCCATGTGCAAGGCCGCTTCGAGCACATCCACGCGCTCCTGAAGCTGGTCGTAGCATTCCTGGCAGATACTAGCCGCCTGGGGCGAGTTGAGATGGTTCTCATGACGGTTACAATGCATCGCCGGCGTCGCCGATTCCGGCGGAAGTGGCGCGGCCACAACTTGAGCATTGAAATCGCGCAAGAAACGTTCACGCTCCTGTTCGATCTGTTCCGGGTCGGGAAGCTGCTCTGCCGGGGCGACCGCCGCGAACGAGGCCACGGGCATAACCCGTTGCTGGCTTTTGCACACCGGGCAGACCTGCAGGTCAGCCGTGTAGTAGGTCTTGCATTTGGCGCAAGGAAGTCCGTATCCGACGTGATGCGCCACGTTTGCTGGATGCCGCTCAGGCGCCCGTGCTGCCGCAGTTCCCGACGTTGAATTTGTCATTGCCATACCCTCTAGATCGTCGCGCCGGCCTAATTTCTGTCACGCAATCTTGAGATCCCGCTCACCTAAGTTCATGATCGAAAGGTCAGCGTTCCCTGCTCGATTGCATCAGCTTCATCAGTTCTTCCTGACGAGCGCGATAAAGTTTTTTGTCTGGATCGAGTCTGCTGGCGATCTCCATCTCAGCTAACGCCTCGCGATCGCGGCCGAGGTTCATGAGACAGGCGGCCAGCGCATAATGGTGTTCCGCAGTAGGCTCGATGCGTACCGCTTCTTCATACTCTTTCAGCGCCGCAGGCAGCTGCCGCAGTTCCAGCAATCCGGTCCCCAGATAGTAGTGAGAGGACGCCGAATCAGGATCGAGCTCAACTGCGATCCGCAACTCGCGGACAGATTCAGCCTGCCGGTCGGCCAGCAGCAAAAGTTGTCCCAGGGCACGATGTTGCGCGGCATTGCTGGGATTTTGTTCCACTGCCACTTTCAGCTCAGCAACTGCGGGCGTAAATTGGTTTTTCGCCATGTAGGCGCGCGCCAAGGAATCGTGGCCGCGGCGCCAGTTCGGGCTCATGCGAAACAGTTCGCGATACTCAGCAATGGAGGCGTCGTATTCGCCTTTTCCGTAATAGACATTCGCCAGTAGCTCACGAATGGTGGGTTCCGATGGAGCCATCTTTTTTGCGAGACTCAGTTCCACCAGCGCTTCGTCGAATCGCCTCTGCGCTCCCAGCACCTCGCCCATGCTGCTGTGGGTTTGCCACATTAGCGGCTTCAAGCGAGTAGACTTTCCAAAAAGATCGATGGCTTTTGCTGGATCTCCCTGGTCGCGGGCCACTAATCCCATCTCGTAATAGACCTCGGCATTATTGGGATCGCGGACCAGCGATTCCTGAAAGGCGTTCATGGCCGCTTCGTATTGCTCGCTGGCGTAATGTCCGAGTCCGAGCATTCGATATGCATCGGCGTCCTCGAAGTCCATGCTCAAGGCGGTGCGTGCCTCGCCAATTGCGTTCTCGCCATCGTCGCCCTGATAGAAGACCAGCGCCAGGCGATCGTGGACCGGAGGAAACCAGGCTTCAGCCTGTTTGGAAGCGCTGTACTCGTCGAAGGCTGCGTTCCAATCGCCCTGCTGCTGCTTGATGTAACCAAGGGCAAAATGAAGCGGTCCGCTGTTTGGGCTGTCGCTGATCAGCCGCGCCAGAATGTCTTCGGCATCTTCATATTGCTTGCGATGCGAAAGTTCGGCGGCTTTGACCAGGGTCGCAGAGCAGGATGAATGTTCAGCGGATGGCTTTGCTGCCTTCTCAATTGCTGAGATCATCTGTGAAGACGTACCGGCTTTTCGTAGTTCCGCTTCGGTTGTCGAATTGAGAGGGATCGAACTGCCGCGGTTGTGAAGGATTTTTATGATGCCGGCATTGCTCGCGCCGCCGGTGAGCCATGCCGTCAGGTGATCGCAATCAACCGGCGATTCGGCGGCAGAAGCAGGCACTGAAAGGAACGCTAAAACCAGGGAACCTATGACGAATTTACTGCGCAACTCTGAACTCCATGATGTTGCCGGGTTTGCTCTACTTGCTTGCTTCACAGCAACATAGAGGCGCCGGGTAATCTTCGGTAGGTCACGTAGGTAATAAGCCAAGAATGGAATAGGTACAGGGCGAGCCAGTTCTATCTCCAGGCCGGTGACAAGCGGCCTATCGCAGTTGACGTGATTAAGGTGACTTCAGTAAGGTTTAACTAGCCGGATCCGGAGATTCCTATGGAATTACTGTCCCCAATGCACTTGTTGATCATCTTCCTCGTAGCGCTTCTGCTATTCGGGCCCAAGAAGCTTCCTGAGCTTGGAAAAGGTATCGGCGAAGGCTTCCGGGCGCTCAAAGAGGGGATGAAGGATAAAACGGCGTCCGACGAGCAAGCCAAAGCGTCTACGACTCAGACGCCCAGCAACCCCGAAACCAAGGGCTAACCCTACCCGCGATTTTCTGTTGGTTTCGTTTCGTGTTGCCTTTGATTCTCATCTAACCGGCGTTGATAACGTTCCCAGACTGGGGAGTCTCATGCCTGAGCAAAAGAATCCGTCCCGCCAGACCAACAAGAAAGACGAACCGCGCGACAAAACCGAAGATTTGAGGAAGCATCCGCCTACTCCGGAAGAAGAAGAGTCGCTCGATCGCACGTTGGAGGAAAGTTTCCCGGCCAGCGATCCGCCGTCTTCCATTCCCGACCCGGACGCGGATGCGGCCTGATCGCTGATTTGCGCGCGAGGTGCCAATAGCGCCGCTTGTGAGTAAAATCGTCAGTCATGAGACATCGTGTCGAATTGCTTGCAGTTGCCGTTGTGTCGTTGCTGCTGATCTACGCCGCAGGTTCCTCTTCTCCCTTTTACGACTACACGGGCGAGAGTCCCGGCACAGTCCATAAGGTCACGGTCAGCGACCTTCCGTCCCCGGGAAGCGAACACGTAGGAGTGGCTTCTCCAGAGCCACAACCCCGGCCGGCAGGTGCAATGCCCAAGACACTGCCCGGCTTCAAGGTGAACATCTATGCTGCCGACCTGACGAATCCGCGCAAACTGCTCGCCGCGCCCAACGGCGACATCTTCCTCGCCGAAATGGATAAAGGTGACATCAAGGTACTCCGCGGCGTCAGTAAGGATGGAAAGGCCGAACAGGTGGAAACTTTCGCGTCCGGATTGCGCGAGCCGTTCGGCATTGCGTTTTACCCTCTCGGAGCGAATCCGGAGTGGGTCTACATCGGCGACACTGACTCGGTTAAAAAATTTCCCTACCATGTTGGAGACCTGAAGGCGCGCGGCGAGGCACAGACGGTCATCGATGAAATTTATCCCGGCGCGCACAAATCACACGGCGGACACTCGACCCGCGATCTCGCCTTCTCTCCAGATGGCAAGAAACTCTTTATTTCGGTCGGCTCGGTTTCGAATATCGATGACCCGGATACCCACCCGGCGGAGTTTCACCGCGCCAACGTTCTCGTCTGCAATCCCGACGGCTCTGATCTGAAAGTTTTCGCCTCAGGAATTCGAAATCCTGTTGGGCTCGCGATCGAGCCGAAAACCGGCGAGCTTTGGACCGCAACCAACGAGCGCGATGCCCTTGGAGACAATCTCGTTCCCGACTACACCACCCACGTGCAGGAAGGCGGCTTCTACGGCTGGCCCTGGTATTACATTGGAAAGAACCGCGATCCGAGATTGAAAGACAGCCATCCGGATTGGCGCGAAAAGATGATTACGCCCGACGTGCTGATCCAACCGCACAGCGCGCCATTGACTTTTGCCTTTTATAACGGCGAACAGTTCCCTGCTGAATACAAAGGCGACATGTTCCTGGCGCTGCACGGGTCCTGGAACCGCTCGAAGCGGACGGGCTATGAAGTGGTGCGAGTTCCTCTGCATCAACAGGGCAAGGCGTCCGGTGAGTACGAAGATTTCCTCACCGGCTTCGTAACCGATGAAGGCGCTGTCTGGGGGCGGCCGGTCGGAATCGCGGTGGCAAAGGACGGCTCCCTTCTGGTCAGCGACGACGCGACGCAGGTCGTCTGGCGGCTTAGCTACGGCAAATAACGGTCAGCTGTGTGCTTTTGTGTGCTCTGTGGGGAAGCGCTTAAAACCCAACCACAGAGAGCACAGAGGCACACAGAGGAACGCCACAGAGGAAGAGCAACCCGTATCCGGTCGCAGTAAAATCCATGGCTATCTCCGAACCGTACTCTACTGGATGGCCCATATCTTCATCACCGGTGGCACCGGCCATATCGGTAATCCGCTTATCCGCCGCCTTTCTGAACGCAGGCATCACGTTCGCGCTTTGGTCAGGCCGGGAAGCGAGCACAGGCTTCCTGCAAACTGCTGCGAGCCGGTTGTCGGCAATGCGCTTGAGCCATCTTCGTACGCTGATCGCATTCAGCCCGCAGACACGTTCGTGCAACTTGTCGGCGTGTCGCATCCCAGCCCGGCGAAGGCTGCTGAATTTCAGTCGATTGATCGCACCGCTGGTTTGGGCGCGATCGCAGCCGCGCGCACAGCCGGAATTCAGCATTTCATCTATCTGAGTGTGGCCCAACCCGCTCCCATGATGAAGACCTACATCGCCGTGCGCGCCAAGTGTGAGGCCGCTCTACTGAACAGCGGCATGAACTGCACAATCGTCCGCCCCTGGTACGTACTCGGCCCAGGCCATCGCTGGCCTTACGTACTATTACCGATGTACTGGCTTTGCGAGCACATTCCCTCAACTCGCGACGGCGCGCGCCGCCTGGGCCTGGTCACGCTGGAGCAAATGCTTCGCGTTCTGGTTTCTGCCGTCGAAAACCCCAGTATTGGCGCGCGTTTCATCGAGGTGCCGCAAATTCGCACCGGATCCGTGCTCGCCTGAGTTCGCGCGAAACCCGCGCCGGTTGCTGGAATTACGAAAGCGCATGGACATGGGACATCTTCTGGCTTTCGCGACTGGATGAGATGTTGAATCGTCCGGAAAGCTGCCCATGGCAAACGACAACTGTCTCGACGACGTTCATGTTCGCATGTTGCGGGTGACCGAAGACCTGCGTGTGATCCAGCGCGAACTCAACTGCGCGGCGATGCAGGCGCCGAGCGATCCAGAGTTGATGGAGGCTTTGACGCAGTTGCCGGAAATCGAGTCGCTGGAGCTGCTCCGCTCAGCGCTCGACCAGATGCGGCACTTCCTGTGGTTCTACGTTCAGGTGATGACTACCGACACCGAAGCGGAGCCAGTACAGCCGCGTCCGCATAAATCGCGCAGCGCCACTCCAGGATCATTTGTCGAGAAGTACAAGACGATGACGGATGCCGCGTTGCTGCGCCACTTCGCCGACGGCAAGAATCGGAAACCGAACTAGCCATCTCCGACGACCTCGCCTTTGATGACCGTTGCGCGAACTTCTGCCGCGGGCGTCAGCACCACGAAGTCCGCATCTGCTCCGGGCTGCAGCATTCCCTTCTCTTTTGCTCCCACAACTTGTGCCGGATTCGCACTGGCCGCCTGCACCGCCTGCTGCAAATCCAGTTTCGCGAAACTCATGACATTTCTCACCGCGCGATCCAGAGTCAACGCGCTGCCGGCGAGGGTCCCATTGACGGTGCACTTGCCCGCTTTAAGCTCGACATCAATAAGCCCGATTTTATAGGTGCCATCGGGCATTCCTGCGGCAGACATGGCATCGGTGATAAGCACGACCTTTTGCGGTGTCTTCGCTCTGATTAGAAGATCAATCATGGATGGCGCAACGTGGAATCCATCTGCGATCACGTCCGCCGTTAGGTTGTCATTGGTGAGAACCTCCGCCAGAATGCCCGGGTCGCGATGGTCCAAAGGGCGCATGGCGTTGAAAGTGTGAGTGGCATGCCTGCCTCCCGCCGCCACCCCACGGCGCGCGGAATCGAGTTCGGCATTCGAATGCCCCAGGCTCACAGTCACGCCACGGCGCGCGGCCTCAGTGATGACTTCGGGAGCACCGTTGAGTTCGGGAGCAATCGTCAGCACGCGAACGTGGCCACGAGCAGCCTGCCAGAGCTGCTCAAACGTGCGCAGGTTGGGGACAATCAGGTCCTCTGGCCGATGTACGCCGCGCTTGGCATGACTCAGAAATGGCCCTTCAAGGTGGATCGCCAATGGCCGTGCGCCGCCCAGGCCTTTTGCCGGAGCGCTTTCGATCGCATCTGCTAATCGCTCTAGCGCAGCCAGCGTGGCGTCGAGTGGCGCCGCGATGGTAGTCGGGCAGTACGCGGTCACACCATGCTGCGTCAGAAATCGCTCGAAGCCGGCGCGTCGGCTCTGGTCCACCTGCATCACGTCGAAGCCCGCCGAGCCGTGGATGTGAATGTCGATGAATCCAGGGGCAATCGTGCAATCGCCGAAGTCGGTGAGCTTGACGTTCGCGGGCAAGCTTACCGCGCTCCGGGATTGCAGAGTGGTAACAACCCCGTCCTCAACGATCAGGACGGGATTGGAGATCATTGACGTTGGTGTACAGAGCGACTGCGCGGTATAGGCAATCATGGTGAGACATGACGAGGATACACACTCACGCGCACGGACGAAACCCGACGTACCGGAGGGAGGCCGGATCTACCCAACTCCAAGTGCAAGCTCACTCGCCTGTGATCATTCCTACAGCGTATCGTCGCTCGCGATGAAATGCGACTCATCCGCTTCGTCAGGTCTGGTGATGTCCGCTTTCTGTGACTCTCCTAGGTGTTCGCCTCCATCCCTGACAAGCCGGGGAGCAGCGATTCCAGAACTACCATAGAGACCGGCCCTCGGGCTTGATGAGCTCGGCATAGAGCTTCGGCGCTCCACGCGCAAGTCCACTTCCCGACGGTGCTCGACATGGTCAGAAGTAGTAATGCTGAGCGTCGCGTTTACGCAATCCCCATTTGACAAAGCTTGCGGCATAATGCCACCCATCGCCAACAACCAGCCGATAACCGGACGCCGCGGGCGCAAACTCTGACCAGGCATCAACGCAAGATTTACGACCTGCGAGACAGGGAATTCGAAACCAGCCTTGCCAGGAAAGCGGTATAGCTGGTAATTACTGCTCTTTTCCGACCTGGGGGCTCTGTTTTTCATCGCTCGCGGTAACAACCAATCAAATAGTTGTTCATTCCATTGCGTCCGCAGGTCGAGATCGACAATGTGCATCGGACGTGAAGTTTGGTTCGTGACACTAACGCTGATCAAGTATCCGATACACCCATCGTCAAGCTCAAGCATCGCGTTGTCGTTGATGCCTCCACATTGCACGATTTCAAGTGGATCCGATTTGGACTCGGTGGCCGCGACCGCTAGATCCACGGGGCTGCCGAGGGCTGCTAGTTCCTTGAGCGAATCGCCGAGGCTCATGATTCTGTTGTTAGTTCGCATTTCGGTTTCCTTTTCTTCCCAGAATTTGTTTGTTCATACATTCATACGTTCATTCCTCCAACGCGGGTTTGTTTTCACAAAATTCACAGCGGACTGTGGCCGGCTGTGTGGAGAGTACTCGATAGGCGGCAGCCACTTGATGAATGCGTCGGCGTGCCGCGTCATCGAGTTCTACTCGGAAACCCTTGGTGACCCGGTGAGCGGGGATACCCAACTCCTTCAGCGTGGCGCCCACCTTGCGATCTTCGAATTTGTATTCCGCGTGTCGTCCGGCCAGCAGATCATTGACCTTCTCGCCAAGTTGTCCGACGAAAAAGTGAGCATCACCGCGATGGCAGAACATGAGCGCGGCTTCCGCGACTAAGCACTTCGGATCTTCGTACCTTGCATTTGATAATTCCTCCTGACGATCGGCAAATGCCGCAAGAACGGATTTCCTCACATCCGGAATGTCCCAACTTGCCGCCCACCAGGTTCGTAACTCATCCTGCAGGCATGGATGTGATATTGGTGACTCGATCTCTGCTGATCGCCCGAGCGAATGAAAGCGAAAGCGATAACCGAGTAGTTGAGATTGAAGTTGCCTGGTTAGGTCGGCTTCATCAGCTTCGCTTAGCGTCGGAAGAATTCGGCCTTGCGGATTGATGGCTACCCTCAGGCCGACCTCTGCCAGTGACCAATAGCCGGGCATCGCGCGCGCACCGAAAAGATCCAGCGGTTCCTTTCCTCTCGCGAGGTAAAAACCTCGACGGGTTGACGCCAGCAACGCCTTTTGAACTTTGGGATCAAGATGGGCTTGATTGATCAGGAGCGTCACTGGCAACCCAACTGGCAGTGTTCCCAAGCAACTTAGATTCAGGTCGCTGAGCAACGCGGCGTGATAGCACACGCAGCTGAGCAGGCGCATCACGTTGCCAACTTCCCAGACGGGACCACTCAGATACAGCACGGGAGCAACCTGGGCGAGGTCGACAAACCACGTGGCAAACACAAAGGCGATCAGAACATCCGTCGCCTGCTGGTCCAGGTCGGCATATTTGAACAGGAACTCCTTCAACTCCGCCGCTATCTCTGCTGCCGAACTGCGGAGGACGCATTCGGGCGCGAAGCGGACGACCTTTGCCAAGCCAGAACGACGAAGGGGCGCCAAATAACTGCGATCTTCGTAACGCATGACCCTCCGAATGTCAGTCTGCTTCGAATCAAAACTACAAAGAGTCAATTGACCTGGCCGGTCGGGGTCGGCGATGGCCTCGATCAGCAAGCCGGGTAAGGTTTCGCCGAAGGTCGGCGTTGGTGCGGTCGCGAAGCCAGGAGTGGTTGAGAGATCAGGATCGCTGCCGGAACT
>JBKPSP010000182.1:0-9681 GCA_046735175.1 Acidobacteriota bacterium
GCCGGTGGCTAGAGCATAACCACAGTCGCGACCCTTTCAATTTTTGCTTGCGAGTCTCCTCCTGATTTTCATCCCCTCGTCACTCCGTTAGCCTGCACACCTTCCGCAGTCTGGCATCCGCAGCATGTCCACACGCGTCTACTCCGACCACACATCATCAACAATGACACGCGAAAGCAAAGTTCCCGCGGATTTCGTTATTTCAAGTAAGCGCGAATACGCGGACTTTGCTGCGTGTGTCGCCCAACCGTCGCAATAGATCAGGAGAATTTTCATCATGTACGCACAAGGGACTCGTGTATCTTCCGTTCTGATGGCGTTCGCCATTTGTTGGTCAAGCATCTGCACCGCTCAGGCCCAAACCCTGGCGGGTCCGGGCACGCCGGCAGCCCCACCAAGCAGGGCGCCGCGAGGCCGGGTCATGTCGCCCGCATCCAGCATCGCTCGTCAGGGAGATGCAGGCGTTCGTGCACATACCCACTTGCAGGTCTTTATTCCCGAAGATGTCGTGCCGTTCGTCGGTCCTCCTGTCACCGGTCTGGGCTTTGAGACTCCTGCATCACTCGCGTGCATTTACTCGCTGGTGCCCAGGACTTCCTCCTGCAATCCGAACGTAGTGACCGCGAACGCGAGCGGCGGATTTGGCGCAATAGCGCTGGTCGATGCCTTTCACTATCCGACGGCGTTGACCGACTTGCAGACCTTCTCCGCTCAATTTGGCCTGACGGCTCCCAATCTGACCGTTGTGTTTGCGTCTGGGACCAAACCCGCGCAAGATCCCAGCGGCGGGTGGGAACTGGAAGCAGCTCTGGATCTCGAGTGGGCCCACGCAATGGCGCCAGGCGCCAAGCTCTTCCTGGTGGAAGCGCGGTCCAACAGCCTCAGCGATCTTCTGACGGCCGAGAGAGTCGCCGGCAATTTGGTTTCGAGCGCCGGCGGCGGAGAGGTCAGCAACAGTTGGGGTAGCGGTGAGTTCGCGGGCGAGACCTCGTTCGATTCGTCGTTCACGACTCCTGGCGTCGTATATTTCGCTTCTTCCGGCGATCAGCCGGGAGTTCAGTATCCGGCAGCTTCTCCCAATGTCGTGGCTGCTGGCGGCACGACCACAGCCCACAATCCTTTTACGGCGAACTTTCTTTCGGAGCGAGCCTGGGATCTCGCGGGTGGCGGATCCAGCGCCTTTGAATCACGCCCCTTCTATCAGGACGTCATTCAGTCGATTGTAGGAACTAAGCGCGGAGTTCCAGACTTGTCGTTCGACTCCAATCCAGTTACCGGCGCATGGGTGTTCGATTCCACGCCGGTGCAGGGAGCCGGCAGTGGCTGGTTCATTGTTGGAGGAACTAGCCTGGCGTCGCCCGCGCTGGCAGGAATCGTAAATGCTGCCGGAAATAAACTCGGATCCAGCCAGGCCGAGTTGAGCCTCATCTACAGCAACTTGTCGATCACAACCGATTTCAACGACATCGGCAGCGGCTTTTGTGGCCCTACAGCTGGACTTTCCTCAAAATTAGGATGGGACTTCTGCACCGGAGTAGGAAGCGTTAAAGGAAAGATCGGGAAATAGTATGCGCTTGTAAGAGCACTGCGAATTCAGCTGGCTTTGGGCTTGGCCATCTTCTCGTGCAGTGCGCCTTTCACGCTGCCGGGCGTGAGGTTGGCCAGCATGCCTTCGACTTTAACCTTTGCCGAGGCTGCGTAGACGTGGTCCTTGCCGGCGAGAAGGGCTTCGATACCCTGGCGCGCAACATCGTCGGGTTGGCTCTCATTTTTTCCTTCCGATCCCACGTCGGTGTTGTCCATGCCCGCGCGATGAAAGAAGTCTGTGTTCGTGGGTCCGGGCTGAAGAGCGGTCACCGAAATTCCTGTATCGCGCAACTCGTAACGAAGGCTGTGCGCAAAAGATAATCCGAACGCTTTGGTCGCAGCGTACACCGCTTCCCGTGGAGCGACCATCTCCCCGGCAATCGACGACGTAAACAAAATTCTTCCTGCGTTGCGCGAAAGCATGTCCTGGACTACGTATTTCGCCAGCTGCACCGTACCGGCACAGTTCAGATACACCATGTTCAGTTCAGCGTCTAGATCTGTATCCGCAAAGAGTCCACCCACACCCACGCCGGCATTGATGCAAACGATGTCAATGCTCCTTCCCAGCGCGCGAACGCGGTCCCAAAGTTGCTTTACACCCTCTCGAGTGGCCAGGTCTGCCTGTATTCCAGTCACCTCGATACCTTGTGAGCGCAATTCCGCTCCGGCAGACTGCAAGCGCTCTCCTGATGAGCAGATGGCGAGATCGTAGCCGCGCGATGCGAGTTCTTTTGACAACGAAAGTCCGATTCCGCTCGATGCACCTGTCACCACCGCAAATTGCTCTGCCATCTCAACTCCTTCTCGATCAAACGCCGCGCCGGAATTGGTTTTTCCGAGTTTCGCTCACCAGCAACAAAGAACGTTCACGAGAAACTTATGATGCACAAGAATCAGCGATGGGGCGCTTTGACGAAAATAAAACCGACGCACGCCGTATTTGCACAGAGCGGCGAGTTCGACGAGACATTAGCGAACCGTAGGGGGAAATGAAATCCGGACTACCTGATGCAGTTGATTGCCTTTTCGCGTATGGGTGCATATCAAGTTGATAGAGCCATTGCATCGATTACGGAAAACATACCCAACAATGGTTAGGAGAAATCATGTATCACCATTTTAAGAAACTCATGTACACGGTAAATGTCGGCACGCCGGATCCCCAGTTCGGCAACATGCTGCTGGAACAATTCGGCGGAGCGAACGGCGAACTCGCGGCCGCAATGCAGTACTCAATTCAGGGACTGAACTGCGAAGATCCCCAGCGCAAGGACCTGTTGATGGATATCGGTACCGAGGAACTCAGTCACCTGGAGGTGGTCGGTACCCTGGCGCGAATGCACCTGAAGCCGATGAAGAAGAACCGAGTTGCGGGAGAGGTGGACCCGCTCATCGCAATCGCAGGTGGAGGCGGTGTCAGCTTGTTCAACTCGATGGGCGATGCCTGGACCGCTGATTACCTCAAGATCACGGGAGAACTGGACGTCGACTTGAGGAGCAACATTGCGGCCGAGGCACGCGCCAAGATCGTGTATGAGCGCCTGATCAACTTCTGCGACGATCCAGGCTCAAAGGATGCACTTCAATTTCTCATGACACGGGAAATCACCCACATGAAGGCGTTCACAGCCGCTCTTGAGAGCCTGGGCAAAGCACCCTTTTCAATCGGCGCGATACCGCCTACCCAGGGATTGGTCGATCAGTACTTCAACGATTCGACGGGCCAGGGGGACCAAGGCGAGACCGACAGTCGCGGACCCTGGAACGAAGGCGGCAACTGGGAAGTAGTCGAACTTCCTGAGCTCCAGCAGGGCGTCGAGAATTTCGACACAGCTCCCGGCGGCGGAAATCTCGAAGCCGGAAAGAGACAGCGTGCAACTTTAACCGAACCCAAGACGCGTAAATCAGCGTAACGCTCGCACAATGGGGCTCCGGCAAGGAGCCCTCAACTTTTATCTCTTGCAAGTCATTTCGGCCCGACCGGCAGCTTCTCATTGAGTTGCTGGATAATGTCTTTGCTCGGTGATCCGCCTTTGCAGTCGGGATGACCGAAGCCGCTGCTGCTCACGCCGTTCTGAATGTCGAAGATGAGATTGTCGCTTGGCCCGGGAGCGACGCCCATGGGAACCGCATCCAAGCCAAGCGAACGTCGGGTCTTCCATGCGATTACGTGATCGGCGCAGGCGGTATCACCGCTGACGCCAAGTCCGCCGACCAACTCACCTTTCTTGCTGTAGAGCGGAAGGCCGCCCCCGAAAACAATGACGCCGCCAATGGCTTTGCCGACCATGGGATCGTTCTGCATGCCGAATTCCTGCGGATTGCCGGCATACGCCACATTGGGGTTCGGAGGAGTGTTGATTCCGTACAGCGATCCGCCGGGTTGCGCGCCGGCGTAGATGTTGCCAGTGGAAAGGGCGAAATTGTTCGTGCTGAAAGCATTCGCCGTGCTGGCCTTCATGGCAGAGATCACGCGGCTGCCGGGCCATTCCGCAGCACGGTTCGGGCCGGTGAAGACCACGCCGCAGACAACACCATCGCGATTCACAACCGTGCCCCATTCCTGATTTCCAAGGCCGCCGTTGGCATCCTTGCCTTGCTTCACGGCTTCGGTGAGCGCTGTTTTCAGCTTGTTATATTCGGGCAGCTTCGAGCAGTCGTGAGGATCAGGGTTATCGGTCGATTTCTGCGCAAATGCGGTCGCGGCAGTGATCGAGAGAATCAGGCAAGCCTGGAAGATTCGCTTCACAAACATTTTTCTTTCTCCGTCAAGCATTTGTTCTTAACTCACGGCGTTTTGCGCAGGGTGTATAAGTAAGCCGCAATGTCGCGGCTGTCCTGTTCGGTGACTCCCATCTCCGGCATCACGGTATGCGGCTCGACCTGCCGTGGATGCTGGATCCATCGGACCAGATTGTCTGGCGTGTTCGGCAGCTCACCGGCAATGAACTCACGGTTGCCAATGCCGTCGAGCGGCGGGCCGACCAGACCATGGGCGCCCGCAACGCCATCGATCGTGTGGCAGGCGTAGCAGGCATATTTACGAATCGTTTCGCGGCCCGTGCGCGCGTTTCCGCCGCCTGTTGTGACGTAGGCGGCGCGTACCCGGCTCTCTGTGAGCTGATCGCAGGACGAGAGCATACCTGTGAGCAACACGAGAGGGAGAATCGCCGCCCGCTTCATTCCGTTGCTCCATGGGACGCTCGAACCAGCGCCGCAGCGCGTGTGTACTCCCAGCGTGTATCCGAGTGGCTCATCCATTTGCCAAGCAGCGCAAGAGCTACAACCGTCAGCAGCGTGCCCGCAGGAATCCACATGATCAGGCCGCCGAGTTGCTGGTCTTGAAGTCCGGTGAATCCCCAAAGCAGTGCAGTTCGGGCATACGACGCGTACCAAACGCGCGGAGCGAAGGTGAGCAACGCGCCCAGTACGCTGGTGTGAATTGCGGTGGTGAAGACGTACAGAATTGCCGCGCCGTATCCGAGCGAGCCGGCGTGTTTATGAAATAAGGTCCACCAGAAGAGCAGGGCAGTCCCGAAGAAGCTGATGTGCTGCACGGCATGGACCGGCTCATTGCGTAAGGTTGCGTCGAACAACTTCGGTGCGTGCCAGACCCAGAGCGCGGCCGCGTGCAGCAGCCAGGCGCTGAGCGGGGCAGAAATCACGAGCCAGGTATGCGTCAAGACTTTCGCTTTTCCAAATCGCGCGATGCGCAAGCGCCAGCTTTCAGGCAGAGCAAGCAGCAAGGGCGCCGCAGGCTGGCTGAGGACCAGCAGCGGGGCAGAGATCAGCATGAGTATCTCATGCTGGGTCATGTGCACCCAGAAGAGTTGTTCGCTGATCTCGTGAATCGGGGAATCGATCGCCAGAAAAAGGGAGAGCCACCCGCTGCAGAAACAAAAAATGGGAAGAGCCCGCAGCCTGGCGCCTCTGGCTCTCATTCGAAGCAGTCCTGCGAGGTACATCACCGCCATCGCAAACAGCGGCACAGTGACATAGGCAGACCAGTTCCATGCGGTCGATCGGATCGCGGTATCGCCAGCATCCGCAAACGCGCGCGCGCTCGCCAGCACCAGCGCAACTCCTGCCGCGAATTGGAACGACGTTTTCATTTCACTGACACGGATGCAGAATCCATCGCGGAACCGCCTCGGCAACGATCACCACGGTAAAAGCAAGACTGAAGATCATTCCAAAAAGAGTCTGAAAATGAGTTCTGTCCATCGGCCGCATTCCATGATCTTCGGCTTCTTCCGGAACTCGCTTGTAAGCAGCGAACCCGGCTGCGAAGCCCGCCAGAGCAATGAGCGCGCAGACGACAGTGATGAGATGAAGCACATAGTGGTGTCCAGTCGAACAGGCGTGCTGCTCAAGAACGTAGCTGAAGCCAAGATCGGAGGCCCAGGCGAACGGTCCGGCAAACATCGCACACCAGATCAGCGCCGGTGCCTCTCCCTTGCGAACGGTATGTTCAATTTCTGCCATGACTCACAAAAATCGCGGAGTGCCGTAAATGATGAAATCCATCAGCGCCGCCGAGACCACCACGAAGTACCAGTAATCGGAATTGATTGCGACGTCCGCGAGTCGAGTGCCTTCCATCTTCGGCGTGAAGGCAATGCCCAGAATCGCGACCGTTTCAATGAACTCAGTGATCAGGTGCCCGGTATGCAGTCCGATCAGCGACCAGACGATCGAGCCGTAGGCATTGTCGGACCAGCGGCAGTTCAGGTTTACGAGCTCAAATCCGCGGAAGACCATGTTCGCGATAGCGAAGACGGCCAATGCGCCGAGAGCAATCCGAATCCGGCTACGGTCCCCCGTCGGCGCGACCTTCTGCGCGTATCGCGCCGGCATCAAGCTGAGCAGAAATACAACCCCGTTGATCAGGCCGAAGCCGAGGTTCGGCGGCAGTTGGATCGGAGGCCAGTCGTTCGTCCGTGTTCGCAAATAAAAATAGCTCGCGAACAGGAGGGCAAACATGGTGCCCTCGATCATCATGTAGAGCACGTTGCCCAGCCAGGTGGTGTTGCTCTTACCGAATGCCACGCTGGGTAATCCTGAAACGTCAAGCACCGGCCGCTGTCTCACCTCGTCCATTGCCCCTCCAATGCGCCCTGCGGCGGTGCGGGCGAATGCCCACGCGGCCACAGCCATCCGATGAGGGTGATCACGACCGGAATCGCCCCGTACGCAATTCCCCACGGGCTGAAGATCGACCAGATGAAGGCAATCGAAACGGCGATGGAAGTGAGGAATGGCCAGATGCTCGCGCCAGGCAGTTCGTCTTTGTGTTGCGGCTCGGAGTCGAGGCTATTTGTGATGAGCACTTCGGGAATGTCCTCGCGCACTCCGGTCACGATGGGCTGATTCGGGGACGCATCCCAAAGCGGTTCGCGACCATTCACTGTCGGCAATTCGAGGAAGTTGTAAGAAGGAGGAGGGGACGGCACAGCCCATTCCAGCGTGCCGGCTTTCCACGGGTCGCGCCCTGCAATCTCTCCAGTGATCCTGTGCTGGAAGAAATTCCAAATGAACACCAGCAGCCCCGCGGTCATAAAAATCACGCCAATGCTGGCCAGCATATTGAGCCCATCCCAATGCATCTCCGGCGGGTAGGTGTAAATGCGGCGAGGCATTCCGCGCAGACCGAGAAAGTGCATAGTGAAGAAGGTCATGTTGAAGCCGACAAAGAAGAGCCAGAAGTGGACTTTCCCCAGCAGATCGTTCATCATTCGCCCCGTCATCTTCGGGATCCAGAAGTAAAGACCCGCAAACATGGGGAACAGTGCGCCACCGATGAGAACGTAATGGAAATGCCCGACCACGAAGAATGTGTCGTGCACCTGCCAGTCAACCGGAACCGACGCGAGCATCACGCCTGAGAGCCCGCCAATCAGAAAGACGAAAAAGAAGCCGAAGACCCATAACATGGGCAGCTTCAATTGCAGCCTGCCGTTCCAGATGGTCGCGATCCAGCAATAGAACTGCACCGCGGTCGGGATCACGATCATCAGCGTGGCTGCGGTAAAAAAGCTGGCGCTCATCTGCGGAATGCCGGTGGCAAACATGTGGTGCACCCACACGCCAAAGCCGAGAAAACCAGTCGCGACCACCGAGGTGATGATGGGGGTGTAGCCGAAGATGTGCCGCCGCGAAAAGACGGGTACCAGCGTAGAAACGATGGTCGCTCCAGGCAGGAAGATGATGTAAACCTCCGGATGCCCGAAGAACCAGAACAGATGCTGATAGAGCAGGGCGTCGCCGCCGTTTGCGGGATTAAAAAACTGCGTATTGATGGTGCGATCCATCAGCAGCATGCTGCTGACCACCATGACCGCAGGCATGGCGAAGATCACCATGAAAGAGAGGACCAATTTTTCCCAAAGGATTACCGGCATGCGATTCAAGGTCATGCCGGGAGCACGCTGCCGCAGAATCGTGGTTGCAATGCAGATGGCGACGCCTAACGCAGAAACTTCTGTGAAGGTGATCATCTGCGCCCAGAAATCGCTGCGCTTGCCCGGCGTGAATTCCGGGCCGGAAAGAGGAACGTAAGCGAACCAGCCCGCGTCGGCGCCGGTTTTTATGAACAGGCCAACCCACAGCAACAGCCCTCCGACCAAATAAATGTAGTAGCTGAAGGCGTTCAGTCGCGGGAAGGCAATATTGCGCGTACCGCAGATCAGCGGCACCAGGTACACGCCGAAGCCTTGGAACAGCATCGGCACAGCAAACAGAAAAATCATCGTGCTGCCATGCACGGTGAAGACCTGGTTGTACAGATCAGGGCCCATTGCGTTGCTCTCAGGCCGGGCGAGTTGAAAGCGAATCATCGCCGCCAGAACGCCGCCCAGCAGAAAGAAGATGAATGACGTCACCATGAAGCGCACGCCGATTGCAGTGTGGTGCACGTTGGTGAACCATCCCCAGAAGCCACGCGGATGACCCCACGTCCGTGAGAGCCGCGCCTCGCTGGTTTCGCGCACTACTGCGATGGGTTCACTGATGGCCACGGTTCCTCATTGAAGCGTCCGCAGATACGTTGCCAGCGCATTCAGGTCATCCGGCGCAAGCGGATTGGGCGGCATCTTGTTTCCCGGCTTGATTCTCTGGGGATCGACGATCCATCCGGCGAGCGCGCCAGTTGTATTGGGGAGAGTTTCAGCAGCAATCATGGTGCGGCTGGCCAGGTGCGTGAGATCAGGACCGAAACGGGATCCGGCGTCCGTACCGCGAATTGTGTGGCACATCACGCACGCGTGCGTGAGGAACACCTCGCGCCCGTGCGCTGCCTCGTTATCGCGCGGATCGCTTGCCGGCTTCAGTTGCTGCTGCTCCCAGGCTTCGAATGTCTCTTCGTCTTCCGCGATGATCGAAAAACCCATATGAGCGTGCTGGAGCCCGCAAAATTCAGCACAGCGCCCTGGATAAGTTCCGGGCTGGTCCACCTGGATCCAGAACGCCGTCGAGTAACCGGGAATGACATCGCGCTTGCCGAGCACGCTGGGAGCCCAAAAACTGTGGATCACATCGGCGGAGTTGGTCAAAATCACTATCGGTTTGCCGACGGGAATATGAATTTCATTCGCGGTGGTCACGGTCTGATCGGCTTGCGGATTTGGATAGATGACTTCCCACCACCACTGATGCCCGGTGATCTGGATCGTGACCGGATTATTGGAACTCATCCCTTCGACTTTCTTGCCGGTGATCACGCTCATAAATAGAACCGCAAACAGCGTGAGCACGGTAACTGTGATGGCCGTTCCCACAGCCCACTTTGCTTTGCGGTCGCCTTCTTCGTTCTGCGTGATGGGAAGCATCTCTTCTGAACGCGAGTAGGTTTTGGCCGACGCGCGTGCGAAGGCGAGAATCGTGAGCACGAAAGCAATAAAGACGATCCAGAAAATCGCCCAGTACAACCATTCAATGTCGTGTGAAAACGGGCCCGCCGGATGCAGGCTGTTGTGCTCTCCCTGAAGGAGCGCCAGAATAGCAATGGCCCCGAAATTCAGTAACACAATCATCTGCTCGGTTCCCCGGTGATTCCGATCGGCGTTTGCTTCGGCATGGAGGCCTCGGGCGGCT
>JBKPSP010000183.1:0-49604 GCA_046735175.1 Acidobacteriota bacterium
ATTGAGAACTGCTCAAGCTGGATCCGCCTCATCCTTCAGTGCCGGAGGCGGCAGAGGGTTCGCCGGTATCGCTGGGAGTCGGACTCGGCACAACCCGCGGCTTTTCCGAATAGCCATGTGTCTTTCCAACCGCAACAGTCGAAATCGCGTGCTTGAAGATCAACTGCTCCTGATTGTTAGTTTCGAGAACCACCGAGTATTTATCAAACGATCGGATCCGTCCCGTCAGCTTAACGCCGCTCATCAGGTAAATGGTGATGCTGCTGCGCTCTTTCCGCGCAGTGTTGAGGAAGGTATCTTGAATGTTCTGTGCCGCCGGCTTATTTTCCATCGCCGATCTCCTTTGAGTTGCGACAACGGTTTCTATATCTGGGCTGAAAACCGCAATCGAGCCGCTTTTGGCGAAGTGTAGCAGTAAAATGCGACGACGTGGCTAAATCCGAGCAGCCGAACGACTTTCTGCCGTACCTAGGTACGATACGGCGTTGCTCTGGAGTTTTCAACCGAGATGTTCCGGCGAATCGGTAACAGTTACTCGAATCGAGTGCACTTGGACCTGTTTGGAAGATATATCGTAAACAGGCTAGACGCCCAGCTCTTCCTGCATCCACTCGGGCTCGGACTTTGGTTCTGCGGTGAGATCCAGAATGAGCTTCTCCAGGACCAGTCGCTTGCTGGGAGGATTGGATCTGAGAGCCAAATCAGCTTTGGCAACCAGGCGTATGGCGCGGGTCAATTCGCGCTTGGACTTGTAGCGGCGTGCTTGCCGGATAATGTCGTCGGCGGCAAAGGGAGGCACGCGGAATCCCTGCCACAACGCGGCCCAGAGCATTCGCTGATCACGGACGTTGCGCTCGAGAATAACCAGCATCTGCCGAAAAGTCTTCGCCAGCATGTACAAATGGCCGATCGCGGCCTCATCGCCATCGCCGGTTGAGAGGATCGCATCCAGCATTTCCAGTGATCGAGTACGGTCGCGAGATGAAATTGCGTCCGTCAGTTCGTAAAGCGATCGCTGCTTGGCCGCGAGCACCATGGTTTCAACGTCGCCCAACGTGATTCGCCTTTTCTCGCCGACATACAGGATCAACTTTTCCAGTTCGTTCGAGATCATCATCATGTCGCCGCCGAGCGAATCCACTAACTCGCGCGCGGCATCGGCTTCGATCTTCACCTCGCGTGTGCCGCAATAGTCCTGGATCCACCGGACAGCATCGCTCTCCTCGACACGGCCAAGTTCCACGATCGCGCAGTAGCGGCCCATGGTCTCGCGAATGCGCTCGTAGCGCTCCTTGTCGGTGAGGTCGATGCGGCGCGCATCCGCAGGAATGCTGATGTGGTCTGCAACAAAAATCAAAACTGCATCGGGATTGGGGTCTTTGCAGTAGCGTTCGATGGCCTCGAGTTTGTCCTCGTTCGAGCCGCGACCGAAAAGCGTCTTGACGCCGCGGACGAAAAAAATCTGGAAGGGCGCCATGAGTGATGGAGTGCGCGCCCGGTCAAGCACTTCCGCTACCTCGGTCTCTGCCAGATCGAACTCGAATAAACTGAACTCCCGCATATCGGGCGGGACCAGGTGCCGCACAATGGCATCCCGGCATTGCTTGCGGAAAAAAGCCTCATCACCGACGAAAACGTAGGCTGGCCGCAACTTTCGCGCTTCCACCTCGGAGACAAAGCGCTCGGCCTGCGCAAAGGCGCGCATCAGAATGCCTCCAGAACATTAGACACAAGCGTGCGCGCAAACTCCCGCGACAGACGCTCAAATGCCGGCGAATCTTCTTCAAAAAAACTGCTTAATTCCTGCGACACCTGATACTGCTCGCGAAAAACATACGAAGGATTCTGATAAAGCATCTTGCCCTGTTTATCGGCAAGGGAAACGCTCATGCTGACGATCACAAGCACGCTGGCCGCGCGGCCCGTTTTCGAATCATAGGTTAACGGCGTAGTCGAGGTGGCGAGAACCGTTCCACGCAGGACGGCGTCGGCGGAATCTGGTTGCGTCACCACTCGATAGCTGGTGCGAGTAGAGAACTCCTGCACAACCGCCGCCGTCAACATCTGTTCGACCTTGTATGTTTGCGTTTGATTGACGAAGGCGGGCACAGCCAGAGTGTGCAGGCCCGACGGGAGAAGGTTTGCCTTTCCGGCGGTGTGATATCCGCATGCCGTGGTCAAGAGGAGCAGCGCCAGAGGCGCCAGGCTCCTCACTGGATTTGCCCTCGGGGACGCGCCGCCGACATCTCCTCGGCACATTCAACCGCTGTCAAAGACGCGATTCTCAGATTGTCACTGGCTGCCCAAATCCACAGGTTTTTGGCGTCGCCAGAATCGGGAACGATGGAAGCAAGAATGTCGTTTTGCCCGGCAGCGTTCACGTTGTTGGGAGCTTCTTCGGCCTGCTCGATGAGAGATATGTGCTCGCCGGCAATGGCGCGAGAAACATCTGCCGGCGTGACTGCGCTTTCGAACTGCAGATTTAGCGCGAACGCATGGCTGTGGAATGTGGGCGCCTGCAGCACCAGCAACGACGGCGCCGGCATACCATTTCCTACGATACGGCCGAAATGCTTTAACACCCGGTCGCGGACTCCAGCGAGTGAGCTCTTCGATTCTTGGCCGTACCACGGCACCATATTGAATGCAACCTGCACGTTATAAACCTGCTTCGGCAATGGCTGGAAAGAAAGCAGATTGACCGTCTGCTGGTGTAGTTCGTCCATCCCGCTCTGTCCGTGCTCGGATGCGGGTTCAAACACCGTTGCAACAACATGCCTCAGTGGGGAAGAGTTGTGAACCCGTGAGAGTAGAAGGGCAAGTACGGTTGCGGCGGGGTGGGCGACAACCGCGGGACCGGGTTGCAACTCTGGTGCGAAGGATTTTCCCACCTGGCGCTCAGCCCACGGAGACCGCAACGCTGCCCCGGGTTCATCCTCGAGTGCGTAGGAGAGATCGACAATGGCGCTACCGCTCTTCTGCACCTGGCGCCAATTCTTGCGGGTGCTTTCGGCATCGGAGGCAAAAAAGGTGAAATCCACGTGCTCGAATTGCTCAGCACGCACGCTTTGGATAAACGTAATCTCGTCTTTGTGCGCTTCGAGCTGCCCCAGCGCCTGGTCGTCATCGAGCAGCTTCACTTCCGAGGAAGGAAAGTTGCACTGGTCCAGGATTTCGGCAACTTCTTTTCCTTTGAGCGAGGCCGCTCCTACGATGGCCACTCGATAGAAGCCTTGCGGTGCTTCGGCGTGAGCAATCGCGCCGCTTTTGACATTGGAATTCATGAGGGCTGAGATGCCTGAGTATAAGTTGGCGGTGGCGGATCGCCTCGGCGGCGAAATATCCACTGCAACCGCCAGAACACGCCCGAAAACATGTAAGTAAGAGCAATCCCCAGGAGCACCGGGCCTGAAAACAACAAGATTCCAGCCAACAGCAATCCGAAGACAACCACCAGCCGGAACGACTGCGGCGCGAACAGATTAATTTCCTTGAAACTGTAAAACCGCCAGGTGCTGACCATCAGGTAGGCAGTCAGCACGATGATGAATAGCCACATGAGTGAGGTCCACCACGACGGCAGCGGTTCGCCATATTGAAAATGGACGGCGGCCGCAATTACACCTGCGCCGGCAGGAATCGGCAGCCCGACAAAATATTTCTTCCCCGGCCTTCCAGGATTCGACGGCTGCGGATTCACAGTAATATTGAAACGCGCAAGCCGGCTGGCTCCTGCAATGAGGAACAGGAAACTGGCGATCGCCCCCAGCCGCGGGAGCAGCGCCGTGATTTCCTGGCGCGCGACATCGGGCGAAACTTCCCGAAACCCCCAGGCCCAGGCAAGCACGGCGGGTGCGATTCCAAATGTGATCACGTCGGCAAGAGAATCAAGTTCGCGGCCAAAGTCGCTCATGGTGCGCGTCATGCGTGCAATGCGGCCGTCCAAGCCGTCGAAAAGGACGGCGAAGCCGATTGCCTTGGCCGCGTTGTTAAAATGCCACGCCCCTTGCAGGCCCATTCCATACTGAATGGCGCCGTGAATGACTTGCAAAATTGCGTAGTAGCCGAGCAGGACGTTGGCGGCAGTAAATAGCGAGGGCAGGACGTACATGCCTCGACGGAATCGGCGTGGAGCTTGGTCGCCTTGCCTCCGTGAGTAACGGTCGGCGTCTGGCATTTAACTTCTCCTGCTTTCGCGCGCCGAGCCAGCGCCGGCAAGCTCTCGCTGCTCTCGTTCTAAGAAAGCGACGACACTGGAGCCGCCTTTCACACGGTCACCAACTTTCACTTGGATTTCAGCGGAGGGCTCCATCAGGATGTCGGTGCGCGAGCCGAACTTGATCAGCCCTACGCGTTCGCCACGCTCGACTTTCTCGCCGATATTCTTGGCAAATACGATTCGCCGCGCCAAAAGCCCGGCGATCTGTTTGAAGATGATCGTGTGGCCCTCGCCTTCGACAGTCACCGTGTTCTGTTCATTGCAATCGGCGCATTGCGGATCCATCGCATTCAGGAATTTCCCTTCCTGATACTTGGCGCCACGAATTACTCCGCTAATCGGCGAGCGGTTCACGTGTACGTCGAAGACGTTCAGAAAAATGCTGACTCGCTGGTACTGCTTGCCATCCACCTTCACCTGAGATACATCCGTTACTTTTCCGTCCGCCGGTGAAACCACCGCCCCTGGTTCGCCTGGAATGGCGCGCTCAGGATCGCGGAAGAACCACATGAAAAATGCCGCCAGCAAGATGGGAATAACGGCCCATACCGGACCGGTGAGCCAGCCGACCAGCAGCCCAGCAGCAATCATGACCGAGCCGTAATAGTAGCCGTCGCGAACCATGGAGTGATAACGCGATTATATGGCAGAGCTGTGACTGCGGGGACACTTTCCCCGAGACGCACTTGTGGATACATGTGTCCTGTGCGCTGGACGCAGACGCTAACTGGGAGGAATTTACGCTACTTGGCCGTGCTGGACAGCGTCCCGATACTGCCGCTCTATGGATTCCATCTGGTCCTTCAAGCGCAGTTTCAGCTTCTTCAGCCTGACTTCTTCTAGCTTTTCGTCGTCGGTAAGGTACCGCTTGTGGGTGAGAGATGAGAGGCGTTGTTCGTATTGCGTGTGCTCCTGGGCCAACTTGCGAAATGCTTCGTGATTGGCCAGGAGATGCTCTCTTGAGGCTAGCATTCGGCAGACCTCCTGCTATTCATGTTGTTCGTTCAAACTAGCACAGGATCAGAGCTGGTTCAACGTAGAATTTTCAACAGAAATTAACCTGCAAGTCACACAGTCTTAACGGACTTAGCATTGCACCAGAATCAGGGCAGTCACAGTTTGAGGGTGTAAAGCACAGCGTCTTCCGAGGGATTGCGGTAGTACAATCTACGGCGACCACTGACCTTGAAACCACATTTTTCGTAGAGGGCCTGCGCGGCTGAGTTTGATTCACGGACCTCGAGCAGGATCTGTTTGCGCCCTGATTCTTGTGCCCTTGTCTTCAGGCGTTGCGCCAATTCATAGCCAATCCCATGCCGCTGCGCATGCTCGGCGACAACAATATTTTCCAATTCGCAGTTGTCATCGTCGCAACGAGCAACGACGAAACCGTTCAGCAAATGGTCGGTCGTTTCACTGACAAGTGCAATGCGGCGTGGGGCGTTGTCGTTGAATATCTCTCGATAGGCTTGTTCGTTCCAATGCGCGGCCGATGGCGTTTGCTTCTCGATCGTCATCATTCTTTCGAGATCGGGTGACGTGGCGTCGCGGATGGTGATCTGGCCTGGAACAGAATTGAAAATCAGATTTCGAGGGACAGCTTTTGCGAACTCGCCAATTCGCCTCTCATGCGCTGTGAGCGATTCGCATCTCCTGTCGAGAGCCTCGTAAGCAGCAATGTGCTGATGCTTAAATTTTTGAAATGCCAGACGTGACATCCAAAAGTCCAAAGTCACGTATCGGCTAGGCTTATGTGGGTCACGAAACAATTCCGTGCGGATATAACCTTCCGCGCGACGAAAGAGCTGCGCCCAATCGCCGTTCGGGCCGTACGCTCTCTCGAATGCGCGCCGCTTATCAGGTCTGACATGAAACTCCCACACGGCGACAAAGTGCGCGCGGGGTTTGCGGATTCGCGCACTCCTCATTTGCGATCCCGGCTGGAACGCATGATTTCGGCGTCACTGCGCCGGATGTAGCTTGCATCAAGGACCTCCGGAGTGACCGTTTCACCGGACCCTATCTTTTCGTAACCCAATCGGGCGACGGCGTCTGCGCGCGGGCGCTTCACCAACGTGACGTTCGCTCCATCTGATCTGAACAGATCAGCAAGCTTTTCGTCTGCCGTCACAATACCTGTTGCCGCTACGCGGGTTTGAAGCTCAGCGATGCTGAGCAATTCTTCTAATGCTGTGTGATCTCCAACAGTCTGGGTTCTGGCAAAAACCTCGCCGCGTCCTGCATCAAGTACAGAGATCAGCGTCCCGCTCGACTTGATTTGCCGCATCACCACCTCAAGCAGTGATATCGCCGCGATCGGCTTCTGCAAAATCTCCGCCAGCGCCTTGACTGCCGCCAAGCCGACCCGCAATCCCGTAAACGATCCCGGCCCCGAAGCAACTGCGAACGCGTCGATGTCCTTTTTCGAGAGGTTGTGCTTCGTAAGCAGCGCCGAAATCTGCGGCACCAGTTGCGCCGAGAACGTCCCGCCTTCGAGTGGCACAACATCGAGCGTGTGGGCCTGCTCCCCTGCGAATCGCACAAGAGCAATACTGCCGTTTTTTCCAGAGGTATCGACTCCGAGGATGAGCATGGTCAGGGGCTCAATTCGACCAGTTCGAGCAGCACGCCCCCCGCGCTCGAGGGGTGAACGAAGATGTACCGATGGCCGCCTGCGCCGACTCCGATTCTTTCTGAGACGAGTCGCACGCCGCGTTCCTTGAGTTTCTTCACGGTGCTTTCGATATCCGGAACGCGAAGAGAAATGTGGTGTAATCCCTCGCCGCGTTTGGCAAGAAATTTTGCGATCACCGAATCGTCGGATGTTGGTTCCAACAACTCGAGCCGCGTCTCGCCCACGGGCACCATCACCACTCTCACCTTCTCGGCTGGCACTTCTTCTTCGCCGCCGACAGAAAGTCCCAGCAGCTCATAGATCGCCTTAGCAGACTCCAGCGATTTCACCGCTATGCCGAGATGGTCAAGAGCAAAGTTCATCGTTTCTACAGCTGAGCCATTGCCGCTGCAAGCGCGGACAAGAGTGTCCGCGCCACACGGTCAGAGCCCGTCCACAATCTCCGCTATCACAGAATACGGGTCGCGCTTGTGCTCGGCAATTTCGGCGGCTAGCCGGGAAAGATCGCGCCCGGAAACTGCCGCCCGTGCCTTCTCCAGCAACCTGTCGCGGAGCATTTCCACCAAGCGCGCTTCCCAGTTTCGAGTTCGACGCCCGGTGAACAGATTCTTCGTCTGCATGTAGTCTCCGTATTCGCGAATCGCATTTGCAAGCTCTTCAACGCCCGCGCCCCCGGTTGCGACTGACTTAATAATGGGCGGCGTCCAGCTGTCGCTGCGAATCGAGAGCGACTGCAGCGCGCGAATCTCACGCTCCACGCGCTCGGCGCCCTCGTGATCGCTCTTGTTGATCACGAAAATGTCGGCGATCTCCATGATGCCGGCCTTAATGCTCTGTACATCGTCGCCCATGCCGGGAACAAGAATCACAACTGTGATGTCGGCGACGCGAACGATGTCTACTTCGTCCTGTCCAACGCCCACGGTTTCAATCATCACGACGTCCCGCCCGGAAGCGTCAAGCACCATTGCGACATCGGCCGTCGTGCTGGCCAAGCCGCCAAGCGAGCCGCGCGTCGCCATGCTGCGAATGTAAATGCCGGGATCGGAAAAATGCTGCTGCATGCGGATCCGGTCGCCAAGAATTGCGCCCCCGGAGTAGGGGCTGGTGGGATCGACGGCGATGATCCCAACCTTCTTTTCCTCCTGGCGATAAAGTGTGGCGAGTTGGTCAACCAGCGTGCTCTTGCCGGCACCCGGCGCGCCGGTGAGGCCGATGGTCAAAGATCTTCCCGTCTGCGGAAACAGCTCTTTGAGAAGTTCGATCCATCCCGGCGCGTGGTTTTCCACGGTGGAGATAGCGCGAGAAAGGGCACGTGTGTCACCTAAGCGAAGAGAGTTTAAATGTTGTAGGGGACTCAAACAGAAAGTGTAAAGAAAATCCGCAGGCTCAGGAATTTTATTTGCCACCACACCGAGAATGCGATGCAGTTGCCCTACGCGCTTTTCTCTGGCACCAGCCTGTCCGCATCCCTCAACTCGGGAAAAATCCATGCCCATAACGCGACCACGATGAGCGTTCCCATGCCGCCGAGGACCACGGCGGGTACCGTCCCGATCCAGTGCGCCGTTAGACCCGACTCGAACTCTCCCAACTCATTCGACGCACCGATGAAGATCATATCGACAGCATTGACGCGGCCCCGGACTGCATCGGGAGTAGCAACCTGGACCAGAATTCCCCGGATGACCACGCTCACCATGTCCGACGCGCCTACCAAAAATAAGGCGACGAGCGACAGAGTTAAGCTGCGCGAGATTCCGAACACGATGGTGAATGCTCCAAATCCTGCGACGCAAAACAGCATGATCTTTCCGACGCGGCTGCGGAGCGGCTTGTACGCCAGGAGAAGCGCCATCACTCCAGCGCCTGTGCCTGGCGCAGCGCGCAACAATCCCAGGCCCCAGGCGCCGGTATGCAGAATGTCGCGCGCATAAACCGGAAGCAGTGCCACCGCTCCTCCCAGCAGCACCGCAAACAAGTCGAGTGAGATGGAGCCGAGGATCATCTTGTGTGTCCAGATGTAGTGCAGACCGGCAAGCACCGAGCCTGCACTCACCTCCTCATGCGGCCGGTCGGGTTCCGTCAGCGTCAGCCTAAACACCGTAATCATCGCCGCGACAGTCACGATCAGCGCGATCCCGTACACACCGGCAGGTCCGCCGAGCGCCGCGTACAGCACTCCGCCGAGCGCGGGACCGAGAATCGTGGCGCCCTGGAAGGTCGTCGCGTTCCACGCGACCGCATTTGGAAAAACGTCGACCGGCACCAGCAGCGGCAGCAACGATCTTGCTGACGGAGCATTGAAAGCGCGCACAATTCCAAGCAGCACCAGCACTGCATAGATGAGTCGGGTATCCCGAACTCCCATGTGCGCGATCGCAAGAAGCAGAGCATAGCAAACCGCGAATCCGACGTAGCAAAGAATGACCAGGGATTTGCGATTGAAGCGATCAGCTGCGTGTCCAGCGGGCAAAAACAAGAAGACCACCGGCAAAAACTGTGCCAGACCTACGAGTCCGAGATCGAGAGGCCGCCTCGTGATGTCGTAAATTTGCCAGCCCACCGCGACCGACTGCATCTCCAGTGCGGCGACCAGAAAAAATCGCGCCACAACGAACAGAGTGAAATTCGAGTAGCGGAAGGCCACGAGGCCTGCATGTGAGTACGGTTCGGACATTGTTCTTCTAATGTGCTACAGGTTAGCATTCAGCGACTCAGCAACCAGCCATTCAGCAAGGCTGCGAGGCTGTTGACTTTTGCTCCCGCCTCTGTGAAGATTCGCAACCGGCGCGAACAAAGGAGGTCCGTATGCCGCATTATCTTGTTCAAGTTGCGTATTCACGGGAAGGTTGGGAAGCGTTGGTTAAGCAACCGCAAGACCGGATCGAGGCGGTTCGTCCGACAATCGAGGGCGTTGGAGGCAAGATCAGCAGCGCGTATTTTGCTTTTGGTGACTATGACGTTGTGCTCATTACTGAACTGCCGGATAACGTCAGCGCCGCCGCCATCGGCATGGCATTCGCCGGCGGCGGAGCCTGCAAGGCAGTCCACACCACGCCACTCCTCACCAGTGCGGAAGCCGTCGAAGCAATGAAGAAGGCAAGCAAGTCGGGATACCGTTCAGCCACCAGCAGTGCGCGCGCAGCCTAGCCGACAATAAATGCATGCAGTGAACAGGCGGCCCGCAAGGCCGCCTTTTCTTGTCAAGCATTGAGCCGAATGTATGATGGATTTCACTGATCTCTGATGGATGACGGCTGACAGCTGCTTCTCATGCGCTTCGAATTCTTCATAGCATCCCGGTATCTGCGCGCAAAACGCAAGCAGGCCGTCATTGGCGTGATCACGGGGATTTCTATTGCTGGAGTGGCAGCCGGAGTTGCGTCGCTGATCATAGCGCTAGCGATTAATAACGGATTTCGTCAGGACCTGCAGGAGCGCCTTCTTGGCTCGACCTCTCACGTCAACCTTCTGCGAACGATGGGCGACGGTATTCGCGACTGGCGGTCGTTGATGACGAATTTGCAGAAACAGCCGCACGTGGTTGCCGCTGCACCGGACATCTACGAGCAGGTTCTTATTTCTTTGGGATCCCGTGCGCGCGGTGCGGTGCTAAAAGGAATCATTCCCAGCGAAGAGCGGAAGGTCAGTGATCTGTTGAAGAGCGTGAAGCAGGGTTCGGCAGACGCGCTGGAGAACGATACCGAACAGATGGAGGGCGGACGTCCTGGCCCTCCGAACAGCACAGATCAGCCACAAGAATCGGCAAGCAACGATGCAGACTCCCTCACAGCAGTTCAGCAGCGGCGCGCCGCCATGCCTCCTATTATTCTCGGCAAAGAAATGGCGGACGAACTTGGCGCTCATGTCGGCTCAACCGTGCTCGTCACCAGCCCCCAAGGAGAACTCACTCCCTTCGGCCTTGTTCCCAAGTACACTCGTTATCGCGTGACGGGGATCTTCGACTCCGGCTTTTACGACTACGACTCCTCCTGGGCCTTCACCAGGCTTTCCGATGCGCAGCGCCTGTTCGCGCTCGGCGACGTCATCCAGATCATCGAATTCAAGATTGACGACATCTACAAAGCTGCCGAAGTCGGCCATGCTCTCGAACAGTCGGCCGGGCCCGGGTTCATGACAACCAACTGGATGGAGCAGAACAAGCCTTTGTTTCACGCGTTAAAACTCGAGCGGCTCGTCACCTTCATTACGGTCGGGCTGATCGTCTTTGTTGCTGCGCTGAACATTCTGATCTCGCTCACCATGATGGTCATGGAGAAGACCCGCGACATCGCTGTCCTCATGTCGATGGGCACTCGGAAATCGCAGGTGCGGAAAGTCTTCATAGCCCAGGGCGCATTGATCGGCTTAGTCGGCACTGCGATCGGATTGGTCCTTGGTTACGGCCTCTCGTGGATCGGCGGGCATTATCACTTCTTTTCGCTCGCACCGGAGGTCTATTCGATCGACTACGTCCCATTCGCTCCGCGAATCAGTGACGGAGTGCTGGTCGCGTTTGTGGCGATCGCAACATCCCTGATCGCGACGCTGTACCCCTCTTCTTCGGCAGCGCGCATTCTTCCGGCGGAAGCCCTGCGCTATGAATAATCGTCGGAGTCCAGTTCGCATCTATTCTTAATCCATGGCAGATTCCCTCTATCTCAGTTTGTGGTTTGCGGATTTCAGCTTGGAGTCCATGTTTGCGCGCGCCCTCATCGTCATGCGCGAATTCCCGTTTTCGCAAACCCGCCCGGGAATTACCGGCTTAGCCGTTCATCCCGTCTCATGGGGTGAACCCACAATCCTTGAACAGCGGTTTAACCCTGGCGCTCAGGCCGAAGAAGCTATTGCGGCTACAGCCGGACTGTCGCATGAGGACTATGCCTACGTGTTCGAAGCCAATTGGGACTTGTGGACGCCGCGCGAAGGCACGCAGGAATGGGTCCTTCAGCCGTCTGCGGTGAGGTTGATCGCGCGCGGGGACGAGTTTGAAGAAGGTGAGTCCAAGACACAGGGCGATCTGCAGGTTGACTTTGGCCTCGATTCTCCCTTCCTGCATGAGGAGTTACAACTTTCCAGCGAACTGGAGGCGCGGGTCCACGCGAACGTGCAATCTTTGGTGGACTTCATCAATCGGGTGGAGAAAAACGCCGGCACCAGCGCGAGGCTGCTGTGGTCGGAATCGGACGAAAACCTGCCTCAAAAGCTGGTCAGCCGCTTGCAAAGGATCCAATAGATGACGAACGTGATTCCGTGCGGGCAGCGGGTTCCGGATTTATGGCATCCAAAAGCCCGCCATGCCAGCCCGCAAGAGAAAGTTGCAAGATGACGACGAGCCTTTGGTTCCACACGGGCTGGTCGGTCAAGCGCTGGATTCCGCCGAAGAGAATAGTTCCGAGCCCGGACTTGCCGAAGATAGTAACGCCTCACCCTTGGCACCCGAAAAAGGCGAGGATCGCGATCCACGACTGCCCAAGCCTCCCCGATCGACTGCGAGTTCGCCGCACAAACCCTCTTCCGGGCGGCTTTTGCATTGGCCCAAAGTTAAACAACAACTTGGCGAGGGGTGTGCGCAGATCGCCGCAGCGTTTCCGGGCTTTCGAGCTTTCCTAAAACAAATTTCGGATCATTTATCCCGTGTGCGAGCGCAATTGCAGCACTCCCGAGGTTTGAGTCAACTTCGCGGCGCGGCGGGAAGTCGGGTACGGCAGGTTCGTGACGAACTCAGATCTGTGCGCGAACACGCCATCCCAGAACTTCAAAAAGTGCGTGACTCTGCGCAGGTACCGGCAAAAGTGGCCCGCCTGCGGCAACGCATCTCGCAAGCCACAACAAACAGCAGGCAAACCTGGCAAGTCTGGCGGACAAGTGCGGCGCCGCGGGTCCAGACGTTGCGGCAAAGCCTTTCCATGGGTGCCAAGAGGAGCATCGAGGCTTGCGGAGCATGGAGGGCCAAAGCTGCTCCGCACATTCAATCTTTTGGACAGAGCCTTTCCGCAGGCGCAAGAAAGAGCATGCAGGTCAGCCGAGTTTGGCGAACGAACACCGCGGAGCAGGTTCGAGCCTGGAGGGAACGGCGGCGTCTAACGCAAGACATCTCATGGGCCGAACCCGCGGAGAAAACTCCGCAAAATGGCTTCAGGCTCCGCATACGTTTCGACGGGCTTCCGCTGAAAATGCGGATCGCATTCGCTCAGGCAAAGCTCCAATGGCAACTAAGCCATGAGTCAGTTGCCAGGAATTCACGACTCTGGAGTTCAGTTGCTTTAGGTGCGCTCGCGGCATTGCTGGTGATGGGCTTGTTTTCGATGGCGCGGCATTTTGCCCAGGCATCGTTACCGAGCAATCGCGTGAGTGCGAACTCTTCACGGGAATCCACGGAGAGCGCGACGAGCGCTTCCATTCTTCCGCAGGCGCTATCCCCGGCTAAAAAGCCTGCGAAAAAGGCGGCTCACACGATGAACCCGGAAAGGTCAGCGCCGAAAACAGTGGCCAAACCGCAAGTTCGCCACAGCGCTGATTCCGATTACGTAGCCAAAGACACGTACGTTTACTACGGCAGCCGCGCTTCGAAATAACCGATCACGCGATCTGCGCGTGTTTGACTTCTACTGTGTCGCACGCCCGCTTGATGCAGTCGCACAGTTCACGCGCGGTCTGACCGACCCACGGTTCGTTCATAAGGTCGCGGCGAGCGTCCTGGCTGCTGTTGCCTATGATGTGGTGCTCGATTCCTTCCGCCAATCCATCCCAACCCAAGTTAGGATCGTCCTGGTAGTCGGAGCCATGGAACATCACCACCAAGCCCGGATACGGCTTGGGCACATAGTTTCTTTCAGCGCGGATCAAAGTCCGCCATACGTACAGTGTGCGCATGCGGGCGGGAATACGCACGCCCAGCTTGAACCAGACGGGATAAAGCCTGGGTGCAATTTTTCCCCACTGCCTCCCAAGTTTGACGGCCGATATGCGATAAATCGCCCGAACGGGATTTTTCAGCAGCGTGGTAAGCCTCTTACTCGTCGCATTGACCGGCGGCTTGGGTTTCGGCGGCGCTGGTACTTTGCGATGGAAGCGTAGTTCGGCGGTAAATTGAACAACTAACGCGGCCGGTTCGCCTTGCCGGAGGAGTTGCTGCGCCATCTCATAGGCGACAATGCCGCCAAAACAGTACCCTCCGAAGCAGTACGGCCCTTTCGGCTGCACTTTGCGAATCTCTGAGAGGTAGTGGGCTGCGATCTCTTCAAGTGTGGTGTGCTTGAATTCGCGGCCGTCCATCCCCTCTGGTTCAATCCCGTAAAACGGCTGATCGGCATCCATTTTTGCGGCCAGGCGATGCATGAACAACGTGCTGCCGGCTCCGCCGTGGACACAGAAAAACGGCGGTCGAGTTCCGGTCGGCTTCATCGGCACCAGCGTGGGATAGTTCGCGCGCTTTGCAAGCGGCCTGATCTCCTTCGCTAGGAGTTCCACCGTAGGCGCATGAATCAGGGTCGTCAGCGGCAGGTCCTTGCCGAAACTGCTCATGATCTTGGTAAACAGCCGCGCCGCCTGCAGGGACTTGCCGCCAAGGTCGAAGAATCCGTCCTTTACTCCAATTGGCTTTATTCCCAAAACTTCTTCCCACAGCGACACCAGCTTTTTCTCAACCTTGTCGCGCGGAGCCAGGTACTCACGTTCGCGGTAATAATCGCCTGCCTGAGGCGCCGGCAGGGCTTTGCGGTCCACTTTGCCGTTCGCGCTCAGCGGAAATTCCCGCAGTGCAACCAATGCAGGCGGAACCATGTATTCCGATAATTGTTTGCGCAGATGCTCGCGAAGTTCGGATTGCGAAAATGCCTTGCCGGGCTTGGGGATAAAGTAGCCGACCAGGTATTTGCCTCCGAAGTCATCATCGCGCGCGGAGGCTACAGCTTTCTGGACGGCGGGATGCTGCTCGAGCACAGCTTCGATTTCGCCCAGTTCGATACGAAAACCACGGACCTTGACCTGATGATCAACACGGCCCAGATACTCAAGATTGCCATCCGGTCGAAAACGTGCCACGTCTCCAGTGCGGTACATGCACGCTCCAGGGCGTGAGGAGAACGGATCGGGCACAAACTTTTCGGCGGTCAATTCGGGACGATTGAAGTATCCGCGAGCCAAACCATCGCCGCCGATGTAAAGCTCACCTTCCCTCCCCTGAGGCAGGGGTTCACGATTCGGGCCCAGGACATACAGACTGGTGTTGGCGATTGCCTTCCCAATGGAGACATTGCGTTCGTCGCGACCCTCCACGCGATAACCGGAAGACCACACTGTCGTTTCAGTGGGCCCATACATGTTCCAGACCGATCCACATGAAGCAGCGAGTTTGCGGGCCAGCTCGGCCGAGACAGCTTCGCCTCCCACGATCGCTTTCAGCTTACGGTCCCCCGTCCACCCAGACTCGAGTAGAAGTTGCCATGTGGTTGGAGTGGCCTGCATGAACGTGGCCTTCGAGCTTGCGAGCAGGCTGCGCAAGAGTTTGCCGTCGAAAGTGGCTTCGCGGCTGGCGATCACCAGCCGCGCTCCGGCGAGGAGCGGAAGGAAGATATCGGGAACGGATAAGTCAAAGGAGATGGTAGTGATCGAAAGCAGAATATCGGCGGGGCCGATTCCTGGCTCTTCGCGCATCGAGCACAGCAAGTTCGCCAGGCTGCGATGCTCGATCTGCACGCCTTTCGGCTTGCCCGTGGATCCAGACGTATAAATCACATACGCCAGATTCGAGGGGCCCACTTCCGACGGTACCGGCTCGTCACTTTCATCTCTGATCAAATCCCATGACGGATCCAGGCAGAGAATTTCTGCCTGGGTGCGAGGCATGAGGTTCAACAACGATTCCTGCGTGATCAGGACTTTGGCACGCGATTCTTCCAAAACATACTGAATTCTGCCCGCGCCAAAGGAGACATCGAGGGGCAGATAAGCGCCGCCGGCCTTCAGTATTCCCAGAAGCGCGATTTCCATTTCCAGCGACCGCTCCATGCAGACGCCGACCAGCACTTCGCGCTGCACTCCGTGCCGGCGAAGAACCCGAGCCAGTTGGTTGGCCCGCGCGTGCAGTTCCGCATAGGTCAGCGCGCGTCCTTCAAATTCGACCGCTATGGAATTTGCGTGCTCCGAAGCGACAGCTTCGAGCAGCTCGTGAACACATGCGTGATGATGAGAATCTTTTTTGGACGAGACCTGGCTTGAGTAAACAGGGTTAGGGGTGGGCGCGGACATTACGTTCCTTGTTGTACCAAGTGGCTAGCGCTGGGTCGCTGGCGTTAAGAAATGTCCACAAGGCACACACGCAGCTGCAACCCAGCAACTCTCGCGTACCCTGGGGAGGGTTTTCCGTAACTCACACAACGCACTTCTTACCACTAGGCGCGGCTATTTTGTTGCAGCTATGGCGAACGGATATTTCCACGAAGATCCACCACGTCACACCAGGCAATCACGACCCGATGAGGCCAAAATTATACTGCACTCTCGGCGAATTTTTCATCAAAGATTTTGAAGGAAATCCGTGGAATGCCGCGCCGGTAGCCGTATTCGGCAGCCACACCCAGTAGTGGGTCAGACCAAGACGGCGCCAGCCGGGAAGCGCATTTAAGGAGTCCGGCGCTGTCGCGATTACAGCCCTGGCTCCGTTGGAGGCGAACAATCCAAGAATAACGTCTTGATCGCTCACTGGAGAGGTCCAAAACCTGTAAGCGTCGCCGATACCAACTTCTGCCACAACCTCGACGCGGGCTATACGCTCAATTCCAAGATCAGTGACGGTCGAACTGATCCGGGCCACCTGGTCCCCAGGATTGATGCCAAGCTTCGCCAGTTCGGCCGCGGCATCGGCGTCGGCGTTTTGAAGGTGCAACGACTCTAGATATCGTTGTACGTTCGTCACGAAAACTGGCAACAGCAAGCCGAGAACTGCAAACATTGCACTCGCGATGAGTACACGTCGACTGGCGGAAGAACGCAGGTCGAAGCTGAAAACCGCTCCCATAAACAGAAGCGCCAGAAAAGCGCCGATGTAGCGGGACTCGATGCGCAAAGGCACGTACATGGCAAGGCCTGTCAGGCCGATAACCCAGATCGGCCAAGCTTTACCAAGCAGGCTCTTGAGTGATGCGCGATTCCATTGGGAGATCACTCCCATGGCTACGATGAATAGAAGCACCGGGCTCAGTTGAACCAACGATCGCGCCAACTTGGGCACGTTTTGAAGACAGGTTCGAAGCTGGTTCGTGGCAGCAAAACGAATATGGGCGCCCGCGATCCAGTCGGATGGATCGAACCGCAGAGGATGCGTCACCAGTGAATCGTGTGAAAATGCGTATGCGGATGGATTCGAGTAGATCTTCTGCGGCGAGTGAACGAAGCTACCAGAGGCCAGGCCTGCATCCTGCAGATACCACATCGGCCGTGCCTGATCCACGTAAACCAGGTAATTGAACGTTCCGCTCTCACCTAAAGTGAAGTGCCCGCGGGACAGCGACAGCGGTAAGAAATATAAGCTGCCGATTGCGAGAAAAATCAGCGACGAAGCTGCAACCATCTTCAGCGCCGTCCGCCAATTCTTTACCGCAAAAAGAGTGGCTGCAAGGATGACCGCCCCGAGCGGCAGCACGGGTTCCTTTGCAAGAATTCCCATTCCCAAAACAACGCCGAGCAAGCAGTACTCGCTCCACCGCGCCTCGCGATCTTTCATGTGGAGCAGAATGGCCGCTGCGAGATAAACAAACCCAGACATCAGCATGTCGGCGCGCAGGCTCATCAGAGTGATCTTCGCGATCGATCCCCACAGAAACAGCGAGTACGCGACAGCGGGAAAAATCCACTGCAGGTCGAGGGGCACTTCGATTTTCCGCATAGCTCGGCGCAGAAGAACCTCAAAGCAGGCGAATGCGAGAAGAAAAAATGCGAGGTTCAACAGATGGCTGGCGACGATCTCATTCGCCGGAGAGATATGGAACATTCGACGGACAATACCCAGCAGAAGTGGATACAGAGGACTCCAGACTCCATTGATCAGCCGATGCCAGTCTCCACCGGGCATCGCCCCGTCACTCATGTCGAGGTAGGAGATTGCATCCGCCGAGACGTAGTAGCGGAAAGCCCAGGCTTGCATTGCGGCGAACGAGATGCCGAAAATCCAGACTCCAGCACGCAACCATAAAGTGGAGATACGGCTCCGTCGAAGCTCCGCCAGCTCGAGCCCGGGGCGTTGCGGCTCAGGAAAGCGTAGAGGAACACTCTGCGTACTCACAGCAGCTCACTTGGTAAAAGGATGATTACTTCAAAGACACAAGCCGATTTACAACGTCTGAATAGTCTTTCTTTTCGAGGCCGTGCACCTGGCGGTTGTACTCGTCGACCTTAGACGAATAATTCATCGAGCAAAACTTCGGACCACACATCGAGCAGAATGCGGCCTCTTTGTAATAGTCGTCGGGCAATGTCTCATCGTGCATGGCGCGCGCGGTTTCAGGATCGAGCGATAGCGCGAATTGTTTTTCCCAGTCGAACTTGTAGCGGGCAAAACTCAAAGCATTGTCGCGGTCCTGCGCGCCGGGACGTTTTCTGGCGAGATCGGCCGCGTGTGCGGCGATCTTGTACGCAATAATTCCGTCTTTGACGTCTTTTTCGTTAGGAAGTCCGAGGTGCTCTTTGGGCGTAACGTAGCAGAGCATGGCCGCGCCGTGCCATCCGATCATGGCCGCGCCAATTGCCGAGGTTATGTGATCGTAGCCGGGTGCGATGTCGGTGACCAACGGGCCGAGCGTATAGAACGGAGCCTCGTAGCAAAGCTCGCGCTCTTTATCCACTTGCTCCTTAATCTTGTCCATGGGAACGTGGCCTGGACCTTCGATCATGACTTGAACGTCGTATTCCCAGGCTTTCTTCGTGAGTTCGCCCAGGGTCTTGAGTTCTGCGAACTGCGCTTCATCACTGGCATCGGCGATGCAGCCAGGGCGCAGGCCGTCGCCTAAAGAGAACGAGACATCGTGCTTGGCAAAAATCTTGCAGATGTCGTCGAAGCATTCGTACAGAAAATTCTGCTTGTGATGATGCGCCATCCACTGCGCGAGAATCGCACCACCGCGGCTGACAATTCCGGTTATTCGCTTCGAGATCAGCGGCAGGTATTGAATCAGCACGCCGGCATGGATGGTCATGTAATCCACGCCTTGCTCGGCTTGTTCTTCGATGACCTCGAGCATGATTGCGGCGTTCAGGTCTTCTATGCGCTTGACTCGCGAAATCGCTTCATAGATCGGCACGGTGCCGATTGGAACCGGAGAGTGGCGCAGAATGGCTTCGCGAATCTCGTGAATGTTGCCGCCGGTCGAAAGGTCCATCACGGTATCGGCGCCGTAGTGAACGGCAGTATGCAGCTTGTTCAGTTCATCTCCGATCTCGGAGGTTACTGCGCTGTTTCCGATGTTGGCGTTGATCTTGCACAACGAAGCCACGCCGATGCACATCGGCTCGAGCTCAGGATGATTGATGTTCGCGGGAATGATCATTCGCCCGCGTGCGACTTCGTCTCGCACCAATTCCGGCGCGAGGTTCTCCCGGCGTGCCACGTAGTTCATCTCCTCAGTGATAAAACCCTGCCGGGCATAGTGCATCTGGGAGAAATTGCCGCCGCGGCTCTCAGATTTGCGCTGAGCGATCCATTCGGCGCGCGTGTGCGAAGCACCGTTTCCATTATGTCCGTTTCCGTTGTGTCCGTTGGGGGAAGGCATGACTGACGATCCTGGGTGAAGGTAAGGCACAATTATACGCGGCATTGCTCGCGGGGTTTGGCGACTATCCAGCTTCGGTGGCCCGCGGCTGTTCTGAATACTTCACCGGCCAGGTCGCGCTGATAAACCCCAAGCCGTACACCAGGCCGATCACCGAGAAGCCCGCGATGAGGTTGACCTGCGCGACTGCTCCGACCAGGTACGACTGAACAACCTGCAGCGCAGTGCCGGTTGCATAGAACGTATTCTGCACGCGCCCCATGAAGTGCTGTGGGACGTGCTCCATCAGGCTGGTGTTGAGGGCAACGCCGGTGATGCCTCGGCCTGAACCCATCAGCGCATAGACCACTACAGCCAACGCGAAGACCGGCATGGTTGGCGCGGCGATCATCAGAACCGTTAGCAATCCGAGAGAAATTGCGATCGAACGCCGCGCGCCGAATCGCTTGATGCACATTGGGGCGTAAAACGAACTTACAAACGCTCCTGTCGCCCACCCGAAGTTGAGCCAGCCGTAACCGACGGCTCCGCGATGAAAGATCTGATCGCTGAGAGGAGCGGTGACCACGCCTCCGGTCATCATGGCGGAGAGAAACAACGCCCAGCTCAGACCGAGCAAAGCGATCTCCCGATGGCCCTGGAGAAATTTGAAGCCTTCGTGCATCTCGCGGAAAAATTTCGCGAAGGCGCTCTCCGCAGCAACCAGGTCGGAGCGCAACTCCGCCGGCCGCGGCACGACATGCTTCCCCTTTCGCGCGGCGAAGTAGCAGAGGAAGGAAATCACGTAGGTGCTGACGTCGATCAGCAGCACGCCGCCAAGGTGCAGATGGTTATAAACGAAGCCAACGATGGCGCCGGCCATAAGCCATCCACCCTGGACTCCGGCCAGCAGGAAAGTGTTGGCGTGAACGAACTCGTCGCCCGGGGTCAGCTCCTGGATAAGCGCCGTGATCGTTGGCCAGAAGACCCAAAAGCCGGCGGCCACGAGTGCGGCCATCGCGTAGAGCTCCCAGACCTTCGCCTTGCCCGCAAACGCAAGCAGTGCAATGCCGAGAATCACAATCGCGCGAAGCGCATCGAGCAGCATGACCAGACGCCGGCGGTCTTCGCGATCAATGACAACTCCGGTGAAGGGCAGGAGCAGAAGGGCTGGAATGGTCTGCACTGCGACTAGCGTTCCCAGCGCAACTTTAGAGTGGGTGGCCTGCAGCACGTACCAGGCAACGGCGGTCGTGTTCATGCCGCTGCCCAACATCGAGACGACATTGGCAATGAAAACGAAGCGCAGCGGCTTCTGCTGCAGAATGGAACGCATGAAATACTTTAAGCAATCGCAGCAGAGTTCCTCAACCGCGGAAAATCGTTTGGCAGCTTGAGAGACGCGAAGAGTATGATTTCTAAACGGAGTGGCCTTTGAGAGACTTCGGTGAAGATAAAAACAGACGGCGCAATCGATTGGCAGAGATGGTGCGGAATTATCTGAAACGCATTCGCGGCCGAAGTGAACCTGAGCAACCTCAAGATCCTTACGCTTACGTCACCTCCCCATGAAGCCCCGTCACCACCAAGGCAGTACCGCAGCAGTTCTAGAGCTTCCAGGCGAATAGGGCCCAATCCTGCATCCTGCTTGCATCCGGGCCGATTCAGAGCTACGATTCGGCGCGCAAGGCTGGAGGCCCCCATGAAATCACTTTGCGCGTGGTTGATTGCTTCTCTCTTGTGCGTCAGTCCAAGCATGTTCGCGCAGATCGACAGGCTCGTAATCCCTGCCGGCACGCCTGAGGACAAAGCGCTCACCGCCATCAACGCTGAACAGGACGCGCAGAAGCGCGTTGCCATGTACCAGGATTTCCTCCAGCAGTTCGCCTCGAATCCGGCCGCCGTTGCTTATGGCAACTGGCAACTCTCGCAGTTCTACCAGACGAGCGGCGATCTCCAAAAAGCAGCCGAGTATGGCGACAAGGCAGTCGCTGGGGCGCCCCACAATCTCGACATCCTGCTTTCGCAGGTCACCATTGCGCAGGGACTCAAAGACAACGCCCGTATGTTCAAATACGCCGTCCAGGGTGGAGACGTTTTCAACGCCATCGCCAGGCAGCCCAAGCCTGCCGATGTAAGCGACGAACAATTCGCTCACACTATCGCTTCTGAAAAAGAGGAAAGCCAGAGTTCCTACGAGTTTTTCGAGAGCGCCGCGTTCAACGCGATCGCGACCGAGAGCGACGGGAAAACCCGCATGGATGAGATCGACCAGTTCACCCCGGTATTCCCGAAATCGAAGTTCGATGAGCAGATCGCTTCTTACGCGATGCTGTCGCTTTCGCAATTAAAGGACAACAAGCGCTTGAACGAATACGCGGAAAAAGCACTCGCTGCGAACCCTGATAACGTCCCGGCCCTGCTTCTGATTGCGAATGCCTATGCAGACAGCTCCGAACCCGGTAGCGCAGCTAAGGCTCTGACCTACGCGCAGCGAGCCATCGTGGCGGCCAAGGCCGAAGATCCAAACGCCGACAAGTCCAAGAAGATTTCAGCAGGCGTGGCGCATTCGATTGCAGGCCGTGCCTACGCCAAGCAGGAAAAGACTGCGCAGTCCATCACCGAGTTGAAATCAGCAACCGTCCTGCTCAAAGGTCAGGACGACCAGCAGTACGGAGTCGCGGCGTATTACCTTGGCTGGAACTACGCAAAGGTGAATCGCCTCACAGAAGCGCGAGCGGCGTTGAATGAAGCGGCCGCAGTCGCAGGACCGGGCCAGCAACCTGCCAAGGACTTATTAACCAAGGTCAACACTGCGCGCGCGGCCGGCAAGTGAGCTCACTTTCGCGCCAGTTCGTTTGAAAGTAATTGGGCCTTGACAGCCAGAGTGTGCGCGCGAGGAATGTCCCCCGCATCCGAAGCCGCCTTGGACTGGCGAACGTAAGCGTTGACCTGATCGAGCATGCTTTGCTGAGCCGGAGTGAGTTGCTGTCCTGAAACCTTCTTCAGGTTGGCATCGGTGGTCGCAAGGAGCTGGCTGGTTACATTGCGCTGGCTCTGGGCCTGTTGATCGTTGACCCCTGGAGAAATCTGGGTGGTGCTTTCTGGTAAACCGCCATTCCGCACCACCACCTTGCCGCTTGGATCTGTGGATTGGGTCTTCGACGAAGTTGTTCTCTTCTTCCTGGTTGATTTCGATTTCGCCGTGGGATGCGGCTTCGGTTGTGAGGTCTGATCCCCCGGCGCTTGCGTTGCAGATGTCGCCTGCTCAGTCCCTTGCTCCTTCGACTGACCCTGATCTGGTGCGGCCTGGCTGGGCTGGGCCGATTCGCTCTGCGGTGGCGCGGCGTTTGGCGCCTGCGCAGGCGGCTGAGTTTGCTGCTGGTCTTTAGGCGATTCTTGCTGTGGTGCGTTCTGGCTGGGCGGTGCTGGTTCGTTCTGAGGTTGCGCGGCGCCGGCAGGCTGAGACGACGAGGGACTTTGAGTATCTTGTCCCTTAGCCCCCACAACTAAGGCAGAGAGCAGAATCATCACGTAAGCGGAATTTGAGAAAGCGGCTTTCATGAGAGTGCTCTAGGTGCGCGCGGTAGCTTCCTCCAGCGATGGCATCCGGCTCGCAGCCAATGGCAATCGCAGCCGGAATGTCGTGCCCTTGCCGGGTCCGGATTCGAAATCGACCGACCCGTAGTGCCATTGCATGATCTGGTAAGTTTGCGCCAGACCGATGCCGCTGCCAGTCTTCTTGGTTGTGAAATACAGTTCGAAGATCTTGTCCTGAATCTCCGCAGGAATTCCCGGGCCTTCGTCCCGGATCTCGGTTACAACCGTATCGTCATCTCTTTTGGCGGACAGCGTGAGCGTGCCCCCGTTGGGCATCGCCTGAACGCCATTGAGGACAACATTCAGAATCGCCTGCTTGATGAAATCAACATCGATCTTGACCGGTATTGGATCTGCGGGCAGTTCGCTTGAGAGCTTGACTCCATGCTGCTCGGCATCGGGAGAAGCCAGGAGTGAAACGTCATCCAGCACAAGGCGAAGGTCTGTCTCTTCCACATGCAGATCACGCGGACGAGTGAAGTCGACCAGGATCTGCACCACCCGGTCCAGGCGATGGATTTCACTGTCAATGATGTCTACATGCCGCGTTGTGTCAGGATCGAGCTGCTGTAATTTATTGCGCAACAACTGCAGATGAAGCACGATCGCGTTGATCGGGTTCTTCACTTCGTGAGCCACTCCGCGGGTCACGCGGCCCGTGGCGGAAATGCGCCGCGATAACTCGATCTCGTCTTCTATACGGCGTGCCGACTCGGCGTCGCGCATGGTCAGCAGCGCGCCAATCTGCGTTCCCTTCTCCTGAATAAAATCGAGTGAGACCTGCACCCGGCGGCCGTTCGACGCTTCGATCTCTTGCGCTTCCACGCTATGATGCAGCCGAAATGCATCCAGAATGACGCTGCCGAGCGCCGACTCAGCCGGGAAAATCTCCTTCACCGTGTGCCCCAGCAATTGTCCCCGCGACCGGCCGAGAAAGCTTTCGATCGCAGCGCTCACCAGCACTACCCGTGAGTCGCGGGTGAACAACATCAGGCCGTCCTGAAGGCTGGTCATGATCTGATCCACATTGCTCTTCAGGGCAGAAAAAATTTCGCGCGCGTCGCGCATTTGCTTTCCGAGATGCGCAATCTTCAGGCTGACCTTGCCGTATTCATCGGCGTCCTCAGCCGTGGGTGCGGTCAGGTCCGTTCCGCTGCTTTCCGCCATTCGGTCAAGGCTGCGGTTGATGTGCTCCAACGGGCCGAGCGCAACGTGGGAAAGCAACGCGGCCAGGACCAGCGAACACAAGACAGCGATGCCGGAAAGCGCCAGTTGCCGCTGCAGCCGAGGCGTAAGTTCACTGCGAAGAAAAATCGTGGAAACGCCGACGTGAATGCTGCCAAACGGCCGGCCGTTCAAGATCAAGGGCAGATGAACGTCATAGAGCGTCGGCGGGTTATAAACCATCCGGAGCTTCTGCCGAAAGCTGGCCTGCTGTAACTGCGAGAAGTCCGGCCGATCGGCGATCTTCTTGCCGATCAGGTTCGGATCGGTGTCAAGGATGGCTTTGCCGTCCGAATCCAAGACCGCGACATCGTAAACGGTCGGGAAGCTGCCTACGACGGAATCAAGAACAGTATTCAGGTCGCGGTCCGTGCCAAGGTAATAAGCAACGGCGCGTCGAACGGCTTCCGGGTTCGTCGTGTCCACGCGTGTGCTGCTCAGGTCAGGAGCAGCATTGGTGGCCAGGTATGCGATTTGCTGCGCCACCACCGCGGCGTTGTCGTGCGTCGTGTTGATCCCTTGCCTCAAAATCTGAGCGATGTAGAGGTACGACGCTCCTGACACGATTGCCGCCACCATCAAGGTGATCGCAAGTACGATTTGGGTCCGACGGCGCATGGAAAGCGGCTAGTAGTTCCTGGATCCGAAAACACACGCAATCTGACAAAGTTCTGGCGCAGGCTGGTTCGTCATCACGGCTCCGCCACTCCTTCGGCTTCTTCGCTGCGCGAACCATCGCTGCTGCTCGAACTGCCGTACTCCTTGAGCTTGTTGTGCAAAGTCTTCAGGCTGATTCCGAGGATTTCGGCAGCACGGGTCTTGTTATTGTTCGTGGATTCAAGCGTTTTGATGATGAGCAGCCGCTCGGCTTCGCCAACTGTCGTACCCACCCCGACGCGGATGGAGTCCGCGTCGTCCATGGATGGACGAACCGGGGAATGGCCGAATCCCGGCGGCAAGTGCTTGGTCTCAATCACAGCGCCATCGCAAACGATCACGGCGCGCTCCAGTGTGTTGCGAAGTTCGCGGACGTTCCCGGGCCAGGAATAGTTCTTGAACGCGTTGAGAACGGCTTCGCTTACAGTGGCCACGCGCCTGCCGTGCTTGGAACTCATCTCCGAAAGCAACGCCTGCACAAGATCGGGAACGTCCTCGCGGTGCTCGCGCAATGGAGGCATATGAATGTTGAACACGTTCAGGCGATAGTAGAGGTCGTTGCGCAGTTCGCCGCGCGCCACTGCCTCCTCGGGAACTTTGTTGGTGGCAGCGAGAACGCGCACATCCACCGTGGTCTCCACCTTGCTGCCAAGGCGACGCAGTTTGCGATCTTCAAGCACGCGTAGCAGCTTTGCCTGGGTGGCGATCGGCATTTCGCCGATTTCGTCCAATAAGAGCGTGCCTCCTTCAGCCAGCTCGAAGCATCCTGTACGACGCTCCAGCGCCCCGGTGAACGCGCCTTTTTCGTGCCCGAATATTTCGCTTTCGATCAGCGTCTCGGGAATCGCGGCGCAATTGATGGCGACAAACGGTTTCGGGCGCCGGGAACTGAGTTCATGGATGGTCCGGGCCACCAGTTCTTTCCCCGTGCCGCTGGCACCGGTGATTAAGACGGACGCTGTGCTCGGCGCAACCATCTCAATGAGACGGAAAATCTCCTGCATTTTCTTTGATGGCCCAACCAGCGATCCCAACGACCCAGCATCCCGAAGCTTCCTTCGCGTCGCCTCCAGTTCAACTCTGGCACCGAGCAGGGCCGACGCATTTTGAAGAATCGTCCGCAGGCGGCTGGTATCGATTGGCTTGGTTATGTAGTCGTATGCTCCGATGCGCATGGCCTGAACTGCACTGTCAATCGTTCCCTGCGCGGTTACCACAATCACAGCCGTGGTCTGGCTGTCGCCGGAGATTTTTTCCAGCAATTCCAGCCCGCCCAGCCTGGGCATTTTCAGGTCGGTAATGACAATACCTGGGGACCAGGAGAGCACCTTCTCGTAGCCATCCTGTCCATCGTGTGCGGTTTGGGCGGAATATCCCCACGAGGAAATCAGTTCGGCCAGCCCAGTGCGCTCGTTTTCTTCGTCTTCTACGATCAGTACTTTTTCGTTATTCATGAGAAACCTTAATTATTCAGGGACGCCGCGTCCCTAGCAAGGGGTAGAGCCAGTAAAGAGTGCCACTAATTTAGTATGGATGCACGAAACCCATGCCCGAACCGCCGCTTTGGGGAGCTCCAGATCAGGCCGCCCGCCTCGCCGAACTGACAGCGGACACGAACGATCGCGCGAAAGAACTTCCCCTGCGCCGTGACATCCGCTCGTTGGGCACGCTGCTCGGCCGCGTGCTGGTCACGCAAGGCGGCGAGGAACTTTTCAGGAAAGTGGAGCAGTTGCGGAAGCTGCTGATCCAATCCCGCGCGCGCGGCGGCGGATCGCAATCCGACACCGTGGAAATGCAGGAAGCGCGCCAGGTGATTGAACACCTCACAGTCCACGAGGCCCATGGCGTCACCAAGGCGTTCGCGATCTACTTCGAGCTGGCAAATCTCGCTGAATCCAACCATCGAAAACGACGCCGCCGCGCCGCCAGGCTTTACCCGGATCAACCGCCGCTTGCTGGCTCATTTCGCGGAACGCTCATCAGATTGCGCGATTCAGGGATGACCGCCTGCGAGGCGTTGGATGCGCTGAAAAAAATCAAAGTCACTCCGGTGTTCACAGCCCATCCGACGGAAGTTGCGCGGCGCACCGTCCTGCTCAAGCGTCGGCGTATTGCCAAGCAGTTGCATCGCCTGGATCGTCTGCCGCTTCCCGACTCAGAGGCGCGATTGCTTGAAGATGAAATCACTGCCGAGATCACGGGCCTATGGCAGACCGACGAAGTTCGTGTGCAGCGGCCGCAGGTGACGGACGAAATTCGCATGGGGCTGGACCACTACCCGATGTCGATCTTCGAGAGTCTGCCGCGCGTTTACAGCGAGATTCGAGACGCCTTCGGTGAGGTCTACGGAGCGAAGTTCACCGCCGCGCAAATACCCGAGGTTTTATCGTTTGGCTCCTGGATCGGCGGCGACCGCGATGGAAACCCGTACGTGACGGTTGAGAGCACCACTGACGCGCTGGAGCGGGCGCGTAACACCATTCTCGGCCACTACATCTCTGAGATACAACGCGCCATCGAGCAGCTAAGCTCTTCCTCACGACAGGTGGAAGTACTGCCGGAATTCGAGGCAAAGCTGAACCAATATGCCGCCCAGATGGGAGAGGAACCCGCACACCGCGGGCGGGTTTCGCCGACGGAGCGCTATCGCCTTTTTCTGAGCTATGTAAACGAAAAGCTGCGACAGACGCGCGACGCAAGCTCCGCACCTCAGTCATACCGTTCGGCCGGCGATTTCGAAGAAGATCTGCAACTCGTCTATACGAGCCTTGCGCAAAATCGCGGAGAAAACATCGCCGGATTAACTCTCGACCCTCTCACGCGAAAAGTGCGCGGTTTCGGATTTCATCTCGCGACACTGGATATCCGCCAGCATGCCAAGGCCCACAGGCAGGCGCTTGCGGCTTTGGCCAGTTCCTCGCGCGGAGGGGCAGTTGATGCGTCGGCAGCAGATCCGACGGCTGAAAGTGTTCTTAGCACCTTTCGAGCGATACCCGGTTGGAAGGCTACTTTTCCCTCAATCGCCATCCGAAACTACGTCATCAGCGGCGCCGAATCCGAAGATGATGTTTTCGCAGTCCTGAAACTCGCGAAGGCCACTGGCGTACAACTTCGCGCGTCTGGCACAGATCCCGGACTAATGCCGGTTCCCCTGTTTGAATCGATTCAATCGCTGCGCGACTCCGCCGCGATCATGGAAAAAGTGTGGACACATCCGGAATACCGGCGTCTGCTCGATTCCTGGTCGGGCTGGCAGGAAGTAATGCTCGGGTACTCGGACTCCAACAAAGACGGCGGCATGCTGACCAGCATTTGGGAGCTGTACAAGGCACACCGCGCGTTGCATCAGGTCGCGCGCAGGCACGAGGTCAAGCTCAGGCTGTTCCACGGCAGAGGCGGAACCGTCGGTCGCGGCGGTGGACCCACACATGCCGCAATTCTTGCCCAGCCGGCAGGAGATTTCTCCGGCGAAATAAGGATTACTGAACAAGGCGAGGTGCTGAACTGGAAATACTCCGATCCGGTGCTCGCGGAGTGGAACCTGGAAATTATGGTCGCAGCTTCGCTTGAATCCCTATCGCGTTCAAGCTCTGCCGAATCGAAGTCGGATGAACACTGGTCCGGGCCGATGGAACAGATGTCGCAGGATGCGTTCGCCTTTTACCGCCGGCACATCGCCGAGAATCCTGACGTGCTTACGTATTTCGAGGAGGCCACTCCGGTCAATGAACTTGAGCACGCCCAGATTGGATCGCGTCCGACACGCCGCTCGCATGGCAGGCGACTCGAAGATCTGAGGGCGATCCCGTGGGTCTTCGGCTGGATGCAGAGCAGGCACGCGCTGCCGGCATGGTTCGGCGTTGGGTACGCGCTCGAGCGCTTTGCCAATCAGGGGGAAGAGGCCGAGCGATTGTTGCACGACATGGTTGTGAATTTCCCCCTTTTCAATGACCTCATACGCAACGTCGAACTTGCCATGGCGAAAGCGGATTTTGCTATCGCCCGCGTCTACGCGTCACTCGTAAAGGATGAGAGATTGCGTGAGCGCGTGTGGACGATGATTGCGGAAGAGTTCGAACGTACGCTTCGCACGCTCCTGCTGGTCAAGCAGCAAGAGAAACTTCTGGAAAAGAACCGGGTACTCTCACGCTCTATTCGACTGAGGAATCCGTACGTCGATCCCATGAGCCTCATCCAAGTGGACCTTCTACGCAGGAAGCAGTTAGGGGATAACACTGAGGCGCTGAATTACGCGCTGGGCGCGACAATCAACGGCATCGCTGCGGGCCTGCACAATACAGGGTAAGTAGCAGAATCGCGCACATTCTTCACGATCCTGCATACCTATCGAACAATTTTGCGTAATTTTTTCGCCTTAGTTTTTGACACAAAACTGTTACAGAAAATGTCCCCTGGAAACTTGATCGGTGGCTTAAACACCGATAGTCTCTACCAGAATTTCCCTCAGTAATTCGCTGGAGACATTTTCAAATGAAACTGTATTTTTATTCGTTGCTGGCATTATTCGTACTTACCTCAGCCGGGTTTGCTCAGAAGACGGTTTACAACCTGCAAGCTCAGAAGGGATGGCAAGGCTTCGCGCTTATGCCTTCCAAGTATTTGATCTGTGGCACCTGCTCCGCGACGGGCACCAAAATCAATTGGTCTCGAACTCCGGGAGTGTCGTCACCTTCATTGACCGGAAAGGCAGCTAAACATCACATCGATGGGACGACTTCGTACGCCGATGTCTTGTGGAACAACCACATCATTGGCGATTTCTCGTCGCAGGGCATCCATGACTACAGCCACACCCTGGTCCCAACGCTGCACAATTTTGTTTACGACGTGCACTTCTATGTGACGGACTTGAAGCTCTCCCAGGCACTGGAGTTCGATATCAATCAATTTGTGAATGGAAAGTCATTCATTTGGGGACACGAATGCCGTCTCTCTGATGGGCATGAATGGGACACATGGGACAATGTCAACAAGCGTTGGGTCCCGACCGGTGTGCCCTGTTACCCGAAAAATAATGCGTGGAACCACCTTGTCATCAAAGCGCACCGAACCTCAGACGGTAAGCTGCTTTTCAAGTCCATCACGTTGAATGGGAAGACTGCAAACCTTAACATCTACCGAAAGCCGAATACCACCAGCTGGCACGGAGTCACGATCAACTACCAGCAGGACCTCAATAAGTACGCCAAGGGCTACTCAATTTGGCTTGACAAGCTGAACTTCACGTACTGGTAGGCATAACTCAATCGAGAAAAAGAAAAGCGCCTTGCTGGAGTGAGGCGCTTCTCTTTTCAGAGCTGTTGGGATGCTCAGTTATTGAACTCACTGTACTCCGTCAGATACCTCCAACTGAATCAGGTTCACGCTGTAAAATGTGCCTGAGGTTCTTACATCAAGTTACGGCTGCGCCGGAGTCCACGAATGCCAATCTTTGAATATGCGTGCAAAAGCTGCGAACATGAATTTGAAGCCCTGGTTTTCGGCAACGAGAAAGCCTCCTGCCCAAAGTGCCACAGCAAAAGCCTGGCTCCGAAACTCTCGGTGTTTGCCGTTTCCGCCAAAGCAGGCTCAAATTCATCCGCGCCTGCAATGGGCCCATGCGGCTCGTGCGGCGACCCTCGCGGTCCGGGCGCTTGCTCGCTGGGCGACATGGATTGAGCTAAACCTCTATTTTTGCTCGGCTTCCAGCAGCACTGCAGTACCCAGTCACGAATAACGCCAGTAAGTTTTCATCCCAGCACTCCTCCTGCAGAATTGCATTTCGGGGGAGAAGCCAAATGGATCGCCGTCGCACTGCGCGGATCGAGGTTCAGTTGCCGGTTGAGGTTTGGGGAATCGACGCGCATGGCCAGGCCTTCATGGATCCGGCCATTGTGAGCAATATGAGCACGGGCGGCCTCATTCTGGAAGGTTTAAGGCGCAAGATCCGCGGCGGTGAACTTCTCGACATCCGCATGGGCAAGGACAAGGCGCAATATCGGGTGGTCTGGGTTGGCGGGACTGGGACCGGCAAAGTCGGGCAATTAGGCATGCAGCGGGTAACGGTACAACCGTTCATTCCGCAATCCGTTCTTGCCTGCTGCGCACAGGCAGCCGGCAGCTGTTAGCCTTTCAAGCACAACTCCTCGCAAGTCACTGCATAAGCGGTATATACTTCCCTCCACTGTCTCTATTTCCGTGCCGTGGCGAACGGCGCCCAGAAACAGCGCTATAGGTAGTAAAGAGGGGCCCTTCCCAGGGCAGTTGAATGCAGGATCCCAAGCACGGGTTTGATCCCGATTTACCGACACTCGCTGGTGCCGCCGAGGGAGAGCACCACGCAGGCGCCGCGGTTAAGACTCCGGGCGACTCCAGTTCGCCTTCATCCGAGAATCTGGCAACCATCGCCGATGCCGGGCCGATTCCCGGGGCATCTCCTGCAAGACCTCAATCCGAGTTCTCCGGTTCAACCGCAAGCTTCGCCCCGGGAACTCTGTTGGGTGCTCGCTACCAAATCTTGAAAATCCTCGGCCAGGGTGGCATGGGCGCGGTTTACCAGGCCCGCGATCAGGAACTTGACCGCACGATTGCCTTGAAGGTCATCCGGCCCGACCTGGCTTCGAACGCCGGTATCCTGCAGCGCTTCAAGCAGGAACTCATTCTCTCCCGCAACGTAACTCACAAAAATGTGGTGCGAATTTTCGATCTCGGCGAGGCCGACGGTACGAAGTTCATCACCATGGAGTTCATTGAGGGCGAAGACCTGCGCGGGGTTCTTCGTCATCACGGAAAATTTTCACCACGGAAAGCGGTCGCGATCGTTCAGCAAATCTGTCGCGCGCTCGAAGCCGCGCACAGCGAAGGGGTGATCCATCGCGATCTGAAGCCGCAGAACATCATGCGCGATCCGCAAGGCCGCATTGTGGTTATGGATTTCGGCCTCGCCCGATCGCTTGAATCGGATGGCATGACGCAAACCGGCGCGCTCGTCGGCACCCTCGAATATATGTCGCCGGAGCAGGCGCTGGGCTCGCCGCTCGATCAACGTTCTGACCTGTTTGCCGTTGGTCTGATTTTCTACGAGCTACTGACCGGAAAAGCTCCATACAAAGCAGACACCGCCATCGCAAGCTTGATGAAGCGCACGCACGAGCGCGCGGTTCCAGCATCGGGCGTGGACACCAGCGTTCCAGTTTCGCTCAGCGCAATCGTCAGCAAATGTTTGGAACGCGATCCGAAAGATCGCTATCAGAGCGCGGCCGACTTGTTACGGGAATTGGATGCATGGCTGGCCGATCCGGCGGCGCAAGGATCTCACGTCAGCACGGCAACAACGCCGCCGATTACACACACGCCCGGCGCCGCCGTTTCCGGGCCTCGCAGCGTACAGATTTCTCTCAACCTGCCGAGCCAGAGTTCATGGATGTGGGTCGCGATCGTGATCGCTGCGGTTGCCCTCTTTTTCGCAATCCCGATTACCCGCCATCTGGTGTTTCGTCCTGCCGTTGAAAGCACGGGAACCGTCGAGGTAATCCCGGACCTCAGCAAGGGAAAATATATTGCCGTACTTCCGCTGAAGGTTCTCGGCGATGAGAAATCACTGCGCTATGTCGCCGACGGACTGGTTGATGCGCTCTCTGCAAAAATGTTCCAACTGCAAGCGGTTCACGTAGCCTCCTCCGCAGCCGTCGAGAAGGCAACCGCAACAGATCAGCCGATTTCGAAGATCGCCCGTGAGGTCGGAGCAAACCTGATCCTGCAGGGCACAGTCATGGGCAGCCCTGACAAGCTGCGAATCACATTCAACCTGGAAGACGTGGCGAGTAACCGCCGCATCTGGACTCAGGAATTTTCCGGCGTAACGCAAGACCTGCTGACCATCGAAGACCAGATCTACACCTCCCTGGTTGCAGCGTTGGATCTGCGGCCCTCTACCGAGGAACTGGCCAAGACCGGCGTGCATCCGACCGAGAACACCGATGCGTACGATCTTTACCTGAAGGGCCGGGACGCTTTGCGCGGAACTGCGGGCACACGCGACATCGAATCCGCGGTGAGTCTATTCGAGAGCGCACTCCACCGCGATGGAAACTTCGCGCTTGCATACACGGGTTTGGCTGACGCGGATCTCCGCCTGTACAAAGCGTCGAAAGACCCGATCTACGCAGAAAAAGCAGTGGCTGCCGCGCAGAAAGCCGCGACCCTGAATCCGAATCTGGCTGAGGTACACCTTTCCCTCGGGAGTGTCTACAACACAACCGGAAAGAGCACGGAAGCGGTCAGCGAACTACAGAAGGCACTGTCGCTCTCGCCGAATTCAGACGACGCCTATCGCCGTCTCGGAGACGTGTATCGCGCCGGTGGCCACAAGAGCGAAGCGGTCGCGGCTTATCAGAATGCGGTCAATGCTAACCCTTACTACTGGTCGAATCACAACACGCTCGGCGGCGCGTACTTCCAGTTTGGCGAAACCGACAAAGCTTTGCAGGAATATCAGAAAGTCACTGAACTGGCCTCCGACAATCCCATCGGATACCAAAATCTCGGTGCGGTTTATTTTCGCGTCGGGAAATGGAACGATGCGATTACTGCGTTCCAGAAATCGCTCGAAATCCAGCCGGACGCCACTGTCTACGCCAATATAGGAACAGCCAACTTTTTCCTCAAACGTTATGACGAGTCGATCAAAATGTTTCAGAAGGCGGTCGAACTCAGTCCCCGCGACGAAGAATTAATGGGCGACCTCGCCGACGCTTATCGCGCGGCCGGACAGAAGGATCAGGCGAACGCCGCTTATGACAAAGCCATCCAGCTTGCGTTCCAGCAATTGCAGGTGAATCCAAAGCTGGCGCCCGTAACAGGACATCTGGGTCTTTATTACGCGAAGAAGGGCGATGCGGCGCACGCGCTCACCTACATCAGGCAGGCGCGCTCGCTTGATGCGGAAGACCTGCAGCTTCTCTACTATGAGGTCGAGGTGGAATGCTTGGCTGGGCATCAGCAGGATGCAATCGCCACTCTTCGGCAGGCATTCAAAAAGGGATATTCACCCGAAGAAGCAATGAGCGACCCGGAACTTGGGTCGCTCAAGTCGCTTCCAGAATTCACCAAACTCGTGAATGAGTTTTCCGCGAAGAAAAACTAAACTGCGAGTTTCGCCCGTCTCTTTCGGAAATAGAGAGCACTCGCTCCCGTCAGAAACAGGACCATCGTACCCGGTTCCGGCGTGTTGGCTACAACATTGAACTGCAACCCACCCGGCCAGCATTGCGGCAGGCATTGCAGCGTAATCTCCAGAACACCACCGTTCGGAATTCCGGTCAGGCCGGCTCCGGCGCTCAGAACGATCTGCGCGCCAGATTGTCCAAAGGGATTGAGGGTACACAGAAAAGCGCCGGGCGCAGAGCAAGTTATGTTCGCGGCGGGCACCGCGAGCTCTGTGATGATCATGCTGGTCCAGTTTTGTCCTGAGCCATTGAGGAAGTGGAGCAGACCAAAGCCTGACGCCGGAGCGTTGAACGTGAAGCTGTTGCTGGTTATGACCGGGCACGGCTGTGTGCAAACCGGGTCGCGGATGATGATGCCGGGGTCGACGGAATTCGCGCTGGCGCAAACCGACAACAGCGCCAGGACGGTGCCACCCAGAAGCAGTTTGGCTAAAGTTTTCACGACGCAGGCTCCTAACTTGTAGATCAGCAGTGTGGTGCTTCAGATACGCGGATTCGCGCACCGACGGGGGAGTGGCTCCCCTAGTATGCCGGGCAAAAAAGGGCTGTCAAGGACAATCTGGAACGATCTGAGAATAATCGGTCGTTAACTAAGCTTCCTGTGCAGGAATTTTCATTTCCAGAGTAGCAATGGATTCTGAAACTGCAACTTTTTGCGCGCACGCGGTTATCGACGCTGACATTGCGTCCGAGCCTCAGTTCCAATATTCTGCCCTCACCGAAGGGGGGAGATCATGCGGCTTGGATGGGCTGTGCTGATGACCATTCTGGTCATGGCTTCGACAACCGCCGAACAACAAGTGCGAGCGCTTCAGCTGATGCCCTGGCCACAGAGCGTGACTCCGCAACCAGGCGGCGGTCAACTTCTGATTCAGAATTCCTTTTCTGTTTCGATTTCACAATCGACTGATCCGCACTTACCCAGGGCGGTTGCAATCTTTCTGAATGATCTGCGGCGGCACACCGGTTCCTTGCCGCTGGATTTTAAATACGATCCGTCGGGCAATGGGCAATTACAGATCAGCGCTGATCACGCCAGCAAGACAGTTCAGGAGCTCGGCGAGGATGAATCCTATACACTCGAAATCAAAAGCTCCGCTGCCACCCTGAAGGCGCCGACTACATTAGGCGCCATGCGCGGCCTGCAGACGTTTTTGCAGCTCGTTCAGATCACCTCGCAAGGCTTCGCAGTTCCAGCCATCACGATTGAAGACAAACCCCGATTCGCGTGGCGCGGGCTGATGATCGATTCGGGCCGGCATTTTATGCCGATCGAAGTCATCAAACGCAACCTCGACGGCATGGCGGCCGTAAAGCTGAACGTATTTCACTGGCACCTTTCGGAGAACCAGGGATTCCGCGTACAGAGCCTTCGCTTCCCAAAGTTGCACGAGATGGGCTCGGATGGCCTTTACTACACGCAAGATCAGATTCGCGACGTCCTTTCATACGCGCGCGACCGCGGCATTCGAGTCATACCTGAGTTCGATATGCCCGGCCACAGCACCGGATGGTTCGTGGGCTATCCCGATCTCGCAAGCGCTCCTGGGCCGTATTCGATCGAGCGCAAGTGGGGCATATTCGATCCTGCGATGGATCCGACACGCGAGAGCACCTACAAATTTCTCGACGAATTCATCGGGGAGATGGCAAAGCTCTTCCCCGACCAGTTCTTTCACATTGGCGGCGACGAAGTAAACGGCAAGCAGTGGGATGCAAATCCGAAGATTCAGCAGTTCATGCGTGCGCATTCATTGAAGAACAATGCTGACTTGCAGGCGTATTTCAATACACGCATTCAGAAGATCGTCGAGAAGCACGGCAAGATCATGGAAGGCTGGGATGAGATTCTTCGTCCTGATTTGCCGAAGACCATTGTGATTCAGTCCTGGCGAGGGCAACAATCACTGGCGGACGCCGCTCGGCAAGGTTATCGCGGGCTCCTATCCTCCGGCTATTACATCGATCTCAATCAGCCTACTTCCCAGCACTACGCCGTGGATCCTTTTACCGGCCCGACTGCCGCGCTTTCGGACGCCGACAAGGAAAAAATCTTAGGAGGCGAAGCCTGCATGTGGGCGGAGTACGTTTCTCCTGAAAACGTGGACTCGCGAATCTGGCCCCGCATGGCAGCCATTGCCGAGCGGTTCTGGTCTCCGCAGAACACAACCGATATGGATTCGATGTACACCCGCATGCAATCGACCAGCCGCTGGCTGGACGCTTACGGGTTAACACACAACACCGCGCGCAGACTGATGTCGCAACGCATGGGGGATGCTGAAGACGTGTCCGCGGCCGAAACCCTGCTGGACTCGGTGGAACCCGTAAAGGGATACTCGCGCGAGGCGCTCGCTCCCTCAGAGCCGACATCGCTGACGCCTCTTAATCGATTAGTGGATGCCGCTTCACCAGAAAGTATCGAGACTCGGCGGTTCATCAAGCTGGTGGATGGGTTTGTGTCCGGAAAAATCACGCCAGGAATGGAAGCAGAAATTCGCGACCGGCTCACCACGTGGCGCGACAACGATATCCACTTTCGAGCGCTCGCTCAGAATTCCGCCCTATTGCAGGAAGGCCTGCCGCTCTCGCACGACCTCTCGACCCTGGGGCAAGCGGGATTAGAGGCCCTCGGCTACATGGATCGCGACGAGAAAGCTCCTGAGACCTGGAAGTCGCAGCAACTCACGTTCGCTGAGGCGGCGATCCAGCCTCGAGCGCAACTGATCCTGGTGGTGGCTGCTCCAGTACAGAAGTTGATTCAGGCCAGCGCAGGTGAAACGCCGACAGAACTCGCACTGCCAAAGAGCGCACAATAATCAAGGATGAATCCTGGATGACCGTGCGACGAACGTCTCACGCCGCGATACTCTCGCGTAACATCTTTCTGGCGCGCTGACGTACTGTCGGTTGCGGGCTGACGCTCACTGGCCACGGCTCTTCCACTCCCATCAGCGCTGTGGCCCCACCAACCAGTGCGAGATTCTTGGTGAAGTTGATCAGGTCATTCATGCGCTGCTCAGCGTCTTCGTTCCAGAAGTCATGCATGACCGGCGACACGCCGGCGAGAAATCCAATGATTGCCGCTGCGCCGAACTTCGGCTTCGTGCCAAGCAAAATGCTTGTGCCGCCTGCAATCAGCAACGCTCCTGAGGCCCGCACCGCCCAATCCGGCTTGGGAACACCCTTCATTCCCGCATATTGCGAAAGCTGCTTCGTCTGCTTGAAATGATTGATGCCGCTCATGATGAAATATCCGCCGAAGAGCATTCGACCGATGAGAAATGGAACGCGCATGACTGCCTCCAGTCCGGATTCGATTCGCTCAGCATGCCGGACGTTGCCAGTAAAACCAGCCTTATCCTGTTAGACTTTTCTCAGGTTTGCTTGACTCCCCGCGCCGCCATTCAGATTTCTTCTCTCTGCCGCCATTATCAGATGGGCAGTGCCACCATTCGAGCGGTGGATGGAGTGTCGCTTGCAATTGAGCCTGGAGAGTTCGTAGCCCTGCTGGGCGTGTCGGGATCAGGCAAGTCTTCCCTGCTGAATCTACTTGCCGGACTGGATTCTCCGACCTCAGGGAGCGTAGTCGTCGGCGGCCACGACCTCGCAAAGCTTTCACGCGATGAGCTTGCACGTTATCGCCGCCATACTGTAGGCATGGTGTTTCAGTCCTTCAATTTAGTGCCGAGTATGACCGTGCTTGAGAATGTTGAATTGCCATTGCGTTTCGCGGAAGTGGAACGTTCCAAACGCGGAGCAATGGCAGCGCGCTCGCTCGAACAGGTAGGACTTGCCGGTCGACTCAGGCACCGTCCAATTGAACTCTCCGGCGGCGAGCAGCAGCGCGTCGCCATCGCTCGAGCTCTCATCAACCAGCCAAGCATCCTGCTCGCCGATGAGCCTACCGGGAATCTCGACAGTCGCACCGGGACTGAGGTCATGGAACTCATTCGGAATTTGAATGAGTCCCTTCAAATGACGGTCGTTCTCGTGACCCATGAGCGCAATCTCGCTGAGACGTACGCAGGACGGCTCATCTCACTGGCAGATGGAAAAATGATCAGCGATCAAATCAACGCGGCCAGGACTTTGGCGCGAGGTGAGTCGTGAAACTCTACGATTCGGTCGATCTTGCAGCGCGCAACCTCCGGGAGTCCTTGCTGCGAAATTCGCTCACCACGCTCGGGATTTCTGTCGGAGTGGCTTCGCTGGTTGCGATGCTTTCGCTCGGAATTGGCTTGCAACAGATGGCTTCGCGCCGCTTGCAGCGCGCCGGTTTGTTCGACACGGTTGTGGTTTCCTCGCGCCGTGATTTACGCAGCTTCAACCGCGAGCAGGAAACCGAGGGGCCCGCGCCCGCACAGAGTCCTGAGCTTGACGAGAGTGCACGCACCAAAATCGCAGCGGTTCCTGGCGTGATCGAAGCCTATCCGGACTTGCGCTTCATCGCCGAACTACGCTTCGAAGACAAGCCACACCTGACCATGATTGCCGGCCTCCCGCTCTCGAGCAAAAGCAGCGACGGGTTCGAAGGTATGCAGGGTAATTTCTTCTCGGGTGAGACTGCACACGAAGTTGTTCTGCAGAAAATGTTCGCCGCCGAACTTCTCGGCAAGACTGCGCGCAACCCCGATGAGGTTAACGTCCGCGAGGTCGCTCAGCCTCTGCTCGGAAAGCAGATGGTGCTTCGTTACGCGGAGCGTCAATCCGGTAGCGCCGCAGCAGATTCGGCTTCCTACTCAGTCATCTCACGAGAATTGCCTCTGACGATTGTAGGCATAGCCGATCTCGATCCCGACAGCATGCGAGGCAACTTTCGTGCACGCCTGTTCATTCCACAGAAGCTGATGGAAGGCCTGCACGCGATGCAGGCGTATGAGAGCCGCGATTCCACGCATGCAACCTCCAACGAACCTGCCTACAGCACGCTTGTGGCACGCGTGAGTGGCGCAGGCAAAGTTGATTCCGTCGAGCAGGCGATCAAGAAGCTGGGATTCAACACGTTTTCAATCCTCGACGCAAGCAAGGGATTGCAGACATTTTTCAAGATCGTCGATTCCTTTCTCTTTATTTTCGGGAGCCTGGCATTGACGGTCGCCTGTATCGGAATCGTGAACACGCTGGTGATGGCCATTCTCGAGCGCCGCCGCGAAATCGGGATCATGAAAGCGATCGGCGCCAGCGATTCGGATGTGCGCGGCCTGTTTTTCGCCGAGGCCGGAGCAATGGGAATGATGGGTGGTCTTTGCGGGGTGATTATGGGCTGGGTCATCGGACGGGTCATCAACTTCGGTACAAACATTTATTTTCAGCGTCTCGGAATTCCGCACGAAAAACTTTGGGCAGTCCCCTGGTGGCTCGTGGCCGCCGCAATGTGTGTTGCATTCGGCGTCAGTTTGATTTCAGGGCTTTATCCGGCGTCCCGCGCTGCAAGACTCGATCCGGTACAAGCACTACGGTACGAGTAGACAATTCCCTCGTGGCCCTCTGTGACCTCTGTGGTTTTGAACCCAACTAACCACAGAGGTCACAGAGTTACACAGAGGGATTATGGAGCGACTCCTGCATGCTGCGAGTCTGGTCAAATATCGTTTTACTTTTGACTCTGGCGCCAGTGTCTTTGGCGCAGAGCCGTATCGATTGCACCATCCTCGATAGCAGACTTCTCCACCGTCCCGTTCGCTATTGCGTGATGCTTCCGCCGAACTACGAAAAGGAAGCTAAGAAGTACCCCGTGCTCTATTTCCTGCACGGCCTTGGCGAAAACGAGCAGGCGCTCATGCGCAGCGGGGGTTGGGGGCTGATCGAAGACCTTCAGCGCGCGCACAAGATCGGCGACTTCGTCATGGCCGCTCCTGAAGGACGCGGCAGCTTCTTCATCAATTCTGTCGATGGGAAGAACCCATACAACGACTTTCTGTTGCAGGAGTTCATTCCGCACATCGAGGCCCATTATCGAACCATTCGCAACCGGAAATCGCGCGGGGTGACCGGCCTCTCAATGGGCGGCTACGGCGCGCTGCGCGTCGCATTTGCACACCCGGAGCTGTTCGGGTCGGTCAGCGCGCAAAGCCCGGCGCTGATCATCGAGACGCCAAGCCAGCTCAACGCCGACCTGCAGCACGCCGGGCCGCTCGCTCAACTGCTCGGTTCGGTGTTCGGCAATCCGATTGACGTCGCGCATTGGAAACAGAACAATCCCTTCGACCTTGCTCGAAAAAACCAAGTCCAATTGAAGACTCAGGCCATCTACATCAACTGCGGCGATCAGGATGAATATGGCTTCTACACCGGCGCAAGCCAGATGCACAAGCAGTTGACTACTGAAGGAATTCGTCACGAGTTCCATCTCTATCCTGGAAGACACAGCGCGGAATATTTCCTGTCGCACCTCGGGGAGACGATCGAATTCCATTGGCAGGCATTTTCGCGCCAAATCGAAGTAAGATCATTCACCACAGAGACACAGGGACACAGAAAAAAGCAATGAATTCATGGCTTGATATGGAAACGCGAGTTAGACGATGAATTTCCCTGGGCCCCTGTGTCCCTGTGGTGAAAAGGTTTGACCATGCGTAACGCCATTCTGCACCTGAAGAAATGTGACCCGGTGATGCGCGGAATTATCGAGCGTATTGGTCCGTTCAAAATGCAGTACGGCGAGCCGACGTTTCACAGTCTTGCTGAGGCAATCATTTATCAGCAGTTGAACGGCAAGGCGGCCCTCACGATCTTTAACCGTTTCGCCGCACTCGCCGGAAAGCCACTCACTCCTGAAGGCATTTTGAAAATAACGCCGGAGCAAATGCGCAGCGTGGGACTTTCGAAACAGAAGTCTTCCTACCTGCTCGACATGGCCGAGCGCGCGCATAAAGGCACGCTGGATTTTTCGCGCCTGTCAGAAATGTCGGAGGAAGAGGTCATCGCTCACCTCACGCAAGTAAAAGGTGTCGGTGTCTGGACTGCGCACATGTTCCTGATGTTTACCCTGCGCAGACCTGACATTCTTCCCACGGGAGACTTCGGAATCCGCATGGCGATGTACAAGAACTACCTGGAAAAACGCCCGAAGCGCAATGGAGCGGTAGTCACAATCAAAGTTAAGAAGGAATCCGACAAAAAGCCCAAGAAGATCAAAATCATTCTGCCCACCCCGGAGCAGATGCAGAAGATCGCCAAACGATGGGAACCATACCGCAGCGTTGCGTGTTGGTATCTCTGGCAGAGCCTGGACGTAAAAACGATCGGATAAGTGCGCACTCCGCTGGTTGAGTTGTCACCGAATCACAGTGGATGTGGTTTAATAAGCTCCGTGCCTGAACCCAAAATCCGTGTTCTGGTCGCGAAACCCGGCCTTGACGGCCACGACCGCGGCGCAAAGGTCATAGCTCGCGCGCTTCGCGATGCAGGTATGGAGGTTATCTACACCGGCCTGCGCCAGACTCCGGAGATGATCGTCAACGCCGCGCTGCAGGAGGACGTGCAGGTGATCGGCTTGTCGATTCTCTCGGGCGCGCACAACGCCATCGTCCCCCGGGTGATGGATCTGCTGAAGCAAAACAAAATGGACGATGTACTGCTCATTGTAGGCGGCATAATTCCGGACCAGGACATCGACGCACTGAAAAAAGCCGGAGTAGCCGCAATCTTTCAGCCAGGAACCAGCATGGATGAGATCGTGAAGTTCATCCGTGGAAACGCACGCTCGGCGCAGGTCTCCAGCTCTTAGCCTTTAGCTCTTAGCTCTCAGCAAAACCAACCCTCGTGGGCCCAGGGTTTGCCAAGAGCCAAAAGCCAACAGCTGCCTTTACATGGCCACCGAAACTATTACTTCGATCCTGACCTCGCGTGTTGATCCGACCTCGGCGCGTTTCGAGGCCAACATGCGCTACATGGCCGATCTGGTATCCGCCGTGCGCAATGAGGAGGAGCAGATTCGTGAAGGCGGCGGCCCGAAAGCAATTGAAAACCAGCACGGCAAAGGGCGCCTCACAGCTCGTGAACGCATTCAGCGACTGACCGATCCCGGAACATTCTTCGAGCTTGGCATCTACGCCGCCAATCGCATGTATGACGAATGGGGCGGCGCGCCTGCTGCCGGCGTCGTGACCGGACTGGCTCGCGTGGAAACCCGCATGGTGATGATCATTGCCAACGATGCCACGGTCAAAGCTGGTGCATTTTTTCCCATGACGTCGAAGAAGGTGATTCGCGCGCAGAACATTGCCATCGAAAACCGCATTCCCGTCATTTATCTGGTCGACTCGGCCGGAATCTTTCTTCCCCTTCAGGAAGACGTCTTTCCTGACACGGACGACTTTGGCCGCGTATTTCGCAACAACGCTGTTATGTCCGCGATGGGAATTCCTCAGATCGCCGCGATCATGGGAATGTGTGTCGCCGGCGGCGGATACTTGCCGGTCATGTGCGATCACGTGCTGATGACCGACGGCAGCGGTCTGTTCCTCGCCGGGCCAGCCCTGGTGCAGGCCGCGATCGGTCAGAAAGTTTCTGCGGAGGAACTCGGTGGGGCCAGTATGCATTCAGCCATCAGCGGCACCGTCGATTTTCACGAGCCCAATGACGAAGCCTGTCTCTTGCGCATACGGTCGATCATTGAGAAGTGGGGTTATCGCCGCCAATCGCCTTGGGACCGGAAGAAGCCGGTGCCGCCAGCACTCGCAGGCGAAGAAATCTACGGCATCTACGATTCCTCGGGCGCGCGGCCCTACGACATTAAAGAAGTCATCGCACGCATCGTCGACGCCAGCAAGTTTGACGAATACAAACCGGAGTATGGAAAGACTCTGGTGTGCGGCTACGCGCGTATCGGTGGGTTTGCGGTCGGGATCGTCGCCAATCAGAAGCTGCACGCCCAGGCAACCGACCACGAAGGACGCAAGCGGGTTGAATTCGGTGGTGTAATCTACACCGAATCAGCCGAAAAGGCTGCTCGCTTCATCATGGACTGTAACCAGAACCTGGTGCCGATTGTCTTCCTGCATGACGTCAATGGGTTCATGGTCGGTCGCGATGCGGAATGGAGCGGAATTATCAAGGCGGGCGCGAAGATGGTCAACGCTGTCTCGAATTCCGTCGTGCCCAAGATCACGGTCATCATCGGCGGATCGTTTGGCGCCGGCCACTACGCGATGTGCGGCAAAGCTTACGATCCCCGGTTCGTATTCGCCTGGCCAACGGCGAAATACGCGGTCATGAGCGGGGATTCGGCCGCTGGCACCCTGGTGGAGATCAAGATTCGCCAACTGGAGCGCGGCGGCAAGCAGCTCAGCGAAGAAGAAAAGAAAGAGCTTTACGAATCCGTAAAGCGCACCTATGACGAACAAACCGACCCGCGTTACGGGGCCGCCCGGCTGTGGATCGATAAGATCATCGATCCGGTAGACACGCGCGACGCGATTACCACAGCGCTCGAAGCCGCCGCACTGAATCCGGATGTGCCGGAGTTTAAGGTTGGAGTGCTGCAAACCTGATCCGGCCATCGGGTGATCGGCCGATCGGGTCATCCGGTGATCTGAAACCGCGCGTCGTCGTAGCACAGTCAGCCGCTTTCAAAAAGATGAATTAAGCTTTTCAGATCGCCCGATCACCCGATGAAACGCCTCCCAATCACGAAAGTTGCTCCTTCCATACAACCTGGGATTGTCACTCTCTCATCCCTGTGCTAGCTTAGAAAACAATTCACGCCCTTTCAGTATCCACACAAAGCGCGCCTTTCGTTTTGGCCCGCACTATGAGCGTGTCAGGTGGTGCCATGAAGGAAACAATTCCAGCCGTGCCCATTGAGCGTCACTTCGAGCGGGAAGGATTCGGCAATCGCAAGCTGATCCGTCCGCTTATGAGCCATCCCAACCCATCTCCAGCCAACCACGGCGTTGGCCATTCCGTCGCCGGATTGAGTGAACGGCGTGAACGCGGGCCCGAGCGCTCGAATGGCGCGCGCAAGTCCGCTCCCCCGGAGCAAACCAATGCCGAAAATTTTTATTTTCAGAAGCAGATGCAGTCAAAGACGCCCATGGTGATCGTTCTGCTCGACGACGAGGAAGTGCACGGAGTAATCGAGTGGTACGACAAGACCTGCATCAAGGTGAATCGCGTCGGCGCGCCCAATCTGATGATCTACAAGCCTTCGATCAAATACATGTACAAAGAGGGCGAAGGACGAAAGTAAGCGACGAGATTTGACGAGCTGTGAACAAGCTTAGGTTCACGGCTCGTCACTCAGTACTCCACGTGTCTCCAGTTCTGCAATTGACAAAGCTTCCCTATGTACCGTAGTATCAAGCACTTGAGAATCCACCCATACTCCCGCGCGACGAGGCTTCTGTGATCAAGCTTGACATCATCAACGAAGTTGTCAACCGCACTGGCATCACTAAAACCAAGGCTGAGATGGCTGTCGAAACCGTGTTCGAGAGCATGAAGCGGTCGCTGGCCAACGGCGATCGCATCGAATTGCGCGGCTTTGGTGTTTTCAATGTGCGTCCGCGCAAAACCGGGATTGGCCGCAATCCGCGCACTGGAGCGGAAGTCTCTATTCCCCCCGGGAAAGCCGTACGTTTCAAGCCCGGCAAAGAACTGCAGACGATCGAATAAGTACTCTCCGCCGTGCGCGGCTTCCGTCGCTGTGCGAAACTAGATTTCTCAAGATGTCCAGCCAGAATTCCCCCGAACTTTACGTTCCCACGGAAATCTATTCTCCCGAGACGACTGGGGTTGTCTATTACTCGCGACCGAGGCCGCGATATTGGCTTCATGGTCTTCTGTTTCTACTCACGGTTCTAACTACTCTGATCGTCGGCTCGCGATTGCAGTGGAACTACCTGCACGGGCTGCCGTCGTTTTGCGCTGACGACGATATTTTCCCTTCACTGCGTTGGGCATTTCATGGAAGGCACCTTCTGCTGGGTGTTCCGTTCTCGCTCACATTGATGCTGATCCTGTTGGCTCATGAAATGGGACACTACCTCTATTGTTTGCGGTACCGAGTTGCGGCCACGCTTCCGTTTTTTATTCCCTTTCCCACACTGTTCGGCACCATGGGCGCTTTCATCCGCATTCGCTCTCCCTTGCGTTCGCGCGCCGCCCTTTTTGATATTGGCATCGCAGGGCCGATCGCGGGATTCGCGATTGCATTTCCGGTCTTGCTTTTTTCATTAGGCCTTTCGCATGTGGCGCCTTCGCAAGCGGCGCCGGCCGGAATCGAGTTCGGATATCCGCTCGTGTTTTCGCTGGTACAGCAACTGCTCGCGGCGAGTGGATCTTCGAGCGCACTTTCACATGTACCGATGTCTCATCTGTATCTTCATCCCATTGCCGTCGCGGCCTGGGTAGGAATGTTCGCGACCGCGCTGAATCTGCTCCCGGGAGGACAACTCGACGGCGGCCATATTATCTTCGCCATCTCTCCGCGCGCTCATCGAACGATCTCTAATCTCACAGTTCTTGCTCTGATTCCGATGGCGGTTTATTTCTGGGCGGGATGGCTGATCTGGGCGATCCTGCTGCGCATCAGTGGAAGCCGGCATCCTGAAGTACCGCGTTATCCTGAAGTCCGCGGTGGACGTCGCTGGCTCGCGGCATTCGCACTGTTGATGCTGATCCTGACCTTCACGCCTGCTCCTATCTCAACTGGAACAGATGACGGCCGAAAGGCTCACGGATCGCTCGTCGACGCGTTGCAGGAGTTACGTCATTCACGTTAATTTTCTTTCACACGTCGCAATGTACTGGACTTAGATGCGCTGAAGGACTCGTTTCATCTTCGTGCTTAAGACTTTTCTGAAGAGCTTTGGTAATTTTTTCTGCGGCGTAGCTACGTTTCTTTCTGTACGAAAAATCTGCTCGTTAATTTTCATATCCGCAATCATGATTTATTTCGAAATACACATCTTTACACAAGTGGGTTTTCGCTAAGACCCTCATAACTCCATACTTCCAACTGCGCTTGCCTTGCTCACTTTTGGCAAGGCTGTTGCATTCAACACCTGCAAGTTCTTGCGTTTAAAAACCAACAAATGTCTCAGGAGAATGAGGGTTGAAGTTTATGTGTATAAGGAAATTGTTTCTGGCACTTTTTATGTTGACGTTGCTTTCGGGAATTCTGTCGCTTACCGCAGCCGCGCAATCGTTAATCTCTGGCGATGTCACCGGAATCATTTCTGATCAGTCAGGCGCAATCATGCCTGGCGCTAACGTCACCATCAAGAACAATGGGACGGGGCAGACCCAGACTGCCACAACCAATAGTGCAGGTGTTTACAGGTTTTCACTGCTCTCGCCGGGCAGTTACACTGTTACGGCCAGCGCTCAGGGATTTCAGAATGTATCGCAACCCATGACCGTCACGGTGGGACAGGCAGCAACTTTGGATTTGCAGCTTGCAGTCGGCTCTTCCTCCCAAACAGTGGAAGTGACCGCGGAAGCCGGACTGGTGCAAGCACAGAACGGCAACATTTCGACGACTTTCACACCAGAGCAAGTACAACTGATGCCGAATCCGGGCAACGATCTCAGCTATCTCGTGCAGACCGCGCCCGGCGCGGTGATGAACACTCAGGCAGGTTACGGAAACTCTTCGACTTATGGCCTGCCCGCTACCTCAAATCTCTTTACCGTAAATGGAATGAATGAGAATGATCCCTTTCTCAACCTCAACAACTCTGGCGCAACCAACCTTTTGCTTGGACAGAATGACGTGCAGGAAGCGACGGTCGTGAACAACGGGTACTCAGTGCAATATGGAGGACTCGCCGGCGCGAACGTTAACTACGTCACGAAATCCGGAACCAACAATTTTCACGGCAACGTCAATTATTTCTGGAACGGCCGCGCAATGAATGCCAATAGTTGGTTCAACAAGCAGAGCGAGTTAGCAAGTGGCGACCCCAACAAGCAACCGTTCGTGAATGCCAACCAATGGTCGGCGGCCGCGGGCGGACCGATTGTCCACGATAAGACATTCTTCTTTGTGGACTACGAAGGTTTGCGGGTGCTGTTGCCGACCAGCACACCGGTCAATATTCCCAGCCCGCAATTTCAGGCAGCGACGCTTGCCAATATTGGCGCGACCGAACCCGCTCAACTTCCCTTCTATCAACAGATGTTCACCTTGTGGAACAGTGCACCCGGTGCCGCTAGTGCGCAGAACTCCCTTTCGAATGGCGGATGCGATGGCACCGTCTCAATAGGCGGCGCGCCGTGCGCTCTGCAGTTTCGCTCGACTGCGGGGAACTTCACCAAGGAATGGCTATTGACGACGCGTATAGATCAAAACATCGGCGCCAATGACCGCGCGTACATTCACTTCCGTACCGATCACGGATTGCAGGCGACCTATACCGATCCGCTCAACAGTGTTTTCAACGCGCAAAGCGATCAGCCCCAATACGAAGGTCAACTGAACGAGACCCACACGTTTGGCGGCAACTCTGTCAACCAGTTCATTTTGTCAGGCTCGTGGTACAGCGCCGTTTTCAAGCCGCAGGACTTAACGGCTGCCACGGCCCTCATGCCCTACCGCTTGCGCTTCTCAGGAAGGTCCTTTTACGACCTGGGATTTGACCTGAACGACTGGCCGCAAGGGCGGAATGTTACTCAATACCAGATCATTGATGACTTCTCGAAAATTCACGGTGCCCACAGTCTCAAGTTTGGCGTGAACTTCCGCAGAAATGACATCACGGATTATTCACCCGGACTATTCACCATCGGCGAAACCATCGGCGAAACGCAGGGTGATTTCTTCAACGGGACCGCCGGTGTTTTCACCCAGGCATTCAACACACGCCCAACTCAGCCGGTTGCTCTCTACGCTCTGGGTTTATATGCACAAGACGAGTGGGCTCTCAGGCCAAACCTGAAGGTAACGCTCGGGCTTAGGGCAGAGCACGACTCCAATCCCGTGTGCCAAACCGATTGTTTTGCCCGGCTCAGCGGCGAATTTCAATCTATCTCGCACGATCCAACTCAGCCTTATAACCAGGCTATCCAAACGGGATTGCACCAGGCGCTGCCGTCTTATACCGCCATCGGATGGGAGCCGCGTCTGGGTTTCGCATGGAGCCCACGAGGTTCTGGGACTAACACGGTGGTACGTGGCGGAATTGGAATATTCCACGATTTCTTTCCGGCCACAGTCGCTGACAGCTTCCTGAACAACTCGCCCCTCTACAACCAATTCTTCGTCGGGCCGGCAGCGATCTCGCCTGCAGTAACGGGAAACGTTCTTGAACAGGCGGCAGGCGCGAATACCGCATTCACGTCAGGCTTTGCAAACGGCGGGACCTTCAACAGCATCTCGCAGTCCAGCCCGTTCTTTGTTCCTCCTGCGCTATTCAATTCGGCGCGCAACATTCATGCTCCGCAGTACCAGGAGTGGAATCTCCAGGTGCAGCAGGGGTTCGGAGATAAAACTTCGGTAAGCATCAACTACGTCGGCAACCATCAGATCTATGGGCCGATTCAGAACGGCGGACTGAATGCCTACTGCAACGTCTCGCCGATTACCCCGCCAAACCCGGCTGTCCCCGCTGCGACGCCATGCGCGGCGGATCTGCTCAATAACGTCGGTTTTGTGGGCCTGCCACTTACACCGCCGGATCCAAGGTTCGGTACGATAACGCAAATCTCAAGCTCAAACGTTGGAAATTACAACGGGGTCACGTTGTCTTTGCAGCGTCGCTTCGCCTGGTTGCAAGTCCAGGCAAATTACACCTATAGCCATGCTCTGACCATGATCTCGAACGGTGGCTTCTTGCCGTTCAACTTCAACACCAACGAGAGCACCGCGAACCCTCAAGACCCAAACAATTTCCGCAAATACAACTACGGCAATGCGGATTACGATGTGCGCCACACCGCAAGTTTGAATTATGTGTGGACAACTCCGAAGCTGAGCGGTTGGAAGGCAGCTATTGCGAGTTGGACCGTCTCCGGAACACTCTTCTGGCGCACGGGGTTGCCGGTAACAGCCTATGACGACAATGGCTCCAGCGTTCTCAGCGGCTTCAATTACGCGATCACCAACGGTGATCCGCTGTTTGCAAATCATCTGGGCAGCGGCCCCGTAGTTTGCACGCGGGCTGCAATCCTGCCGGTCAGCGGCGCAGGTTCGCCATGCTTGACGGCCGGTACGCAGTTCACTGGATTACAATCACCCGATGCGACAACGCCAATTACTACTTTCGGAAACCAGCGCAGCAACCAAATCTGGGGACCGCATTACTTTGACACCGATCTTACCCTGATGAAGAACTTTCATCTTCCCC
>JBKPSP010000184.1:0-21978 GCA_046735175.1 Acidobacteriota bacterium
GTTCGTGATCACCCATCGTTTGCCGCTCGATGCGGCGCCATCCGCGTACCGCACCTTCCGCGACAAACAAGATCAATGCATCAAGGTGGTTCTGGATCCGTGGAGACAATCTAATGGGAGCGGTCATTATGCTGCAGCAAACTGAGTCGTTAAATACTGAAGTGCAACTTTCTGAAAGCCCCCCGCGCCAAACGCACGCACCAGTGACGCGTCGCAGCCCGAAACCGGTTTTTCGCGAAGTGCAGGCCCAAGTCACACAGGCTGGCCGATCCACCATGAGAGCAGTCGAGCGCTGGGGAGCACAGGCATGGCGCAACTTCGAGAGAACCCGCAATGAGAAGCCATTGCACGTCGTGGCAGTAGTCGCCGGAACCGCGCTCCTGGCCGGCGTGCTGCTCCGCATCAGGAGGTCGAATGCACACAAATAGCGTTTCCGAAAACAATCACCGAAGTTTGTCGTCACTGGTAACAGAGCTTAAGAATGAAGTCTCAGAATTTGTCGAGACCCGTATCGCCCTGCTGAAGGCCGAGTTGAGCAGCAAGCTGCAAAATGTCAAGGATGCCGCCCCAATGGCTGTTCTCGGCATTACGCTTGCCGGCACCGCCTACCTGCTGTTCACTCTGGCGCTGGTCGCGCTGGTCGCCGCCCTGATGCCAGGTTCTGCTTTCCGTTGGTTCATCGCATTCCTGGCAGTCGGCATTCTGTGGGCTTTCGCAGCTGGGATCTTTCTCTACGTTGCTAAACGCCGCATGTCGGCCGGCAATCTCATTCCACAAAAAACCATTGAAGTATTGAAAAACGACAAAGTATGGCTGCAACAAGAAGCGAGAAACCAGATATGAGCACTCTCCCGATCGAGACCCTGAGCTCCCGTGCTTCGGAACAGCGCGAGCAACTACATCGCACCGCATCCGATTTGCGAGAAAAGTTACACGAGACCCGTGAAGAATTGACCCTGAACCGCCAGGTGCGCCGGCATCTGCTGCCGGTCTCAGTCTTCACGAGCCTGATAGCAATCGGCCTGGGTTACAACATCGCGGGATGGTTCACACGCGACTAGCGGCAATCGCATGCGATGTAGAGACGTAGCTTGCTACGTCTCAGGAGGTGTCGATGCTGCCGGGGTGAACCTAGAAGAGCTTTAAATGGATCGTCAGATACTTCTTAGGATTCTGGCGTATGGCCTTGATCAGATCTTGCGTATCGGTCAGGAGTTTGTTGGTGTTGTTGTAAAGCGCCGGATCTCGCAAGAACAAAGCTACACTACCATTCCCCTCATCCAGTTTGTCCGTCAAATTTGAAATCCGATTGAGAGTGTTTTGTAGTTTGTCAGCGAATTGCTGATCACGCGCCATCTTTCCGATCGCGCCCTTGCCGGCATTGATGTCGTCGGTCAGCTGCCTGGCATTCGCAACTGTCTGATTGAGATTCTTATAGAGCGTCTCATCCTTCAGAAGTTTCCCGGCTGTACCCTGCCCGGCATTCAGGTCATCGATCATCTTGTTGATTTTGTCGACCGACGCGTTGAGCTTGTTGTACAGCTCATCATCAGAGATCAGCTTACCGATGCTGCCTTTCCCGTTCGAAATGTCGCCAACCAGGGTCTGGAATTCCGTCACGGTGCTGTTCACGCGGTTGTACAGCGAGGGATCGTAAATCAGTTTGCCGACTGAACCCTGGCCGCTCTCGACAAACGCGATGATGCGATCCAACCGTTTCAGCAGGACATCCATGTTCTGCAGGCTACTGTTAGCCGCCCGCATCACGTCGCTGTAATCGGGGACCTCACCGCTGGTGAGAATGTCGCCATCTTCGACCATGGCGCCTGTGGCCTTTGAGCTGTCGATATTAATGTAGGTTTCGCCCAGAACACCAGCGGTCGACAGCAAGGTTTTTGAATCTTTATGAAGGTTGAAATCGTACTTGCGGTTCACCTTCATGATGACTTCAACCGGCGAGAGCGGCTTATTCGGAACGACCTGGATGGCTTTTACGTTGCCGATGTCAACACCGCTCAAGCGCACCGGCGCGCCCACGCGCAGGCCCTGCGCGTCGAAGAAGTAAGACTTAAGAACGATGTTTTTCGTGAACGGACCGCCGGTGCCGCTCATGAGGATCATGAGGATCGCCAGAATGATGCTGGCGACAATGACCGTGATGCCGACCTTCAGTTGAGACCACTTCAACTGCCTCTGGCTAGGCAACGATCCTCCCAAGCAGCACTGGTCGAATCGGGTGATCGAAGGAACGGATCATGGTGATCTCAGTCTTCTAAATCGATGCCGAAAATCGGCCGATCAGACCAGGTTTTTTGAATGATAGCAGAACCAAAACATGGCTTACGCAGCGACTTGCGCGCCACGAAGCTTGCCACGCAATACCAGCGCGAGCACGTATGCCGCCGCGCCACAGGCCAGCGTCACGTTCAGACCGAACTGGATGGCAATCACGATCGCGAGCACCGAGCCGAGCACGCTGGAGGCAGCATTCATCGCCCACGCCCATTCGATCGAGTTGTCCCCGCTTCCACCCGCCAGCCCACGCAGGCCGGTCGGGAATGGCATCCCCATGACGAAGCCAGCAGGAACCAGCACGACCCCGCCAATCACCAGCTTCAGCCAGAACGGTTCGCCCACAGCGCGGTCGAGCACCGCCGGCAGCACACCCGTGTAAACTGCCAGCGCCAGGATCACCAGCCCAAGCGGAAGCCACACTCGGCTCGGCTCAGCACACCACCTGCGGGAAGCAAGGCTGCCGAGTCCGCTCGACAGCAGCATTAGAAACACAACTACTGTGAGGGCATAGGTGGGATGTCCCAGAAACAAAACAAATCTCTGGATCAGCGAGACTTCCACCAGAATGTAGCCAAGCCCGACAAAAATGAAATACAGTAACGCTCCCGTCGGATGACCTCGCTTGCGATCACCAAGCGCGAGCGGTACCACGAGGAACGCCAACACTGCGACAATCGAGATAATCAGCAGCATGAGCAGCACCGCCACGCCCAGGTTCACCTTCCAGTCCATCGCGGACTCGGTTGCGCTCAGATGAAACAACCGCGCAGGTTTGAGCGTGAAGAAGAAAAATGGCGCGTTGTCTGTGACCGGTGCGACGTTGTAATCGTAAGAGCGGCTGAACAATTCTGGATTGCCCCTCTGAATCAGCCCTGAGAAAGCATTCTGATTCGGCTCCGATGGCGAGTAGAGCAACCGAAGCTCGTCGAAATCTCGCAGATGGTGCCGGACAGTCTCCTCTTCCCCGGCTGTGAAAGCGCTCTTCTTTGCAAGCACCGCCACAGGTATACCGTCTTCATCCAGGTCGCCATCCGAAACAACGATGAAATGCCGCGACACATCCGCAACTCCTAGCTGATGCAACGCTTCGGTTGCAACCGAAACCACTCGCAACGCTTCCCGCGGCTCGCGAAATTCCCAGCGTGTGACCGCAATGATGCCGTCGGGTTTCAGATGATCGAAGTATTCACGGAACGCCTGAGTCGTGTACAAATTGTTTTCGCTCAAGGCAAAAGCTCCCGCAGCCGTTGACGCCCAGGTGTCCACCAATGTCATTTGCACGACATCGAACTGTTCGCGCGCATTACGGATGAACGAGCGCCCGTCGGCTACGTGAATGTGAACGTCAGGTCGTTCATAAAGGTGCTGCGCAAACTCTGCGTAGCGCCCACGCATGATGGTGTTCGCAATGATGGGATTGATCTCCACCCCCGTAACGCTGTGAGCGCCGTTAGCCACGGCGCGCAGAACATCCACACCGCCGCCTGGCCCGATGATCGCGTAATCCCCATGGGGCCGCAGTGCGTTGACCACCGCCGGCGGCGCCGACATGAGGCCATTCTCCCAGCCGGACCCTTTCCAATGCGCCAGATCGGCGCTCATGATGTAAGTGTTGGCGTCGGCATCGATCACGATCACGCGTCCGCCATTGTCGTCGCGATCCACTTCCACCCGCGAGATCGCGTTCCACCGGGCAAACTCGACATTTTTCCGGCGCACGCCCTTCGCCCACACCACATCTGCGATACCACCCGAAAAATTTGCCGCCAGCAACACAGCCAGCACTGCTGCCAGAGCGACGCTTCGAATTTTGTATTTACCGTCCGGACTCCAAAGAACTGCAGCCACCGCCGACGTAATCGCCGCACAAAAAATCGCGTTCGGCCCGCCGACCCGGTTCAACAGGGGAACAACCGCAAGGCACGCAGCCGCTCCGCCAATCAGATCGGCGCCATAGATCCGCGTGATTCGCGAAGGCTGCCGCGCGAAAATCACCGAAAACTGCAGCCCGGTCAGAAAAAACGGCACCGCCGAGCACAAATAAACCACGCTCAGGCGAACGAAATTGCCCCCGCTAAGCCGAAGGGAAACTGGCACGCGAAGAACGATTTCAACTACGACTGGGATGACGATCGCGCTCAGGGCATTCGAATTCCATGCGATGCGGCGCAGATCAACATTCTGCAGCCTTTCTTTCCACAGATGCGCAAAGACTCCTCCTGCGCCCAACCCAAGCAGCGCGATGGAAATGGCTAGAAATGCAAAGTGATAAAACAGCACAACTGAAAACAGCCGAGTGAGTGCTAGTTCCAGCAGCAGCGCCGAAAAACTGGAAAGGGCAACCGCGGACAGAAGCAGTCTGTCGCTCAGGGGCTGGTCACGCGCAGATGCTGTAGGTTTCAAAACCTCAGGCGATGCAGACATGAAAGCCGACAGTCTAACAGATGGTCGCTGGTTGTTGGTCGTTGGTGCGTCTACGCTTAGCTAACAACCAACAACGCATCTAGCTCTCAAGTATCACGCTTGCGATCGCCTGCTCAATAGTGTGGGAAAGAGACAAGGCGGCGTTTTTCACGCCCATGCGTGCCGCAAATTCTGAGGCCTTGCCGTGAAATCGAATTGTCGGACGTCGGCCGGGTTCGCGATAAACCTCAATATCTCTCCAACGAATCCCGCGGCTCCAACCCGTGCCAAGCGCTTTCATCGAAGCTTCCTTCGCAGCGAAGCGCGCGGCGTAGCGCTCAATCCGGTTGGCCTTCGATTCGCAATAGCGGATTTCTCCTTCGGTGTAAATGCGGCGAAGGAAACGTTCTCCGAAACGGGAGATGGCTTCGGCCACGCGTGGCACTTCGGTGATGTCGATGCCGGTGCCGAGGATCATTCCGATACGTTAGCATGCGGCTAGGACAGCCGAGGGCGGCTCTCCCCACGTTTCTGTCCTCGTGTAGCTCAATCAGAGCAAGCGGTCACCGCGATAGATCACCTTCCCGTCTACGAGCCGCGCTTCTTGCATCAATGTGTGCGGCTTCGGCGGCTTGGTGTCGTCGATGTGCAGCACCTCATGGCCCTGCGCAACCAACCAATCGGAGACGAGCATGCGATGGCAGCGGAAGTAAACGCGCTCGGCGCACATGTACGCGGTTCGCGACTTCTCGGCGAGAGCGATCAGGTCAGCAACTGCGCGCTCAAACTCACGCGTGAGCATGTAATCGGCATAGTTGCGGAAGCTGTCATTGCGTAAGGCGACGTTCGGAGAATCTTGCAGGATCTTCTTACGTCGGCCGCCCAGATCCTTCATCCACACGTACTGAATTCCTTTCTCAAGCAAGCTTTTCTCCAGTGATTCACGGTTGAAGTACGGCAGCCGGCGAGACATTGGAAACGAGCGGATATCCGCGAGGGTTGCGATTGAGTGCGCCTGCAAAGCCTCGATCAGTTCGTCAAGGGAGCGCGTGGAATGGCCGATGGTGAAAAGGGTGGCCATTTGCAGACCTAGCGCTCGCGCCAATGTTGCAAGTAGGCGCTACTGATCAATCTTGAAAGCTTCACTCGGTCCACCTTCTCCGGAAGCGGGCTACGGCTTTCAGCTTGATCGAGATCGACGAAGAGCGTATTCGCAAGATTGAGAACGCGCTCAAGGGAACCATATCTGCCCGTGCGAATCGTCACCAACAGTTCTTTCTCCGGTCGTGGTAAAGTCACCAACCCATCTTTCATCAACTCGATGCCTTCGTTCAGCAAACGAATCACGTGCATCGCTGCTTTGATGTCGTACCCGTGTTCTCCGATGAGTTCGTGCCGCTGTCCTTTCTTGCCTGTGCCCATTCCCTGAAGGCGGCGGAGTTGCGCCACCGCAAAACCACGAAACTGACTAGCCGCTTGCCGTGAAAGAAATGATCTCCGGTGTTTCCTGATGAATGTCCAGGCCTTCGATTTAGCGAGATAATTCGGCGCAAACAGGAAATGAAGTGCAGTGGGATTTCCTTTCGCAGCTAAACCCGCCCACTTCCTAAGCGAATACAGGCAGATATCAATATCGTCCGGCCCATTTCGACGATCATTTCCCGCAGTGCTCCAAACAAAGAATTCATTCTTCTCGAGGCCCAGGGCGAGTTCTGGAGGTTCAAGATAGACACCGTAGATATCCAAGTCATCGGTGTCTTTGATTTTTGCACCGTGCAGTTCGCTACCGCCCACAAATACGTGGACCAGGTCATCGAAATGAACAAATCCCGACTGCCGGACAGCAGAGAGGACGCGCTCGGCATGAGTCATTGCAACACCGTAACCGTACAGTGGGATTCAGGGTGGTTAAGAACATCCGCCTGCCCAAAGCTTCTATCCTCTGAAGTACAGGTAAGCCCCCAAGATACACACCAGCACCAGCCCCGACCCCGCCACTTCCTTCCATCCCCAACTCGCCCGGGTGCGCGCGCGGTCCTCGGGAGTAATGGTCGCGAACGTGAGGCTCTGAATTTGTTGCGGGTCTGGCTCCTGCGTCATGTAGCTTACCGCCACCATAACGATCGCCGAGACAATGGTGATCAGCACACTCCAGTACTGGAAATACGTCTTATTAACGATCCACAGGAATGACCCTGGCGCATAGCCTTTCTGCAGCCCGGAAAGACCGAGGGTGACTGGGGTGTCAACGAGCATCCGAAAGATGCCCAATGCGAACCCAACAATCATTGCCCAAAGCGCCCCGGCTGCATTCAGGCGCTTGAAGAACACGCCGAAGAAAAATACTACAAAAATCGGCGGCGCGAGATAACCCTGCACCGCCTGCAGATATGTGTAGAGTCCGGAAGCGCCCTTGATCACAGGAATCCAGAGCAAGGCGACGACCACCATGGCCGCCGTCGCCATCCTTCCCACGCGCACGATTTGGTGCTGGGACGCACCGGGGTTCCATTTCTCGTAAAGATCAACCGTGAACAACGTTGAACACGCGTTGAACACGCCTGCGAGCGACCCCATCAAGGCCGAAAGCAATCCGGCCACAACCAATCCGCGCAGTCCCGGCGGCAGCAGATACTGCACCATCATCGGGAATGCGCCCTGGGCCACCGACGAGATCGCTTTACCGTCGGGGCCAATCATCGCACCCAGCGCGGGCACCTTGCCGCTCTTGGCCAGCGCGTAGCAAATCAAGCCGGGAATAATAAAGAGATAAACCGGAAAAAGCTTCAGGAACGAAGCGAAGATGGAGCCACGGCGCGCAACCGCCTCGTTCGGCGCGCCCAGCGCGCGCTGCACAATGTACTGGTCGGTGCACCAATACCAAAGGCCGATAATCGGTGCGCAGATAAGCATCCCCGCCCAGGGGAAGTTGTCGTTGAAGTACCAGGCCTCCTTTACCACAGTGCCCGCAGAGTCAGTCTGCAAAACTGGAGCCCAACTTCCCTCGACCCCCGCAGGAATCATCGGTTTCCAAAGATTGAACAGGTCGGAGCCGCACCAATAGCGCAGTTCGTGCCATCCGCCAAGCTTCATCAGCCCATATGCGGTCAGCGAGAACGATCCCAGAATCAGAACAAACGTCTGCACCGCATCGTTATATGCCACCGCGCGCATCCCGCCGAGCGCCGTGTACAAACCCGTGAGCGCAATGACGAGAACACTGCCAATCCAAAAACTATCGATGTAGGTATTGCCGATCGTGATGTGCAATTCCGGCAGCAATGTTCCGAAGACCACGCCACCCGCAAAAATCCCCACGGCAATTTTGGACACAATGAACGTGATGATCGATACGATCGAGAGCACGTAGCGCGAAGCCGGGCTGAATCGCCGCTCCAGAAATTCCGGCATGGTAAAAACCTGCGACCGCATGTAGAAGGGGACGAACACCCAGGCAAGCACCAGCAGGCACCATGCATGCAGTTCATAATGCGCGAGCGCAACCCCGCTGGTCGCACCCGCTCCAGCAAGACCGACTACGTGCTCTGAGCCAATGTTCGAAGCAAAAATCGAAGCGCCGATGACCCACCAGCCGAGATTGCGGCCGGCGAGAAAGTAGTCAGCCGCCGAATCCTTTCCTTTCTTCACCACCCACCATGCGACGCTCAGCAGGATGCCGAAGTAAATCGCGATTACCACCCAGTCGATCCCCGTGATCTGCGAGGCTGCAGGCGCCATCTGAAGCGCAAGAGTCATAGTCATCCTCCGTGAGTGAGGTGCACAGAAAAAACGTTTCAGCTAGTCTCTACAACGCTGGAATTCAGGCAAGTACCTGACTCAAGACCCGCGCCAGTACTTCGTCTTGGCCTGGCAAGACGGTGCGCAAGTCGAGCAAAACACGCTCATCTTCGACCCGCGCGATTACCGGCGGATTCGCGGCTCGCAAACGTGTCGCGAGTTCGCTGGCGCTGAGGCTACTGCTGGTGATGGCGATCAGAGTTGTGGGCAACGCCGCCGAAGGAGCCGAGCCGCCGCCGATCAAGGACTCGCCATCGAGCAGCGCTAGCTGTGTCTGTCTGCCTCGGAGGCTCTTGTCTGGGCAGGACGCCAGCACAGCGTTGGCCCTGTCGCTAATCTGCGCCTGAGAAGCCTGCATCATGCTCAAAGCCGGCACCGCCTCATAATCCTTCTTCACATACGCCAACAAAGTCGCCTCCAGGGCCGCATACGTGAGCTTGTCCACTCGCAGCGCGCGAAAGAGCGAATTGCCCCGCATCCTCTTCACCAGACCTTCGCGTCCGCTGATGATCCCCGCTTGCGGCCCGCCAAGAAGTTTATCGCCGCTGTAGGTGACAACGTGAACGCCGGCCCGCAAGCTTTCGAGGATCGTCGGTTCCCTATCAATCCCGACATTGCGGAGATCGAACAAGGCCCCGCTGCCCAGGTCTTCCATGAGCGGCAATTTATGTTTTTCGGCAAGAACCACTAACTCGGACACGCCAGGCTGCTCGGTGAACCCTGTGATCTCAAAATTCGAGCGATGCACGCGCAACAGCAGTTTCGTGCGGTCGCTAATCGCGCGTTCATAGTCCGAGATCCGCGTCCGATTGGTCGTGCCCACTTCGCGTAGTACTGCGCCGGATTTTGACATCACATCCGGAATGCGGAACGATCCGCCGATCTCCACCAGCTCTCCGCGCGAGACGATGACTTCTCCGCCATCGGCGAGAGTGTTCAGCGCGAGAAGCACAGCCGCGGCGTTGTTGTTGACGACGATGGTGTTGACGCCCGCCCCAGCCGAGCGCAGCTCGACAGCCTCATCAGACAGCAGCGTCCTGAACAGCCGGTCCACATGCACATCCCTCTTGCCGCGTTCACCCGCGCCGAGATCAAACTCGAGGTTCGAGTAAGTTCCCGCCGTTTCGCGAATGTGATCGAGGGCAGATGCCGCGAGCGGCGCGCGGCCCAGGTTCGTATGCAGGATCACTCCAGTCGCATTGATGACCGGACGCAGCGAGTAATCGAGAGAACGCCGCAGCTCGGCTTCAACCGCAGCCTGTATGCCGGAAATCGCGAGCGAAAGATTGCGAGAATCGAGCGATCCACCTGCAATTTGGCCGCGCAAACGCGCCAGCACTGCGCGACAGGCATCCGCGACGGCAGATTGCCCATTCTCTGCAATCAATGCCGCGAGCACGCGATCGCGCAGCAGTTCATCGACACCAGGCAGTTCGCGATAAAGATCAGCCGGCGGGCTCATGCGGATGATTATCCATTCAGCAGACTAACAGCTGCAACCCTGCGCATTGCAACCAGGTCTAAGAACAGGTACATTCAATGCGCAATAATCTTCAGCGGAGATCAGATGAAACTTGCCAAAGTAGTGCTTGCCTCGACGATTTCGCTCCTAACATTATCAGTGTTTGCCGCCGACAAGCCGGCAGGCGTTCTCAGTTCTGAAGATGTCAAATCCATTGTGCCCGCAAGCTACTTCTATCGCGGCCAGAGCGCGAGTGTGCAGATGCGCAACTCCGGCGGCGTCCGCACCAAAGATCAGAAGTACATTCTGGCCGGGCTTGTGGACACGTCCGGTTATGCCTCTGACGTCGCCCAGAAATATCAGGGCCTGTTCATCACCGAGATCAAGATTCACGTAGAAGGTTCGGAGCTCGCGCCCGGTGAATACGGCTTCGGATTCGCAGGAGACAAATTTGTAATCACCGACGTCGGCGCAAACGATGTTCTCAGCGTTGATTCGAAGCGCGACGACGGATTGAAACGCCCGGTGCCGCTCAAGATTGTTGAAGAGGGCGGCAACTATCGGCTGTACGCCGGCCGGAAGTATGTGACTGTGAAGCTTGAGTAATCAGCAGCCGTTCATTTACCGCCGATTCTCGGAATATAGAACCTGAAGAAAGCTTCCGGATCCGAATCCAGGCAAACCTCCGCATTCGGCGTTCCTGCCGTCGGGCGCGTAAATCCCTGCTCATCCACCGAAATGCGCAAAGGCTTTGTCGGGCACAACTTCGGGTTGAGAATGTACGCAATCGTCATCACATCGAAGAGTGTCGGGGTTTGCTGCCCCCATTCGTGATAGAGCAGAGTCAGTGCGTCAGTCAACGGCGTTCCTGCCTGAAACACAACTTCTCGCTTAATCTCATCCAATTTCAGCTGCGTCGAGTCAAGCGGCATCATGAAAACCGGCACCCCGGACGCGAACAATTTCTGCGCCGCCGGGATGTCGTTCTTAATGTTCCACTCCGCCTCTGGTCCACGATCAGGTGCGTAACCCAGGTCTCCATATCGACGCGCAATCGAACCACCCATCAGCACGACGCGCTGCAGTTTGCGGAGGGTTTCTCGGTCCCGATCGATCAGTTCCCCCACGTTCACAAGCGGACCGATCGCGACCAGCGTGATCTGCCCCGGATTTCTCCTAATCTGATCCAGGATGAAGTCCACCGCCTTGGGATGGGAAGCCCGCGCGAAGCGGCCCCCTTCGGCATAGGCACGTTGGGTAAACGTATTGTTGACTTTCGTTGGCGTTCCCGCCGCGACCGGAATGTCGGAATGCCCGGTTTCGCCAAGCAGCCGATCAGCAAGCTTCGCGCGCGTCTGCGTATCCCCGAAGGTGGTGGTGATCCCGAGGATCTGCAGCTCCGGGCTGCGCAGCGCCAGCGCAACCGCAAACGCGTCATCCACGTCATCGCCGATATCGGTATCGATAATGATTTTTTGAGAAGAGGATTGAGCTTCTACGGTCCAGCTTGCGAGCAATAGAATTAGGAGCGCCAGAAATCGTGACATGCAATACTGTCTAACTCACAAACGGCGACTTCTGCAACCGCTCTGCCCTCAACGCAAGCAGAATTCAGTCTCATCATGAAATGGCGCTCGCTCGAAGAATCCGCTTTACAGCCGGAGTGGCGCTCGCTCCGCGAGGTCTACGATCAACGAAAGCAGCTGATCGCCGAGTATGTTCCGGCTGACATTCAGGCCGTCCATGCACGCGCAGTTGAGGAATTGAAAGCTTCCGGTATCGAAAGCCGGGCCTTACAACCGGGAAGCCGCCCGCCGGCATTCGAATTGCCAGACCAGAACAGCAAGACCGTCCACTCGTCTGATCTGCTGGCGACCGGCAAACTCGTAATCTGCTTCCTTCGCGGACGCTGGTGCCCGTTCTGCGTTGCACAGATGCAGGCGATGAACGCGATTGTTCCCACTCTGAAGGACCTGCATACGTCGCTCGTCGCCATTTCGCCCCAAACCCCTCACCAGTCCCATCTCATGGCGGACCAGCACGAACTACAATTCCCTATCCTGAGTGATGCCGGAAACTCTGTGGCTCGCCAGTTTGGGCTGGTTTATCCGGTGCCGGGCTATCAGCGCGACGTCTATCGCCGCGCATTCGTGAACCTACCCTTTATTAATGGCGTCGAAACCTGGGAGCTGTCGGTTCCCGCAGTCTACATTATCGCCGAAGACGGCGCGGTCATCTTCGCCCATGCGAAAACGGACTACACCGACCGCCCCGAACCAGCCGACATTGTGACTTTTCTGTCACTGCACGCGTCCTGACCCATGTTCATCCGTCACACACGCGCTGTTCATTCGTCCTAAACAGAAAAATTTCCATTCTCTAGAATTCCCAAACAAGGTCGCTTGTTCCGGAATTGCAAACTGTACTCGTTTCGGACAACGCTCCCCCAGAACCCGCCCCATCGCTGTTAAACGGCGGCGGTGGGGCGTTATAGGCCACAGGAATAAAAGGATCCATGAGCAGCGCGTTGTTGCGGTTTCAGCAAGCAAGTTCAAACCCTTCGGGACCTGAGCTTATTGCCGCCTCGCTTGAAGTCTCGCCGCAGCCGCTGGCGATTACCGAACAGGGAAACATTATTTATAGAAACCCAAGTTTTGCACAGCTTGTATCCAGTCCGGGTGGGAACGGCCCTCTTCCACATTCGTCCTGGGAAACCACACATTTCAGCGTCGCCGGAAGGGACTTCTCGCTGGTCACGCCTCGAATTGACTCTGCTGAGAGATCGCGATCGGACCTGCAGTATTTTGCCGCCATCGGCCGTCTGGTCGCAGGCGTAGCCCACGACTTCAATAATCTGCTTACCGGAATTCTTCTTTATTGCGACCTGCTGCAGTCAAAAGCGGGGACCGACAGAGCCCTGATCAAGAAAACCGATGAGATTCGCCACGCCGCAGAGCAGGGTGCCGGCCTCATCCGTCAACTCATGACCGTCGGGCGCGAGCAGCCTGGCGAGCCTGCTTCCGTCTGCTTCGACCACGTTCTCGCTGATCTTGAGCAGTTGCTGCGGCATCTTCTCGGCGAGCAAGTCGCCATCGAAATCGACTTACGCGGTCACACCGAGCGAGTGGGCATAACTTCGGCGCAAGCACAGCAGATCATCCTGAATCTGGCCGTCAACGCTCGTGACGCAATGCCCGACGGCGGTGTCCTGCGGATCGAATCGCACTCCCGCAAATCTCGGTCGGCCGATCGTCGCATTTTTGAGCTCATCGTCACCGACACCGGACAGGGCATGGACGACCCCACCGCCGCACACGCATTCGATCCGTTCTTTTCCACCAAGTCATCGGGTAACGGCACTGGTCTCGCGACCGTCAAGGCCATCGTCGAAGCCGCGGGCGGCGAAATCACTTTAGAAAGCTCGCCGGGCCGCGGCACACGGGTAGTCGTGCATCTGCCCGAAATTCCGCAAAACCCAGAAACCGATCAAGCTCTTGACCCGATCGGACGATCTACCAGAAGGCAATCTGAAGACCGAGGTGCTACGCAATGACCGCTGCTATCGCTCCCAGCCCATTTGCAGTTTTATCGGCCGTTGAGGGCCCTGCGCTGTTGAATTTGTTGATCGTGGATGACGAGCGCGCGGTGCGTGAGGCGTGCCGCGAAGCCGCGTCCGCCCTCGGATACCGGACCACCGCCGCCGAATCCGCCGAGCACGCCCTGCGCATCATCGACGCTCATAACATCGACGTACTGCTCCTCGACCTGAAACTGCCGGGTGCGGGTGGACTGGACGTTCTGCGCCAACTAAAAAAGGCTCGTCCCGACATCGAAGTTGTGGTTGTAACCGGTCACGGCACCGTCGAATCGGCCGTGCAGGCAATGAAGGCCGGGGCTTACGATTACATGACCAAGCCGTTCAGCCTCGAAGAACTGAAACTCCTGCTCGCGCGCGTTGCCGCGCATCTCAAGCTCAAGACCGAAAACCGCGTGCTTCGCGAAAAGATCCGCTCCCGCCAGGGATTCGGCAGCATCATCGGCCGCGCTCCTGAGATGGACAAGCTCTACCGCATCATCGCCAAGGCCGCACACAGCGTACACCCGGTGCTCATACTCGGTGAAAGCGGCACGGGCAAAGAAATGGTTGCTCGCGCCATCCACTACTCAGGTCCCTATCGCGACAAGCCCTTCATTCCTGTCGACTGCGGGTCGCTCGTCCCCACTCTGATTGAGAGCGAACTCTTCGGATACGTGAAAGGCGCGTTCACCGGAGCCATGCAGTCAAAGGAAGGGCTGCTGGCAATTGCGGAAGGTGGAACCGTCTTTCTGGACGAAGTCGGTGAACTTCCCGTGGACCTGCAAGCCAAAATGCTGCGTGCTCTTCAGGAAAAGGAAATTCGCCCCGTCGGTAGCACGAAACTCGTTCCTATCAACGTGCGAATCCTGGCGGCAACCAACCGTGACCTTGAGCATTCGGTGGCACACGGTTCCTTCCGCAGAGATCTATATTTCCGGCTCAACGTCCTCAGCCTGCGCATACCTCCGTTACGCGAACGCCGTCAGGATATTCCCCTGCTCGCCGGGCACATTCTCGAACGGCTCGCGCACTCCTCAGGCCGCGCCCACGAACTAAGCGACGACGCCATGAAAGCACTGCTTGCTTACGACTGGCCCGGCAATGTCCGCGAACTGGAAAATTGCCTCGAGCGTTGCTGCGCCATGGTCACCGGCCCGGTCATCCACGTCCCCGATCTGCCCAGTTCCCTGACCGGAGCGCCCGCCCAAGCCGCCACTCGCAGCTCCGAAGCCAGAATTCTCCCGATCGCCGACCTGGAAAAGCAGACCATCCTTGGGACCATCGCTCAACTCAACGGCGATAAGCTCATGGCGGCCAAACTTCTTGGGATCGGAAAGACAACCCTCTACCGCAAGCTCAAGGAATACGGCGCGGATTTATGACCGGCTTGGAACCGCTGTTCCCGATTTGGTTCTCGCCGATCACGCAGCCACTCGATTAGCCGTTTGTTTTCAGTGTCGAGATTTTGGCCCGGCAGTTGCCACTGCTTTCGGCATGATCCTGATGATTTGGTCATCCGATCGCGCACAAGACTACGCTGTCTCAATCGAGCATGCAGTGCAGGAGCCTGTGCATGTGGTTGCAAGCCTTCACCAGGCTTGCGAGCGGCTGCGCTCAGATGAATTTTCCGCCGTCATTGTTGACCAGTGGGTCACAGAAGCCGAGCCTGAGCCCACGAGCGTACTATTCGACCACCTCGGGCCAGCAGTACCGCTTTTCGTCAATTTCGGTATCAGCGGAGTGGAACGCATTCTGCGCGAACTGCGCGCAGCTCTCTCGCGCCGAGGACGCGAGATTGTCCTTGCCCGCCACGTCGCGCGCCAGTCGCTGCGCGATGAACTGAAGGATGATGTAACTGCCTTGCTCCTCTCGTGCGATGTTGCCTTGCAGGAAAGCAATGGTGTGGCCGCTGAACGCCTCGCCAGGATCAAGGAGCTTGCCAGCCACCTTAAGAATAAGCTGGCGGTTTCGGATCAGTTCGCGGTGGCGGAAAACCAGTAAGGCGCTTCAGGCGTTAACCGCCTGCGCGATCTCAGCTTCAGGGGCGGCGTCGTTCAGCATAAATGACAAAACTTCCTGAGGGACAGGTGCGTTCCAAACCGGCGCAAATGATTGCCTGTGCAACGGAGATGGCCCATGCTCGCGAAGCGCACCCAGGTGCTTCGGTGTGCTGTAACCCTTATTGGAACGCAGCCCATAGACGGGAAAAACCGGGTCCCATTCTTCGATGATGCGATCGCGATGCACTTTGGCGAGGATAGACGCAGCCGCGATCGAAGCTGACAGCGCATCGCCGTGAATGATGGCCCGCTGCGGCACATTGCAGTCGAGTTTCATCGCGTCAACAAGAAGATGATCGGCGGCAGGCTGGAGCTGAGAAACCGCCTCATGCATCGCCAACCGCGACGCGTGATAGATGTTGATCTGATCGATGCGGGCGACATCGACTTCCGCCACAGCCCATGCGACTGCGTGCTCCCGGATACGCTCGGCCAGCACCTCTCGCCGCTCGGCCTCAAGCAGTTTCGAATCCCGCAATCCGCGAATGCGGTAACTCGAATCGAGGATCACTGCGCCGGCGACCACCGGGCCGAAAAGCGATCCCCGGCCGACTTCATCCACACCGGCGACCAGTTTCGCTCCCGCCGCCCACGCCAGCTTCTCGTATTTGAGCGTACAGCGCAGCCGTTTGAGCAGCCGCAGCTTTGCCGTTGCCCGCGACACTTCACTATCGGGCCGTAGTTGTGCTCTGGTCGCCACTTCCACGATGTTGGCCCAGTTCGCCCTGTGCGCGCAAGAGGAAAACGTCAGTCTTTCAGGCGAACCGCGTACGTGACATGAAGCTCTGCAGTGCGAGCTCTTGTCATGGCTCCAAGACAAGCCTCGTAGGCTGGGAATGCGCCAGTGCCGCTGCCGTACAAGTCTCTTTCGGCGGCACAGTTCGTATCGCGATACCGAATCCAGAGTTCCTGGGTCTTGGTTAATTGCTTCAATTCTCCGGCGTCAAGTTTTGCGCGGACTTTTCCATACACCGTATTCAGAATGGCGTCGGAGGACTTGTACGCATCGACAAGGCACGCCGATACCTCCGACGTGATAACGGCCTTGGCGCAAGGGGAGTCTGCTTCGTTCAGGTGCTGGGTGTGACCAGAACGCAGCGCAGCTAAACAAAATAATCCACACGCCAGGATGCGAATCGCTCTTGATTTCATCGATGGAGCCTCAATCGAAAGATGTCAACCGATCTTGATCAGCATGCAGGTGATGTCATCATGCTGTGGCGTCGATCCCACAAACAAATTCACCTCTGCGATCATCCGCTGCAACATCAGATCAGGGGCCATGCCAGCGTTCGCGTGCAGTACAGCCAGCAACCGCGTCTCTCCGTACTCCTCGCCAAACTGATCCACTGCCTCTACTAATCCATCCGTGAAAATCACCAGCCAGTCCCCATCCGCAAGCCTGATCGCGCCCTCATCGTAGTTCGCATCCGGCTGAATGCCGATGGGGACGCCGCCATGGTCGAGACGCTCGATTGCCCCCGAACTTCGCCGCACGATGGGATTATTGTGTCCGGCATTGATGTAGTTCATCTCGCGAGTGCCAGGATCGAACTCCGCAAGAAATGCAGTCGTGAAGCGCAGCCCACTCTGGCTATTGCTGCACGCATACCGGTTCATGGCGCCAACCAGTTCTTTCAGCGAGCAGGGTGTGGATGAAAGTGTCTTCAGGCTCGCCTGAAAAGTCGCCATCAGCAGCGCTGCGGGAATGCTCTTCCCTGCCACGTCAGCCACTGCCAGCAAAAACTTCTGTTCTTCCGGATTGGCCACAGCCCGCGCAAACACGTCGTAGTAGTCGCCAGCCACTGTGTTCGCCGGACGAGTCGCAAACGCAATCGTCAGTTCTGGAATCAGCGGTGGCGTCGCAGGCAGCAACCAGCTCTGAATGTCGCGCGCAATCTCAAGATCGCGCTTCATCACTACGCGGTCGGCAATCTCAAGCATCAGCAAAATAAAAAGCGCCAGGCCGCCCCAGAATTGAAAGTTGAATGTGCTGAACTCAAACTCATGATGGCCGCCGCCAAAGTGTGCGCCGCCGCTCGGCAGAATGAGTAGCACGATGCCAATGAGCAGCAGCACGCGGCGAGCGGGCGTCAGTTTCTCCAGCAAGGCCCACATGAGGGCCTTGGCCTTCTCGACAAACTCCTTCCATTTCGGCTGTCCTGGCGCTTCCTCCGCGCGAAAGTCTTTTTGATAAAACTGGTATCCGCTCTGAGCGTCGCGTTTGAACTGCCACCACAGTTCGTTCAGCTGACGGCCTTCGGTTACCCGCGCCCAAAACCGGTCGAAGCCGCTGCCAAACTTTGGTCTGTTGCCGCTCGGTTGCGTGGCCGATGGAGGCGGATGAGCGGTTCTCTCCGCAGATGTGGCGCGCGTGTTCGGCTGGGCTGGCATGGACAGGAAGCCGAATTATAGAAGGAATCCAGCCCCGGCAAGAATCAAGCAGGAAAATCAGCGCATTCAGCATTCAGCCATTTCTTTTTTGGCTGAGTGCTGAATGCTGAGTGCTGAATGCTATCGGGTTGCGGCTGACGCCTGCTCGCGATCAACATCTTTCAAACGAGCAGCCTTGCCGCGGAGACTGCGCAGATAATACAGCTTGGCCCGGCGCACCTTGGACGAGCGCACAACGTCGACTTTATCGATCACTTTCGAATTTTCCGGGAATATGCGCTCAACTCCCTGACCGAAGCTGATTTTCCGCACCGTGAAGCTGGCCTGGGTCCCACGCGATCGCGCAATCACAACCCCTTCAAACGCCTGCAGGCGCTCTTTATCGCCTTCTTTGATCTTCACCTGCACGCGTACAGTGTCGCCAGGAGCAAACGGCGGCAGGTCCGTGCGCTTCTGCTTGGCAACAAGTTTTTCGATGATTAAATTCGTCATGGTATTCCCGCTTTCTGCGTAATGTCACTCGCTCTGAGCATTGAGCTGCGAGCAACCAGTTGCTCATGGCTCATTGCTCACCGCTCGGTGCTAATACTTCTTATCTTCTTCGCTCAACGCGACCCGATCTAGCAAATCAGGCCGGTTGCTTACCGTCTTTTCCAGCGCCGCCCGCCTTCGCCATCGCTTGATCTCGTCATGGTTGCCGTTCACCAGCACCTCCGGTACCTTCATCCCCCGAAAATCCGCCGGCCGCGTGTAATGCGGATAATCCAGCAATCCGCCAGAGCCGCAAGTTGAATCCGGCTGTGCCGTTTGTGTGGCTCGGACACTCCTGTCCGAGCGGCTGTCATCATCGGATTCCGGCCCCGCCACAAACGACTCCTGCCGCGTCGAAGCTTCGTTCCCAACAGCACCAGGAATAAGTCTTGTGACCGTATCCACGATCACCGCAGCACCCAATTCGCCGCCACTCAGAACATAATCGCCAATCGAGATTTCTCGATCAGCCAGATACATTCCAACCCGCTCATCCACGCCTTCATATCGTCCGCAGATCAGAACGATTCGTTTGAGCTGAGCTAACTCGGATGCCAGCTTCTGATCAAACCGCCTGCCCTGCGCCGAAAGCAAAATCACAGACTGCTTAGCCGCGCCGCGCTCCTCGCGCGCCGCAATCTTCAACGACTCCACACATTCAAAGATCGGTTCCGGCTTCAGAACCATTCCTTCGCCGCCGCCGAACGGGCGATCGTCCACGGTGCGGTGCCGATCGCGGGTGAATGCCCGCAGATCGTGAACGTCAATCTTCACCAGCCCGGCTTCCCGCGCCCGCCGCACAATCCCGTAATCCAGCGGCCCTCGAAAAAAATCCGGAAAGATGGTGACGATGTTTACGTCCAAATCAAAACCTCTTCACCGCAAAGATCGCCGAGTTCGCCGAGAATTTTTACGTTTCTCTGCGTGCTCGGCGTTCTCGGCGGTTAAAAGCTTTTGACTTTGCTTCTCTTCATCCGTCAGCGGAGCATTTACTTCGAGCAGGCCTTCCGGCAGATTCATCTCGATGCGTCTGCCTTCGAGATCAACTCGCACCAGAAACGCCTGCGCGTACGGAATTTCAAGTTCCTGCTTGCCCGATCCAACCACCAGCAGCGGCGCTTCGCCGGCTCCAAACCGGACATCCCTTACCGCGCCCAGTTCGCGGCCGCGATCCAACAGCGCACAGCCAACCAGATCGCTGACATACTCCGCGCCGGCTTCCAACTCCGCGCGCTCGCTCAGCGGAACCTGCAACTCGCTCCCGACAAGCGGCTCGGCATCCGAGATCGAATCGACGCCCGCGAACTTCAGGACTAGCCAATCTTTATGCGGCCACGCGTCTTCAATCTTCAGCTCGCGCCGATTATTGTCTTGCGCTAATGCCGAAACCTTCAAACCCGCGTGCAGCCGGTCCGGAACGTCACTGTGAACCTCAATCGCAACTTCCCCGACGCGGCCTTGTGTCTTGACCACACGAGCCAGAGTGACGAAGTCGTTCATGAAGCATTTCACCGCCGAGTTCGCAGAGAAACACGGCCTCAATTGCTCTGCGTACTCTGCGATCTCTGCGGTTAAAAGCTCTTACCCCGCTCGCATCCGCGAAATCCGCGGCGCCGATAAAGCTACTCCAGGATCTCCAGCTCGTACCGCCGTCCGGCCTTGTCTCCTGCGGCGCGCAGCACGTTGCGCAGCGCGCGGGCGATCTTGCCGGACTTCCCGATCACGCGTCCCATATCGTCCTCGGCGACTTCGAGCTCCACAACGAGCTCTTCGCCTTCATCGACTTCCTCGACAAACACCTGGTCCGGCGCATTCACCAGCGCCTTGGCCACATGCTCGATCAACGCCTTCGGATTGGGAGCCTGTTCACTCATAAAAACATCATTGCCGCTGATCAAAACCAAAAGCTTTTAACCGCAGAGATCGCGAGAAGTTTAAATTCGCCACGGATTATTGACCCGGATGACCAATAGAGGTTATCCGCGAAGATCGGCCTGAATCCGCGCCAAGTGAAGCTTCAAACCACAAAATCGAAATACGCTGAAAATCTCAATTCTTTTCTCTGCGATCTCAGCGTTCTCTGCGGTGAAAAGCTTTTGATCTTAAGCCACAGGCGCGGCCGGTGCGCTCTGCGCGAATCCCAGAATCTTGCCCACGCGCTCCGAAACCTGTGCGCCCTTCGACCGCCAGTAGTCAATTCTTTCGCGCTTGAGCTCCACGCTGGCCGGAGTGGTTCGCGGGTTGTATGTCCCGACAATTTCCACCGGACGCCCATTGCGCGCTCGCTCTTTTTCAATCACCACCACACGGTAGTGCGGCTGTTTGCGCGCGCCCACGCGCGCCAGACGAATCATCAACACTGAAATGGTTTCCTTTCTTGCTTTGCTGTTTTCTTGGTCCTTCCGAAAGGAGGCCGAGGGTCAGGCTCTGCTGACACTACCGGCGGGAACAAGACAAGTAATTATTATGCCGTAGGTTAGCGGGGGAGGCAAGGGGCGGGTAATCAGAAAATGTGCCCTGCCGCTTGCCTTCGTCAGCAGGGCACATTCGTGCGTTTAGGACCGCCCTGATTCCGATAGTATCTCGTCCTTGGCCCTAAGAACGATGTTTACTGCCTGCGTCCATAGTTCAGGCCCCTGACCGAGGCGGTTGACAGACTTTGCCGTCCTGCTCTCGAAGGCAAGGGCTCGGTAAAGTTCCTCCGCAGTACGCTTGAAAACGTCGGCTGGCTTCACTCGCCACTGATACCTATCTCCACGTAATTCCAACAGTTCGCGGAAAGCCGCAGCGATCGGTAATGATGCTGCCAAGTCCATCTGGTGGAACGTTGGGAAATCAGTTCCCGGACGAACGTATTCCCGCTTCAACGTCTTGACAGCCCGTAAACCACCGAATCTTTTGCCCTTAAGTACATCGCCCTGACTGAATTGACACTGAATAAACTCCGGCAGTGTAATTACGTCAGCGATTACACCGTAGAGTTTTCGGAATTCCGGGCGCGTGACATCGCTAGTGTAGAGGTCGAGTGCTTTTCCCTTCGAGCGATACATCGAGGTAGGTTGAGTAAACTTCCAACGCTCCTTGAGGAAGCATGCCATGCGCTGAACAATTTCTCTGACATCCCATTCTTTTTCTTCGTTCTCTCGAAATGCGATCAGCGAGACGTCGAAACCGGAATCGGTGAGAGCTACTTTGAGCTCATCAAACTTGTTTTGGTACTCGTCGAGTGTGTATTGCTGAACTTGAGAAGAGGTATTTAACGCTTCGACAATTTGGTCAATTTCCCCTGATTCGACTGCGTCCCCAGCGAGGAAATGCACTCTCACGTAGGGCTCAGTCCAGTCGCCGTCCTCCTTCAGTTCGTTGATCCTGCCAACAGTTTGACGGATAACTTCAAAGGTATGCCCGCCGTCGGCGACTCCGAATCGCTTCTGATCTTCATCGCCATTGAGGTCACC
>JBKPSP010000185.1:0-11390 GCA_046735175.1 Acidobacteriota bacterium
GACAGGCACAGTGGAATGACGCGAACCCGTACGACGAAGCCTATGCGGAGCCGGGGCCGACGTCGCCGCAGCAGGTGAAGGGCGCAGACGATCTGCCGCTCTGGGGATGCAGCCGAAATATCATCCGCAACAATACAGTGCTGATGAACAATCAGGGCCGGGCCGCGCTGCAGGCGCGCAATGGCAGTTGGGGTGTGAAGCTGCGGAACAACATCTTTATCAATGATGAGCGGAGTTCCATTGAGATTTTCAATACGAGCATTTATCGGCTGGATGCGATGTACAACGTCGCAAACACGGTGGACTACAGCGACAACGCGGGCGAAGATCGCGTAACTTCGATGCCCGATAGCATGAAGGCGCTCGCAACGCATTTGCCTGACGAACACGATGCAATCACGGGCATTACTCGGGAACGAGCGGCGAAGGAATTTGTTCGCTATGGCATCGAGCCGTGGGTGATTGTTGAAGGCAAATGGTGGCGGTTGAATCCGAACCGCCCGGACTTCCGTCCGCGATCGGATTCTAAAATGTTTGTGAATCGCGGCGACGGAAAAGATATGCCCGAGCATGATCTCACGGGACGGAAGCGCTCAGGCGCATCGATTGGGGCTTATGCTCCGGCTGAGGATGGCAACAAATGAAACAGTCGTTGATCGCGCTCTTATGCGGTTCCCTGCTATGGATTGCGAACCCCACCGCATTCGCCGCCGACGGTCCGGCACCCGAGGTCTTTCAGGTGTTGCCGCCGCAACCGAAGCAAGGACCTGAAATCACCTTATATCTGAAATATCAGACTGAAATGGCATGGGAGCAGGACGGGCAGCGTCGAAAAGCATGGGAGAAGATCGAGACGCAGCAAGACCTGCTTCGAGTGCAAAAGCAAATTCGCGAACATCTACTGGCAATGATTGGCGGACTGCCGTCGGTGAAGACGCCGCTGCATGCGCGTACGACGGGCACGGTTCAAATGGACGGGTTTCATATTGACAAATTGATCTACGAAAGCGTGCCGCACGTCTACGTGACCGCGCTGGTTTATGTGCCAGAGAATGGCACGAAGCGGCATCCTGCGGTGCTGGTGCCGGCCGGACATTCGACGAACGGCAAGGCGTATTACCAGGCGCTCTGCCAAAGGCTGGCGCAGCGCGGCTATGTCGTGATCGCGTGGGACCCGATCGGGCAGGGCGAGCGCAGTCAGTTCTGGGATGCGAAGAACCACAAGAGCCGCTACAACCTGATTTGCGCGGAGCACGCCGTGCTCGGCAATCTGGCGTACCTGGCAGGAACGAATCTTGCGCGCTGGGAAATCTGGGATGGAATACGCGCCGTGGATTATCTGCTGACTCGGCCGGACGTCGATCCGGAGCGCATCGACATCACCGGAACCAGCGGCGGAGGTTTTCAGGCGGCGCACATTGCTGCGCTGGATCCACGGATCAAAGTTGTGGCACCCTCTTGCTACATCACTGCACTACCCATGCGGATTTACAACCGCATTTTTCAAGATCCGGACAGCGATCCTGAGCAGGATTTGTACGGGATGGTTTCGAATGGCGTCGATCATGCGGGCCTGCTGCTGATGATGTATCCGCGGCCGGTGTTTGTGGCCGCGGCGGTGCTGGATTTTTTCCCGATTGAAGGCACGCACAAAACTTTCGATGAAATCGAGAGACTGTACACAAAGTTTGGGCACGCTGACCGCATTTCGAGCCGCGAGGGATATCACGGACATCAGTTTTCAGACGAGAACCAGGAGGCGGCAATCGACTTTCTGGATCACTTTAACGGACTGCAGCGGCGCCACGGTTTCGCTCCCGTGAAGATGCTGGACGATGCGGCTGTGCAGACCACGCGAAGCGGCCAAATCATGCTGGACGAACCCGATGCGCGGTCGTTGATGGATGTGATTCGCGACTTTTACGTCGAACGGAAGAGCGATCACGCTTCGAGCATTAAGGAGCTGTATCTAACAGACTCACGTCCCGAAATCGGCCAGTGGCGCGTGTCTGAGTACCAGGGCGGAGTTCCGGGCCAGAAGGAAATCAGGTGGGAATTTATCGGATCGTCGAAATTCGATGATGTTGTGGTGGATCGTTATGTTCTACATCACAGCCGATATCTGGAAATGCCGCTGGTATGGATTCACAAAGCGGACGCGAAACGCCGACTAATGATTTGGCTGGGAGAGAATGGCAAAGCTAGCGAAAAAGACTGGTCCGATCTCAAGCAGTACATCGATTCGGGAATGGACATCGTCTCTTTTGATCCGCGAGGATTGGGGGAGACGCGGATGCCGTACAAAGCAGTTTCAGCGGATGATCCCACCTTGGGGCAAATGGATTTCGATCATGCGTATGTGAATCCGCTTTCCAGTGTGCTCGCCGGTTACGTGTACAACTCGATCCTGACTGGCAGGCCGTATTTCCTCCAGATGATTGACGATGTGGAAGTCGCAACGTGGTTTGTGCGTGAAAAGTCGGCGTTTTTTGGACAACTTTCGGTGACCGGCAACGGCAATGGGTACACTCTTGCGAGCGTAGCGTCTGAAGCATTGCCGAACGTGAAACTTGTTTCGCGACCCGATGCGCACGCGATTCGCTGGTCAGAAATCGTGGACCAGAAGCGCGAACTGTGGCCTATCGAAGACCTGCTGCCCGGCGGCGCATACATTCATTAATGATGATGCTTACCTCGCTGGCATCGCTGTGCGATGTTGGCAGAGAAATTCTTCGCGATGAGCGGCGTCACGGAAAGCTTCCGTACCGCCGGCACGAGTCACTGACAGCGCACCCGCAAGATTACCCGAGGCGAGACAAGCTGGCACATCGGAGCCCCGCAGGTATTCGTTGAGGAAACCGGCATCGAAACTGTCGCCGGCGCCGACAGGATCAATCAGATCAATCTTCAACGCGGGACTGGTCCATTGTTTATTGCCGCGGCGAGCCATCGCGCCGTGCGCGCCGAGTTTGATCACGATAAGTTCTACGATTTCCGAAAGTTCTTGCGCGGCGGTTTGCACGTCCTCCGAGCCGGTCAGGTGCATGGCCTCGCGCTCGTTTGGCAGGAATATATCCACGTAGCGGAGTGCCTCGCGAATGCTTCCCTTCCACTGATCGTCGGGATCGTCATTGCAATCCAGCGAAATCGTGAGGCCTGCCGACTTGAGCTCCTTGAACAGTTGCGGAACGTCGGGCTGCAGGCCGCGCTGGAGGTAGAAGGACGATATGTGAAAGTGACGTGCCGACTTCAGGTATTCGAGATCGAGATCGGCAAGGCGCAAATCGAAAATCGTTCCCGGATACGTCAGCATATTGCGCCACTGTTCCCGCTGCATGATTACCGTGAGGCCGGTTTTTCGACCGGGCAAAACAGCGACTTTACTCACGTCCACTCCGACATCAGTCAGGCGAGCCAGCGCCAGTTCGCCCGATTGATCGTCGCCGATCAATGACACGAAGCCAACGCGACTACCGAGCGCGGCCAGGTTGTGCGCGAGGATAGCGGAGGAACTGCCGAGCGTCAGATTCACGTCGCTCGCGAGCAATTCCCGTTCGCGTGGAATCTCCTCGGGAACGCCGTAGAGGATGAGGTCGAGATTGAGTTCGCCCGCGATGGTCACATCGAAGCGAGGCGCGAGTTTCCCGGAAGGCGACTGCGTCATTTCGCCACCAGGCGCAGAACGCCAAAATGTTCGGGAACGTGAAATGTTTTGCCCATGACCGGTTGCCACATGATTTGTTTTTCATTTGCGCCGGAATTATCGGTGCGATAGAAGTTTACGCGAAAGGTATTTCCGGCCTGGACAGACCGTGAATCGAGCGCGCTGAAGGGAATACGGATGGCCGCATACCAGAGGTGCTGCGTCTCATCGATACGGGCGGCGTGTTCGAAGCCGGAATTCCACTTCCAACCCTCTTCATGGTGCGGCGAATGAAGATTTATGTCCAGGTCAATCCATTCGTTCTGCGGCGAGATCTCGAATTCCTTGTAACGGCTGATGTCCTGAAAGTCTGAACCGATGAACACCTCGGCAACGTTCCAGTTCCATAATTCATAGGTTTCTTGAGCCGTATCAGGGCTCGGCTTGAGCGAAAGCTGTTGATACGGACAGACAAAAAGGAAATAGATGTTGGAGTCAGTCCACCGGGAGCGGATTTCGGTTCGATACTTCGAAAGCTTGTTTCCGTTTGCGTCAACCTCTGCGTAGGCGAGCCGCGCCGCGCGCCAGAAGGCGGACTTAGGATTTATTTCTAGAGCTGTGTCGGCCTTGGCTTTCACACTCTCGATGAGTTTTTTCTGTTGTGCATCGGCAAAGGACAACAGAAGCAAGCAGCAAAATATGAACTTCATCTTTTTCCTCCCTGAACCGCGTCGAGCTTGTGCTCCGGGCCGAGAACAGACCAATGTGTCCGAAACCAATTGGCAAAGTGTGGGACCGCGATCTCCGCTGCTTCGATTGAGGGATGCCACTTCTTTTCCCACTCGAAGGAGAGGAATCCGGAGTACCCGATCTTCTCGGTCACGGATCGAATTTCGTTCAGCGGCATCGAGCCCTCGCCTGTCAAAACCGGGGTCCAACTGCCATTCTCGTGAGACAAATCTTTGATGTGCACGTGACGAATCCAGCGCTGAAGCGCGAGGCCGCTGTCAATGGGCCGCTCGTCATGTTCAATGATTGCGCAAGCGGGGTCCCAGATGATCTGAACTCCTGGGCAGGCGGAGAGAACGCCTTCCACCTCTGCCGCGGAGGCAAAATCGCCGTGGGTTTCCAGCCAGACTTCGAGCTCTGAGCCGCGGAGCTTTTCGACAAGCAGACTCAACGAATCGGAGATCCAGATAACCGTTCCGTCGCGATCCGCTCCCGGCTGAATACGATCGCCGAATACTCGGATCGCGGGCGCACCTAGTTGTGCCGCGAGTTCTGCCATCCGCTGACCTTCGGCTATCCAATTTTTGCGCTCAAGGGGATCCGGAGAATCAAATCGGCAACTGGTGTCGAGACAAGCAATCGCCAAACCTGACTCGGCGATCAGGCGGCGGGTCCGCTGCAATTCTTTTCCCTGAAATGCAGGCAGCTTCCAAAGAGAATCCTCCCCGTCGAGAAAACGCAGTTCGAGGCCGTCGTAGCGGTTGCGAACGGCAAGTTCGACAGCCTTCGTTAACGTCCAATCGGGACACGCGAGAGTTGAGAAGCTGATTCTCATGAATGCAACTTGCGCTTACGTCATCCTCGACAACATTGCTGTGGTAACACGATTCTTTACTGCCTCGCCTCGAAAAAACCTTTTCATGTCGCCAATCAAATCCTCTGCCATCTCGTGCCGGGCTTTGGATGTTCCGCCTCCGATATGCGGCGTGATGATCGCACCTGGAAGATTGCGCAGCGGGTGCGCTGGCGGAAGCGGCTCAACCGGATCGGTCACGTCGATGGCACAGCGGAGTCTGCCTTTGCGGACCTCGTTCGTTAGGGCGTCAAGGTCGAGAACGCCACCGCGCGCAACGTTGATCACCGTCGCTCCCTTTGGGAGCAGCGCTAAATTGCGGCGATAGAGAAGGCCACGGGTTTCGTCGGTCAGCGCGGCCGCCAAGACAAGAAGGTCAGAAGTTGTCAGCAAGGGCTTCAGCTCGACGAATTCCACATTGACGTTTTCGTTGCTTCCCCGCGACGCGTATGGATCGTACACTCGCCAGCGAAGATCGAAGCCGCGAAGCAGATCTACGATCTTGCGGCCGATTCTGCCGAAGCCGATCATCCCTATTTCGCGGCCGATGAGCGATTCAGGCGTGCCTCGAAAGTGAGCGTCGTCGTAGATTCTGTTATTGCGCCTCCGCAGCGCTGTGCGGTATGCGTCGATGCCACGTCCGCAATAGAGTACAAGCGTGGCGGCCAGTTCGGCTGTCGCTCTCGCCATCGGTTCTGGAGCTGTGGTGATGGTCAACTGGTCGAGCAGCGACCCCGTGAAGCGCTTTTTTACCTCGCCTCCGCAATGAGCCACGATCCGCAGATTAGGCGCAAGCTGAAAGAGTTCATCGCCGAAGCAGGGACTGTCCCAGGTGGTGACGAGGGCTTCCGCCTTGGCGAGTTGTTTCTTCATTGCCGGAGTTACTTCGCGTGAGCTGTTCAGCGTCCAGTCGAACGCGAGCGACAAATCTTTCTGATGGGCCGCCGTAAAGAATGAATGGAAGAGAGTTCTTGGGGCTAGCGCCAGGAGAGCACGTCGGGGCATAAAACGTAAATTGTACTCGCTATTTCTTTTTCTGTCGTTTAGTTGTTTTTACCTTCGTTTGCGGCGGGGGAGCTGATATAAAAGGAACTGCCGATGAAGACCGCAAATTTTGTCGACTATTCGGTGATCGCCTGCTACGCGGGGCTCATGGTGCTGGTGGGCCTCTATGTGGCGAGGTTCAACCGCGGTGCGGCCGAGTATTTTCGCGGCGGAAACCGAATTCCCTGGCTGGTGGCCGGACTGAGCTCGTTCATGGCAGGCTTCAGCGCGTGGACGTTCACCGGCGCGGCAGGCGTGGCCTATCGGGCCGGATTTGCGGTCACCGGTCTTTATATTGGCAACGCGCTCAGCTTTCTTCTCGGATACTTTGTCTTTGCCACACGCTGGCGGCGCTCACGAATAACAACGGTGATGGAATATCTTTCCGCCCGGTTTAATCAAACTACGCGGCAGACATTTTCCTGGGCATCGGTGCTTGTGCAGTTGTTCATGACTGCGAGCATGCTCTACGGGCTGGCAATTTTTATTTCGTCAGCTTGCGGCTTCCCAGTAGTTTGCACGGTAATTGGCGCGGGCGCGCTCATCATTTTCTATTGCGTCATCGGCGGCCTTTGGGCAGTGGTCATGACCGACTTCTTGCAAGCTTCGATTCTGATGCCATTTTGCCTGGTGCTGGTGATTGCGTCGTTGCTGCGAGTGGGCGGAGTCAGTGGATTCCTGCATTCCGTGCCTGCGCCGATGAAGACCATCCACCTGGGCGGCGAGTTCGGATGGATATACATCGCCAGTTGGACGGTCATGGTGTCGTTTGGCTACAACACCAGCGCAATGGCGCAACGATACTTCAGCGTAGACAACGAGCGCTCAGCGAAAAAGATTGCCCTGCTTTGCTCCGGACTCTTTTTCGTTGGCGCGTTCCTATGGTTTATCCCGCCCATGGCGATGCGGATCGTGTATCCCGACCTTCACACCATCTGGCCGGGGACGACCAACGTCAGCGAGTCGGCATATGCGGTCGCGAGCTTGACGTTGCTACCGCATGGACTGGTCGGGATCATGCTGGCGGCAATGTTCAGTTCGACCATGGCGAGCCTTTCCGCCCTCTTCAACATAAAGTCGGCAATCCTCACCAAAGACATTTATCAGACGCTCCTCCGAAAAAATGCAGACGAAAAAGAATTGCTGGCGGTGGGATGGATCACGACGTTTCTGATTGGCGGAATCACCACCGCGATCGCGGCATTCATGGCCTATACCGGGCAAAGCGTATTTTCGGTCATGCTGACGTTCAACACTCTGCTCTCGCTTGCGTACGGGCCGCCGGCGCTGTTGGGATTGGTGGTTCGGCGCACGCCGCCGTGGTCGGGTCTTGCGTCTTTCATAACCGGACTCGTTCTGGGCGCGCTGGGAGCGTTCGTCTTTGACTGGAGCCTGATTCAGCAGGTCGTGATCATTATCCCGGCGTCGTTTGGCATTTTCTTCGTGGGAATGCTTTTCGATCGAGGAGACTCGCCCGAGCGCGCTCGCCTGTTTCACGATCTGAACACCCCCATTGACGTGGAGCACGAACTGAAAGACTCGCCCGATTACACGGTTCAAGTATTTCGCTTTCTCAGCCGGACGGTCGGGATTATCGGTGGGCTGAGCCTGTTGCTGGTGCTTTCAACATCCGGGAGAGACCGCCTCACCGTCATCTGCTTTGCGGGAATCACGTTGCTTGTGAGCTTTCTGCTGAGAGGAATTCACGGACGGAGAGCAAGCGCCCACGATGCCGCCGTTGCGAAGATGGAAACTGCTGGATGAATCATGGGTCGGACAGGAGTGTCCGACCCACACAAAATGCTAGTGAACGGTTACCGTTGCCGTTGCTGTGGTTCTGCCGAATTGGTTGGTGCTGCTAAGAGTATAAGTTGTTGTTGCGGTCGGATTCACCACCACGCTCGTCCCTCGCGATGGTCCCACCGTTGGAGACACAATGTTGTAGGTGCTGCTCGAAGTGATCCAACTGAGCGTCACCGGCTGTCCTGCGCTGATGCTGGTAGGATTCGCGGTGAAGCTCGAGATGGTTGGCGATGGGCCGCTGGGAACATTTGCCGGCGTAAAGATCGTGCCTTGCTGGACCACGTCGAAGTTCGCCGCAGTGATGGACTTCAGGAGATTGAGATTGGTGTTGTTCCAGCGCGAATCGGGAGCGCCGCTGATGAAGATGGCGCTGCCGTTGTCGGCGAGGATCATCCCGTACTTCTTCAACGCGGCCAGGATCACCTGATCATCTGCGGGAAATCCGGAAATATCGAAGCTGGCTTTCAACCGCAACCTTGTGCCCATTGGCGGCGCGCTCGTGCTGGTGTTCGTCGAAGCCCAGTGCGTCGCGGGCAAAACGAAGGCACGTTGGCTGGTCGGAACCGTGAATCGCAACGCGTGGTTGATGGCGCCGGCTGCGACTTCGTCGTAACGCGCGAGGCCAACGAACACAGGAAGGCCAGCAGCATCGGCTGACGTCCACGTATAAGGACGCTGCTCGTCGATGGTCATGTCCCAGACGCTAGTTTGATCGGCGCTCCACACGCCGTTCTTCACGCTCGCGTTGTAAAGTTCGTACAGCCAGCAACCGTCCTTTTCAAGCACCAATACGTGACGGTCACCATTACCTGGCTTGGGATAGCCTTCGATCAGGGCATTTGCGGGAATCGGCTCAGGGCCGGGATCGCTTTCGTCGGCAAAGGCGTTGACTGTGACGTTCACTTTCGCCTGGCTTCCAGCGACTATCTGATAGGGAATTCCGAGTGTCTGATTGTGAAAAGTTCCAGACCCGAAGTCGGGGTGCAACGTCACCGTGGATCCGATGAAGTTGATGATGTTGGCAGAATTGGGATCCACCGGCGCGGCGGAGATGTCGGTGTTCCAGAGATTGTCGGAGGGAAAGGGGACGAATCCGTTGAGGCTGGTGAGTTGACCGGTGGTCATTCCTGCGCACGTGCCGGCTTGCGCCACTGCACAGACAGAGGTGATGAGAAGGACGGCAAGAACCACGAAGCTGCTTCTTCGCATAACGGCTCCTTTCGGCAAGCCGCATGATAGATTGGACGCGGCCAGCCGCGGCGGTAAGTGAAAAGTTTGAGGACTTCCCCCCCCGAAGAAGTCCTCAGTTCGTTTAGCAATGACGAAGCAGCGCTGGTTGAAGTTAGAAGGTGATGCGCAGCCGCAGACGAACTGTGCGGCGGCCTTCGACTCCTTCCTGCGAGAACGTGTTGTGGATGCGGCCGAAACCGGTGAGCGGATCATCATTGGGCGTGAAGTCCTCAAGTTGCGGCTGCAACGTATTAGGATCTACCTGCACGTCGAAATCGCCAACGAAAGCGAAGTTGCTGTCTGCGAAGTCGAGGTCGGGCATACGGATGGGGTGATTAAATGGGTTGCTGACGTCGGCTCCAAGTGAGGCGGTAACTTGTTCGCCGACCTTGAAATCCTTGTGAAGGCCGAAATTAAGTCCCCACCCACCGGGACCGTACAGAATGTTTTTTCTCGCAACTCCGGGATTGGTGAACAAATCAGCGCCCATTGGTGGCGGCGCAAATGCGGCAGGATTGAAGAGTTGATCGCCGACGTGTTGTTTGTAGTTGCCTACGATCAAAGGTCGATAGCCACCCGTGAAGTCTCCGACTGCGTCGATTGAGCCCGAAGCTGTGTTGCCCGGACCAAAGTAGCGCGCGCTGTTGAAACAATTGTCGCAAACGAGATACGGCGTAAATGCTGTGCCGCTCTTCGCGAACATTTGAAATGTTGTTTGCCAGCCGCCGATTACGGCATCCATCCACTTGGACATTCCACTTCCCATTTTCCGGTTACGTCCGACGGGCAAGTCATAGATGCCATAGAAAACAAATCGATGGCGAGAAACCCATGAATCCTCGGTGTAGTCGCGTTCAGGGTTGAAGGGATCGTAAGGTACTCCGCCCAGGCTCGCGTTTGCCAGATCTATCCCAGTGGACTTCTGGTCAGTGTAGGTATAAGACGCATTGAACATGAATCCATTGCTGTAGCGGCGCTCGAGTTGGCCCTGGAGAGAATTTGACTGACCGTGCCCGTAGTTTCCAAAGCTGGTTAAGAAATCGCCCAGCCCAGGATACGGAAGGCGTGCAAGATCAGCGGCGCTCAGAACACAGTCTCCGTTGTCTGGGGTGCATGGAGTCACTCCATCACCGGTGGTAGTGTTCCAGCCAACATTGCTGGGCGCGATTCCATTCAGGTCTCGACCACCCACAAGGCCATGTGAGGTGATGCCTAAGTACGAGAGACGTAGAGAGGTTTTGAGGCTCAGTTCCCGTTCAAATGTAGCGTTGTACTGCTGGACACGCGGCTGCTGCAATCCAACAGGAACGGCATTGATGGAAAAAGCGTCAGTGTTGACGACCACATCGCCGCCGGTCATTGGCATAGGCCACGGCTGTAACGGTTGCGGATTTATCCCCAGGTCCATCTTCGTAAGTGCTTGATTGAAACCGTTGGTTGAAAGTGGGTCGCGAATTCCCTGCGCTGCGGCTGTCGGGAAGTAAATGCCGTATCCCCCACGTGCCACGGACTTGTCTCCAAGGCGCAGAGCAATTCCCACTCGGGGCGCAATGTTGTTCTTGTCAGTTCGCAGCAGACCGGGACCGATTCCCAGGCCTGACTGAGCTGCAGTGACAACCGGAAGCAACTGGGCAAAACGTGGATCCAGATATTGCATGGTCTGATTGGAAGCAACGATCACCCGTCCTGTATTTCCGCCAAAAGTGGGATCGAAGTTAAGCATGATGTCGTGCTTGTCGACAAAGGGCGAGACCAGTTCGTATCGCACGCCCAAATTTAATGTGAGGTTTCGCGTGGCCTTCCAATCATCCTGGAAGAAGTAGCCCTGCTCCCAATTGTGCACATCCATAGGCGGACGGGTTTTGGGAATGAAAGTGACGTCTGTTGCTGGCAGCCCCAGTAGCCAATCCGAAAATGCACCGACTCGCCCACCCACGCAGGGTGTAGATGCGCCGTTCGTTTGGCAGGCGGTCGGATTAGCGTAGGCCATCAAGCCACGCGGATTCCCACGCCCAACAGCGAACCCGTCCTGTCCAACATTGCGAACAAAGTCCGCACCCATTTTCAGGTTGTGAGTACCGATCACCC
>JBKPSP010000186.1:0-18909 GCA_046735175.1 Acidobacteriota bacterium
TTCGGGCCAGACCTGTTACAGCGGCTACTTGAAGCCGTCGAACAGCATTCATGTGAGATGGTGGCGTCGAAAATCTTATTTCATGGCGATGACAACATCATTTGGAGCGCCGGCGGCGGATTCGATAAGAATCGCGGTTACGCAAGCTATTTATACGGGCACGCCGAGTTCGATTCAGGCCAATTCGACGAGTGCCGGTTCGTGGACAACGCGCCAACGACTTGTCTGCTGGTAAAGAAAAACGTATTCGAGTGCATCGGATTGCTGGATCCCCGCTACTTTGCATATGTTGAAGACACAGATTTCTGCTATCGCGCAAAGCTGGCAGGACTGAAATTGCTGTATCTGCCATCCGCCAGGTTGTGGCACAAAGCGCACAGCCTCTCCGGAGGGCTGTTCTCCCATTTCATGATGCGTTACACGACCCGCAATCGCGTGTACTTCATGTTGAAACACTTGGGCTTTCGAGCGCTGTATCTATTGCCGGCGTATCAGGCATATCTATTACAGCAGTTCGCATTGCGGAAGATTGGACTCTCCATGCTGTGGGTGCGCGAAAAAGGATTCTTCGAAGGCGTGAAGGTTTGGCGTAAGTCGCTCGCGGATACCCCGCAAACCTAATAGCCGTGTAGTGCTCGATCACAGCATGACCGCTGCGAAGACAATAGAGCAAACCGTTGTTAAGAACGCGTCTGCGAACCTCCTTCGGCTTGCCGGATCAGCAATTGTCGCCTTATTCTTGCCGCCTTTCCTGGCCAGAATGTTGCCCAAGGAGACTTATGGAACCTGGGCGTTGCTGCTGCAATTGACTCTGTACGTCAGTTATTTCGACTTAGGTATGCAGACCGCCGTCGCCCGATTTGTCGCCCACGCCGACGAGTTGAATGACTCGCAGCAGAGGGACGGGATTGTGAGCACCGCGTTTCTGGTGCTGGCGTTTGCCGCGCTTGCATCCTGTTTGGCCGTAGTTGTGGTGAGTTGGAAGGTTCCGGCGCTATTTCCGCAAATGCCCATGGCATTGGTTCGTCCCGGGCAAATAGCGTTGCTCCTCATGGGAACATCACTGGCTGTCGGTCTTCCCGTGTCCGTGATCTCGTCGATCTTCGTAGGAATGCAACGTAACGAGATTGCTTCATCCATTTCGATTGCCAACAAGTTTGTAATGGCGGTCCTTGTGGTGTTTGCGGTCGAGAAACACTCGGGTATCGTCGCTATGGCCACTGCGGTGGCGCTCGCAAACCTGGTGTCGTATGTGGGCGCATTCGCCGCCTGGCGGGTCTGGGCGAGGCGGGTCGTGATCCGCCTCAGGTTGGCTTCGCGCCAGTGGGCGCGAGAAATTGCGACCTACTCAGCCGGCCTTCTTGTTTGGACCTCCGGAATGCTTCTCGTGAGCGGACTCGACCTGACAATCGTCGGCGCATTCGATTACCGCGCGGTCGCTGACTATGCCATTGCTGCAGCACTCACGAATTTCCTCGCTCAGGCCCAGGGGGCGATTATTGTCGCCTTGCTGCCGGCTTCATCTGCGTTGAGCGCTCGCGGCGACACTCACAAGCTCGGCCAGTTGCTGGTCTCATCAACTCGTTACGGGACTCTCATTTTGCTGTTTATGGTTGTGCCCCTGATTGTCTGGTCCGAGCCGGCAATCCGTTTGTGGGCGGGCGCTGGTTACGTTCAGCACGGCGCAAGAATTCTTCAGATACTGCTGGCCGCAAACTTTATCCGGCTGTGTGCTCTGCCGTATGCAACCATGTTGCTCGGAACCGGGCAGCAGAACAAAGTCATTCTGTCCCCCGTCGCTGAGGGAGTTACAAATTTGGCGGCGAGCATTCTGGGCGCGTACCTTTTGGGCGCCATTGGCGTCGCTCTTGGAACCCTTGTGGGCTCAGTTGTCAGTCTCGGGTTTCACTTGTTCTACAACATGCCACGCACGCGTTTGGTCGTGGTCAACCGGCATTTACTGATTCGAGATGGCTTGTTACGCCCGACTGTCTGTGGGCTGCCACTGGTCATGTTGCTAGCCTTGCAACCTTTGATTGCCAGTACTGCCGTTCAAACACAGGCGTCACTGTTTATGGGTGCAACGTTGGGAACAGGTCTGCTGTTCTGGAGATATGGCTTCTTGGAACCGAACGCCGAAGAGTAACGCAGGCACTACGTTGGTCGGAATAATCTTGAGATCTGTATCCCGGTGATCCCTATACGCCAATAGGTCGAGAGGGGGCTGCTCGTTTGTCCACAAACCAGAACCCGGCTGAGTTGGGATGGCGCAGTTTTGAGATCTGAAGCCGGTTGTGAATTCGGAACTACTGAGCAGGGTGCGCCTATTCTTCTGCACGATCCCACCGCTGCACGACGATATGCCAGATCTTCCCCGCAAATGATTGAAGAGTACAGTAATGGCCATTGGAACTCGTGGAGCGGGATTTCACAGAGCGTGAGGTCATGGATCCGAAAGGACTACCGAACCCAGGCGTCAGTGCGTGCTGTGAAAGAAGTCTTGAGGTGTGGCGAAGGTGACAGCGTGTGCCTCTCTATCGGTGGTGGCCCGGCCCGAGTCAGTCCGGACGTGACAAACCTTAACATTGACAACTTTAAGAACGTAGACGTCATCGGCGACGCTCACTTGCTTCCGTATGCTGACTCGTCTGTCGATTCGATTTATTGTGAAGCCGTACTGGAACACCTTACGGACCCTTGGCTCGCCGTCGCAGAAATGTTTCGCGTGCTAAAACCTGAGGGCAAGGTCGTCGCCATTACACCATTTCTGCAACGGTTTCACGGCTACCCTTCTCACTTCCAAAACTTCACATTGTTCGGGCACTCGCTTCTTTTTAGCCGCGCTGGTTTTCGGGTTTTGGAGAGCGGTACCTGCGTCGGACCAACCTATGCAGTGGTAAACTTGGTCTCGGCCTATTTCATCCGTTGTTTGCCAAAACCGATCGGCCTCCCATTGGCCGGGATATGGAACATTGCTGGCATAGCCATGCTTCCTTTGGACCGAATCATTGGTCGCACTCAGACCTCGCATCTGCTGGCATCGCATATGTGTTGGCTCAGAAGCCCTGAGCTCTCGTCGACGAACATTTGGCAAGCCGAATGAGAATCGCATTCCTAGGCGGTTTCGCTTTTCGTCCGAAGGGCACGATTCAGGGCCGCGCCTATCCCATCGCGGTGGAACTTGTGCATCGCGGGCATGAGGTGAGCATCTTTCTTCCGCCGTATGACAATCTGGCTGACTCAGGCCGCCACTGGATCCAAGAAGGTGTACAGATCAGGAATGCCAAGGCGGGGAAGGGAATCGCCGGCTACCCCCCGCTGTTGACGCGTCTGATTCTCGAGGTGCAGGCATATCAGCCCGACTTGCTGCACGTTTTCAAGCCCAAGGGGTTCGCCGGTGCAGCAGCCACCTATCTTCAAGCGAAGGGCATGCGCAACGTTGTTCTGGATTGCGACGATTGGGAAGGTTGGGGTGGATTCAACGACATTAAAATCTATCCCTGGATCCTCAAGGAATACATTGACCGGCAGGAGCGCTGGATGATGCGCACGACGCCGGCTGTGACCGTCGCGAGCCGGGCGCTGTTCGATCGCGTCGTGCAGGTGCGCGGGACATCACGAGGTGTGTACTACGTCCCCAATTGCGGCGGGTCGCGTGCGAGCGTGAAAGTTCAGGAGGAAGTTCGTCTGCGCGCGCAAGCGGACGCTCGAAAGAAGCTTGGGCTTCCGGATGGATTGATTGTCTTCTACAACGGCCACTTCGAGCCGACTGATGACGTGATGTTGTTTTCTCGCATTGCAGCGCCGGTTGCCGAAAGAAATGCCGCGACGATTTTGTTTGTTGGTGATGGGCCGGATCTGCCTAAAGTGAAGCAGTTCTTTTCTGAGCGACCAAACGCACGCGCACTCTTCTTACCCAGATTGCCGTATGAAAGCTTTATCGAAGCCATCTGGGCATCCGACGTGACGGCATTTCCATACCCTGATAATCCGATCCACCGTTCAAAGTGCTCTTTGCGCGTCATTGATTACATGGCCCTGGGCAAGCCTGTGATCACCTCTGCGGTCGGCCAGAACAAGGAATACATTGTCGACGACGAGAGTGGCATTCTCGTGCCTGAGGAGAACGAGAATCTGTTCGCCGCAAAACTCGAATTGTTACTTCGCGACCCCGAGTTGCGCGCGCGGCTTGGTCGCAACGCGGAGCGGCGTATTCGAGAACACTTTCGCTGGGATGGTGGACCCCTGCAGCAATGCCGCGCGGCTTACGAGCACGCAACAGCGACCAACCAGACACAATCACCCGGAAAACCTTCGGATGTGAATGAGCAAAATTCTCTTTTTCGTGCCGCATCCTGAACAGGATGCCGGCTATCGCTACCGCATACAGCAGTTCATCCCTTACTTGAGGGATGCCGGATATTCCTGCACGATTGCGCCGTTTTCATCAGAGAAGCTGTACACATCCCTCCGCTCTCGTGGAGGACTACCCAAAAAAGTTGCTCACGCCGCCTATTGCAGCGCCAGAAGGATTGCGCAAATCGGCCGCCTTTCCGAATTCGACCTGGTCGTCATCCAGCGCGAGGTGTTTCCGTTCTTTGCGCCGTTGGTGGAAAAACTCGTCCTGTCGCGGCATCCACGCGTAATCTTCAGCTTCGATGACGCGATCTATGCCGGCCACGGCGATCTCGCCCCGCCGAACCATCCGATGTTGTATCGCATCAAGTATGGTCGCGGAGTTGATCACGTCATACGGAAGAGTTGTCATGTGATTGCAGGCAATCGCATCCTGGCGGACTACGCGCGCAGGCTCAACCCGAACGTCACCGTAATTCCGACCGTAGTAGATTGCGCTCGCTACACATCAAAACCCCAAACGACGGGCCTGCCAGTCACGATCGGTTGGGTCGGTAGTCGCTCTACGGCTCCGTATCTGCGACTCATCGAACCTGCTTTGAAGGAGCTTGCTCTGGCACGTCCGGGGAAAGTCCGGTTTCGCTTCTACGGATTCCCGGAGTATCGCCCCGCCCTCCCTGATTGTGAGTCACTTCCATTTCGTTTGGACTCAGAGATGGAAGATCTACATTCTCTTGACATTGGGCTGATGCCATTGGCGGACACCGAATGGTGTCGCGGCAAGTGCGCCTTCAAGGCGATTCAGTACATGGCGTCCGGAGTTGCGACGGTGGCTTCGCCGGTCGGAATCACTCCCGATCTCATTCAACACAATGTCAATGGATTGTTAGCAACTTCGGTTGGCGAGTGGTGCGAGTGCCTGAAAGTCCTTACCGATCACGCGGATGTGCGACGCCGCATAACTCAGGCTGCCCGCCGCACGATCGAGGCATCCTACTCTGTCCAGAAGTGGGGACCAAGACTGGTCGCGCTGTTCCAATCTCTGCTGACCGCGGAACGGCCATCAGAACTACAGCAAGCCGTGGCTTGCGACTCCTAAGTTCAAGGGCCGTTTTTTCAAGGAACCCAAGCAGTGGGGGTGTTGAGTGAAGATTTTTATTGATTCCGCCAACCAGCGTGAAATTCAGCATTGGTTGCGGGAGGGCGTGATCGACGGGGTCACCACCAACCCCAGCATCATGCTGAAAGACGAAGTCTATGACATTGAAGAGGGCGCACGCCGCTTGTGCCGACTCATCGGCGGCCGCCCGTTCAGCGTGGAGGTTACCACCAACGACCGTGCGCAAATGGCCGTCCAAGCGCGGACGTTCGCACACTGGGGCGACAACGTCGTGGTGAAAGTGCCGGTGGTAAACGAGCACGGCGATTCCTGCCTGAGCGTCATCAACGCGCTCACGCAGCAGGGAATTCGCATCAACGCCACCGCGATTCTTTCCTTTAATCAAGCGCTGCTCGCAAGCAAAGCCGGTGCGACCTACGTAAGCATCTTCGGTGGGAGGATCGCCGACGAAGGAAACGATCCGGCGCTGACCATCCGCAATGTTCGCCAATGGCTCGACGCGTGGGGTTACTCGGCGCAAATTATCGTAGGCAGTGTTCGTTCGGTGATCGATGTGCAGAGTGCCGCCCTCGCCGGAGCACACATCGTGACGGTTCCTCCGCAATTCCTTCCCAAGATGATTGATCACAAATACACTCGCGAGACCGTTGCTCAATTCAACCGGGATGCCGAGCGCGCGCTTGAGGAGATCGCCAATCTAAGAATTCGCGCCTGAACAGTGAGATCCTTCGGTTTGTTTCCCCATGGTCGCAACTCAAACTCCCGCATTTCAGATTGAGAAAACGCGTGTGCGCAAGAACTGCGCTCAGGTCATTGTTGACTCGATTATTGGAATCTTTGGCAGCGCGCTGACGCTGCTGATCATGCCCGTAGTGGCGCTCGCTATCACTCTTGAAGACCGCGGGCCCATTTTTTACCGCAGCGAATTCGTGGATTGTGACGGTAGCGTGCGCTATTACTTGAAATTTCGCACCATGGTCAGAAACGCCGATGAGGTTCTCGCCAATAATCCCGAGCTTCGCGCCCAATTTTCCGCCAAACACAAATTGATTGACGACCCGCGAATCCTGCGTGTCGGCCGCGTTCTGAGAAAGTCCAGCATCGACGAATTCCCACAGTTTTTCAGCCTGCTCACCGGCGACCTGACGACGGTGGGACCGCGAACCATCTCCCGCAGCGAGATGGAGCGTTATGGCGAGCTTCTGCCGAAACTTTTGTCGGTAAAACCCGGCATCACTGGATACTGGCAGGTCAACGGACGTCAAAACACGACCTACGATGAACGTGTGCGAATGGATATGTATTACGTTGATCATCGGTCCCTCCGGCTCGATCTGCTGATCATCGCCAAAACATTTTGGACCGTGCTGCGCGGAGAAGGCGCGTACTGAAGAATGCGGATCCTGGTTACCGGCGGCGCAGGGTTCATTGCCTCGCATGTGGTCGATGCTTACGTGAACCTGGGCCATGAGGTGGCGGTGATCGACGATCTTTCGCGCGGTTCACGCGAGAACGTCAATCCCAAGTCGCGATTTTACGAAGGGGATATCAGGGATCGGGAGTTTGTCTCCCGCACCCTGACCGAGTTCCGGCCCGAGTCCATCAATCATCACGCTGCTCAGATGGACGTGAGGCGCGGCGTCCGTGAGCCGGTCTTCGACGCACAGGTCAATATTCTTGGATCATTGAACCTACTGGAAGAAGCCGTTGCCAGCAAGGTCCGGCATGTCGTTTACATATCCAGCGCGGGAGCTGCTTACGGAGAGCCTAAACAGCTGCCGGTTTCCGAAGACTTTCCTGTCAATCCAATCACGCCGTACGGGATCAGCAAACACACGGTGGAGCACTACCTCTTCACCTTTCGCCACCTCTATGGCTTGAGCTATGTGGTACTGCGGTACGGGAACGTGTACGGGCCGCGGCAGAACTCAGCCGGGGAAGCCGGCGTTTTTGCGATTTTCTGCGAGCAGATTCTTCGTGGCGAGCAGTCGGTCATCTATGGAGACGGCAGCAAGACGCGCGACTACGTTTACGTGGACGACGTGGTCAAAGCGAACATTCTGGCATTGGTTCGCGGCCAGGGCGAGATCTTTAATATCGCAAACCAAATGCCGACAACTGATATCGAAGTATTCACTGCGATATCGCAGCTGCTGGGCAGACCGGAGTTGAAACCGCAATTCGCCGAGGTCCGTCCTGGCGAGATTCGACACATCGTCCTCGATATAGGCAAGGCGCGCCGCATCCTCGGATGGAACCCTGAGATCACGCTCAATGAAGGGGCGGCGCGCACCGCTGCCTATTTTCGCGATATCGTGAACGGAGACAACCGCGCGGTTGCGTGAACACACCCTGAGCCCAGCATTCAGCTGAACTGATCGAGAGCCCACCATGATCATCACCAAAACTCCGTTCCGCCTCACCCTGGGGGGCGGCGGCACTGACCTTCCGTCCTTCTATCGCGAACACGGAGGATTCGTTCTCGCCGTCGGCCTGGACAAGTTCATGTACCTGAATGTGAACACGCCAATCCTCGACGACCGTATTCGCGTTCAGTACAGCCAGACCGAACTCGTGAGTCACGTGGACGAGGTGCAGCACACGCTGGCGCGTGAGGCCTTGAAATTTTCAGCGATTTCCAACGGGATCGAAATCGTGTCGGTTGCCGATATTCCTGCCGGCACAGGTCTGGGTTCGTCCAGTTGTTACCTGGTGGGTTTACTCAACGCGATTCACACTCTCACCCAATCGCCGAGCGCGCCGGAAATCCTCGCCGAGGAAGCTTGTCACATCGAACTGGAACGTTTGCGCAAACCCATCGGCAAACAGGACCAGTACATGGCTGCCTTCGGAGGTCTGACCAAGCTCGAGATCGCAAAAGATGGTAAGGTGCGCGCGACCCGCTTGTGTCTGCCTCGCGAGTTGCTCGATACGCTCGAACACAACATCCTCCTCTTCTACACCGGTGCGGCCCGGGACTCGACCGGCATTCTGTCACAACAGAACAGTTCGGCAGAAAAGCGGTCAGATGGCGTCCTCAGCAGCCTCAGTCAGATCAAGGACATCGGCATCGAAATCTGTGACTCGATTATTCGCGGCGACCTCCACCGTTTCGGGCAATTGCTCGATGTGCACTGGGAGATCAAGAAACGGCTTTCGAAAGGTGTGAGCAATCCTCAGATCGATGCCTGGTATCAGCTTGCCCGGCGTAATGGGGCTATTGGGGCGAAGATTTCCGGTGCAGGCGGTGGGGGCTTCTTAATGCTCTATTGCGAGCAAAACAAAGCCCGGCTGCGGGAAGCCATGCGGCGCGCGGGCCTTCGTGAGCTGAACTTCCGCTTCGAGTTCGAAGGAAGCAAAGTCGTCTTCGATATGGTCTCCCGCGATGCGCGACTTGCGCATATCCGCCGTCAGGAAGAGCGCCAAGGTGGGCAGCGAATTGCCTGGCCGGCTGTTCCTTTATCCCCATTTTTGGTTAAAACCAGGAAGGGTCCGAATGGAAAAGCGACCGGCAGTCTTTCTTGATCGCGACGGTGTGATCAATCCGCTGATCTACCATCGGGACCATGGGATTGTGGATTCGCCATTTACGCTGAGGCAGTTTTCCGTGCTGCCCGATGTTCCTTGCGCAATCCGCCTGCTCAATGACCTCGGCTTTGTAGTCCTGATCGCCTCCAACCAGCCGGGAATTGCGAAGGGCCATTTCGAACCAGAACTGATACCTAAGATCGAACGCAAGATGCGAACTACATTTCGGCCAGCCGGTGCGCGACTAGATGCAACCTACTACTGCCTGCACCATCCGGAAGCAACTCGAAAAAAATATCGATCGAATTGCGACTGCCGAAAACCTGCGCCGGGGCTTCTCATTCAGGCAGCGAAAGACCTGAACCTTTCTCTTCCAGATTCATACATGATCGGCGATGGACTCACCGACGTCGAAGCAGGGAATGCCGCCGGTTGCGCGACAATCTTCATCGGTCGCTGGAAACCGGAATACGAGCAGTTCGTCACTCCCTCAGACTTACGCCCCGACTTCGTAGCAAAAGATCTCCTGGAAGCTGCAGAACTCATTCAGGCGAACATTACGTCTATAAGCCCGAAGGCAAGGACTGGAACTGCCAAACTCACGCAGGTTGTATTGCAGTAAGTTTTTGAAGATGCGTCAAGTCGTTCGCAAAGCCGTCATTCCCGCCGCCGGTTTAGGAACGCGTCTGCTTCCATTCACGAAAAGCGTTCCCAAGGAGATGCTGCCGGTTGCAGGCAAGCCGCTCATTCAGTGGGCAGTTGAAGAAGCCGTCGCCAGCGGCATCGAAACCGTTATCCTCGTGATCAACCGGAACAAGGATTTGATTACCAGGCACTTTGAATCCGACGTCAAGCTTGAACATGACCTGCAACGACATGGCCGAATGAAAGAAGCCGAAACGCTCCGTCAGCTTTCAGGCTTGTGCAACGTGACGACGGTCTTCCAGGAATCGCCGCGTGGACTGGCAGATGCGATCACGTGCGCGAAGCCTGAAATCGGCGACGAACCGTTTGCGGTAATCCTGCCTGATGTTGTGTTCGACTCGGGTGTGCCTGTGACTCGGCAGTTGATCGAGTGTTGCGACCGGCACCCAGGATCAGTCGTCGCGACGCGAATTGTCTCAGACGACGAAGTGGAAAGATGCGGCATTCTCACGACCATACCTTGGCAGCAAGACTGCTGCTCCGGTCGAGGATCCCATGTCGGCGCAGTTTTGGAGCGCCCGCGATCCGAAGAAGTTTCATCCCGCTACGGCGTTGCCGGACGATACATACTCACTCCGCAGATTTTCAACTGCATTGCAAAGATAAAGCCGGGGTTTGCCGGTGAACTTCAGCTTTCGGACGCACTATCCCTTTTGGCTCAACGAACGCCCCTATGCGCGTATCAAGTGGACGCCGTGCATTACGACTGTGGTGACATCAAGGGTTATCTAGAGGCTGAACTCGCATTCACCAGCAAGCATCTGGACGTTCAAGCCAACGTTCACCGCCAGGGCAATCAAGACGGTATAGCGGGTCCGGCTGAGGGCCGGAAGCGGCGGTGGCAGATGCTGCCTGGTTCAACCACGTATGTGTCCCAATACCTCAGGGAAGCGGTCCAGATCATGGACCGCATGGATGAAAGCAAGGTCGAGGAAGCAGTCGAACTTCTCCGCCGAGTTCGTCAACGCGCCGGCAGGATCTTTTTTATCGGCGTCGGCGGAAGCGCAGCCAATGCCTCGCACGCAGTCAATGACTTCCGCAAGTTGGCCGGAATCGAGTGCTACGCGCCTACCGACAATGTCGCCGAGCTGACTGCGCGCATCAACGATGACGGTTGGGAAACCGCATACCGCAATTGGCTGGAGGGTAGCCGGCTCAGCAAGGATGATGCAGTCTTTGTTCTTTCAGTCGGCGGAGGCGATCAGCAGAGGAACATCAGCGTCAATCTGGTCAGCGCTCTTCGTTACGCCAAGCAAGTAGGCGCCAGCGTCCTAGGCGTCGTGGGGCGCGACGGCGGATTCGCCGCGCGCGTTGCCGACGCGTGCGTGATCGTCCCAGTCATTAACCAGCAAACTATTACTCCGCACACCGAATCCTTCCAATCCCTTGTCCTTCATCTGATGGTTTCGCATCCCAGGCTCAAAGCTGCTGAGATGAAGTGGGAATCCTCGACTGCCAGCGACCCGGCCGCCTAGGCCGAGCCAACTCTCAGAAATTGACTTGCTCTCTGTCAGAGTAGGCGACGTCTGCCCATCTCTCCTCGCGGACCGGGCCTTGGTTCGAGCGCTCAACCAGAGTAGCTGCCAATCTTGCAATCTGCTCACGAATCTCGGGAACGGCAATGCTTTCCCACAGCTTGCCCTTCAATGCCGGGCCGAGCGTGTATAGCAGATGTGACAACTGCCCGTCCTCCGCGATCAACGCACCGTCCTCCGCTACGTCCAGACCAAGACTCAAGGGATCTGGTCTCACCAGGCCAACCGCCAACAGATTCTGCAGTAGAGGGCTGCCGACCTTCCGGCAGTCGGTTTCCGGCGTGGTGCAATTGATAACACGCCCGACGCGCAGGTGCTTAACTTCTCCTGATTTCCGCTCTCGATAACTCACGACGGCTGCCTTATCCTCCTCATAGTATTGCGTGATCCGCCCCGCGTGTAGCTGAATGCCGCCGTCTTCAAGTCCCGCACGAATTTCCTCGTATATCCGCGGCGCAATCCGGTGCCGGTGGACGTCCCAATAGGGCCGAACGTGCCTCAGGAACCGGCGCTTTTCAATCAGTGGCAGCGATTGCCAAATCTGAGCGGTGACAGGCCGAAGGGAATCGATCACGCAACGCCAGTCCCGGCCTTGTTGCTCGGCACGCGCGATTTCCCAACGCACCACACTGAGCAGCTCCCGCACCGAGCAGGGAAGGTCTCTATCCCAAGCAGCCGACTCTGGCGCCTCAATCTCGTGGCCGAGCGGAAGTAGGCCATGCCGCGAGACTATGTGAATGGTGCCGTTGAACTCCTGTGCTCGCAAAGCGATCGCGACATCAACTGCTGTGAGTCCGGAGCCGACCAGCAAAATACTCTCTTCCTGCGCCAGTTCTTCAAACTCCACCGGGCCGATCTTCCAGGCACTGTTCAGGTAACGTCGAGTTTCTCGCGGTACTCCGCTCAACGGCGTGTTACTGGGTTGGAAATTTCCCAGGGCGAGAACCACGCGACTCGCAGTAATACTTTTTTCCCCGGAGAACCTGATTCTTGCCAGATTGTCGGATATTTCGATTGCACGCGCCTCGTCACGCACCAGGCGAAATCGTTGTGAATTGTCACGTATCGAGTCACGCAGGACGGCCTCGATGTACTGCCCATACACGCGGCGTGGAAGGAAGTCTTCGGCTCGCGCTTCTGAGTCGTAGTGTGATCTCGCCCAGCGTAGGAAGTTCTGCGGATCTTCAGGAAACGCACTCATGTTTCCCGCAGGCACGTTCAGCAGATGCCACGAGCAGGAGGTGGAGTAGGCCACGCCACGGCCGGCGATTTTGGCAGGTTCGATCAAGGTAACAAACATCGAACCATCGCGGCGCAAAAGTTCGGCTGCAAGTACCGTCCCGGTGAATCCCCCGCCGACGATGGCAACGCTACACAGTGTGATTCGGTGTCGGCTTTTGAAATGGATTTCATAATGATTGGAGGACGAGGTGGGAATTGAACCCACGGTGATCGGCTTTGCAGGCCGACGCCTTACCACTTGGCTACTCGTCCCAGGTGGAACAAAGTAAAAATCGGCAGCCAGGCGCAGGGGGGCAATCCGCCCAGCTGCCGTCGGAGCAACTCTGGGTTCATTTCAGAAGCCGGGCAACCGCCGAGACGACTGCCATCCAGAAAGCTAATGAAAAGAAACCGGTGAAAGTCCACGTGAGTACAAGGGTCATTGGGGAGTTCCTGTGTACATATCAATGTCTATCAAGTTAGTAGACTATTGTCAAGCAGAAAAAAGCGCATTTCCACTTCAGAGAAGCTGTAACAATCCATCTTCGGTTCTGGTTCCCGCGGCTGAAGTCAGGGTAGTAACTTGCCGATAACCCAGTTGAATATGTCTGCCTCGTTGGTAAACCCATCCTGGAATCCGGACCATGCCTTGAAACGACTCGGCGGTGACCGCCAACTCCTCCTGGAGATGGCGCAAATATTCCTCGAGGAAGCGCCAAGTCAGATGCAGCTTCTAAGCAAAGCGGTTGCAGCCGACAACTGCAGAGATGCCGAACTTGCGGCGCATCGTCTCAAGGGAGATCTCGGCTATCTGCATGCGGTAGAGGCCGCCGAGTGCGCGCGCAAGCTCGAACACGCCGCTCACAAGGGAGACCTCAGTGATGTGGAAACCGCGCTTGCCGAGTTAGAAACCAATCTTGAAGCCATCTTTACCGTGCTGCGCGCGCTTTGCGAGGACTACCCAACGGAATAGGCGTAAAAGTGAATGCTCACCCGACAGGTCTCCCGGAAAAGTCTCAAGCCGTTGCTATCTCGCGCTCCCGCGTACTTGTCGCGGAAGACGATCCCATGGTGCGGAAAATCTTGCAGAGATGGCTGCAGCAGTGGAATCACGAGGTGATAGCAGTTGACAATGGCGCGGCGGCATGGAAGGTCCTTCAACAAACGCAACCACCCAAGCTCCTGATCCTGGATTGGATGATGCCGGAAATCGAGGGCTTGGAGCTCTGCCGCAGAATTCGCGCTGATCAACGAAGTGCATACCGATACATTCTTTTGATTACCGCGAAAGATGCTCGACAGGACCTGGTGAGCGCCTTTGAGGCGGGAGCCGATGACTACCTGACAAAACCGTTCGACTGCGACGAACTGCGGGCGCGCCTGCGAGTTGGCGTACGCATTTTGAAGCTTCAGGACGATCTCATTCGAGCTCGCGACGCGCTTCAGTTTCAAGCTACACACGATGTGCTCACTGGGCTTTGGAACCGTGGCGCCGTCCTGGATGTATTCAACCGTGAATTGGAGCGGTGCCGCCGCACGCGAGTGCCGATGGCTGTTCTGATGCTTGATCTCGACCACTTCAAACGGATCAACGATACTCACGGTCATTTGGCTGGCGACGCCGTATTGAAAGAGACAGCCAACCGCCTTACCGGTGCGGTCCGCTCATACGATTATGTTGGCCGCTACCGTGGTGAAGAATTTCTGGTTGTGCTGCCTGGCTGCAGTTCCGCCCAGGCCGTCCGCATCGCCGAGAGAATTCGTTCCAGGATCGCCCACGATCCGGTGGGCTCCGGCGCTGCGGGAATTCAACTCACCGCCAGCATTGGTGGCGCGATGGTCGCTGCACAAGCGAGTTCCGCGAACGAAATATTGGCGCTCGCCGATAGCGCTCTTTATCAGGCCAAGAACGCCGGCCGCGATCGGACTGTCATCTTGTAAACACCTCTTCGGAAATTACGAGTCACTCGTCGCTCAGGACCGCGGAGAGATCATTCCTGCCCCTGTCGGTTGATACAATCCGTAGCGGAAGGGCTCTCAATGAACGATGCCTTCATCTGCGACGCGATCCGCACTCCATTCGGGAAGTACGGCGGCGCGCTCTCATCCATTCGCGCCGATGATCTAGCCGCAATCCCGATCAGCACTCTAATGCAGCGCAATTCGCGCGTGGATTGGGGCGCCCTCGATGATGTGATCTACGGATGCGCAAACCAGGCAGGTGAAGACAACCGGAATGTGGCGCGTATGGCCTTACTGCTTGCAGGATTGCCCAAAGATGTTCCGGGCGCCACAGTGAACCGGCTGTGCGGATCGAGCCTTGAAGCCGTTGCGCAAGCCGCGCGCGCAATCAAGTGCGGCGAAGCATCGTTAGTCATCGCCGGGGGTGTGGAGAGCATGTCACGTGCTCCATTCGTCGTGCCGAAATCCGAGTCGGCTTTTTCGCGGAATGCAAAGATCGAAGACACAACCATCGGCTGGCGCTTCGTAAATCCCATGATGAAAGCACAGTATGGGACGGAATCCATGCCCGAGACGGCGGAGAACGTCGCGGAAGAGTGGCATATCTCTCGCGAAGATCAAGATGTCTTCGCCTTTCGCAGTCAGCAGCGAACAGAAGCAGCCGTCACGAGCGGAGCATTGGCTCAGGAGATCGTCTCTGTAACCGTGCAGGGCAAGAAAGGTGATTCTCAGGTCGTCTCGCGCGACGAGCAGCCGCGCCCCGACACCACCATTGAAGGGCTTGCGAGACTGAGGCCGATCGTCCGGCCCACGGGTACGGTCACCGCCGGCAACGCGTCCGGCGTCAACGACGGCTCGTGCGCATTGTTGATGGCTTCATCGGCGGCAGTTTCAAAATTTGGTCTCACGCCCAAAGCTCGCGTGGTTGCTTCGGCCGCCGCCGGAGTCCTGCCGCGCGTGATGGGCATCGGCCCGGTTCCGGCAACTCACAAGGTCCTTGGCAGGGCGAAGCTGGAGATTTCGCAAATGGACGTAATTGAACTGAACGAAGCCTTTGCTGCACAAGCGCTCGCAGTTCTTCGCGATCTGGGCATCTCCGACGATGCCGAGCACGTGAACCCCAACGGTGGAGCAATCTCCATCGGACATCCGCTCGGCGCCAGCGGTGCTCGCCTTGTAACTGCGGCTGTCAATCAACTGCAACGAACCGGCGGCCGGTTCGCTCTCTGCACAATGTGTATTGGTGTGGGACAGGGAACCGCGATGGTGCTGGAACGCGTCTAGCGCTCCTTCTCAGGAAATCCAGTCAAGCACTTTGTAGTACGCGCCGGCGAACGGCAGAAACCAGGGTTTGCCGTTATAGAGGCCTAGCGGCGCTCCAGGAAAGGGAATGCCGGAGAAGGGAATCTGGTTGGAGGCGCCCGCAATTTTCTCCGCTATTTTTGCTCCGAGATACGTTGCCATGGCCACTCCGTGCCCCGCATACCCCAGCGCGTAGTGAATTCCACCGCTTTCGCCGGCGTGGGGCATCGTGTCGAAACAGAAATCAAGCGTCCCTCCCCAGGCGAATTCAATTTCAGTGTCCCGTAGCTGCGGGAAGATCTCGACCATATCTCTTCGCAGAATATGGGCACTCTTTTCAACGGTGCTCTTTGTCTCCGGAAAAAACGCCGCTCTGCCGCCGAAGAGCATGCGATTGTCCGGCGTGAGCCGGTAATAATGAAGGTAGTACTTGGAGTCGTAGATCATGCGATTTCGCGGGCTGAGTTCGCGGCAGAGCGAATCTGAAAGCGGTCTCGTGGCCACAATAAACGACCCGATGGGGATAACTTTCCTCTGCAAGGCCGACGTAACGCCGGATGTATAACCACTCGTGGCGATGAGTACGTCGCGAGCGATCAGGTTGCCGCGAGTTGAGTTGATCTGAAATTCGTGATTCGCAATTCTCGCAATCCTCAACGCGCGCGTGTTCTCGTGAACTGCAGATCCGGCTCGCATCGCAGCACTCGCCAGTCCCGCCACGTATCGCGCAGGATTGACACCCGCGCTGGTCTCGTCCACCAATCCCCCGCAATAAATTGACGAGCCGATTTCGTTCGAAAGTTCGGCGCGCGCAATGATGCGAACTTCGTGCTGGAACTCCTTTGCAATGAATTCCGCCGATCGTGCGTAGGAATCGAAATGAGACTGCTTGCAAGCCACCTCGAGATGCCCACATCGCGCAAAGTCACATTCGATGTTTTCGTCTCGGACGATGGTTTCGACCAAGTCGATCGAAGCGAGGGAGTCCGCATACATCTGGCGCGTTGGTTCCATCCCGTATCGATTCGTCAGCGTTTGCGGATCGAGTTTCAGCCCGGTGAGCACCATGCCGCCGTTGCGTGAACTCGCGCCCCAGCCGATCGAATTTGCCTCGAGCACGACGACGCCGGTGCCGTGTTTCGCAAGCACGCGAGCCGCCGAGAGTCCGGTGAATCCTGCGCCGAGGATCGCCACGTCCACTTTGGACGGCAATTCGCCCGGCGTCCCCGCAGGCATGGAGGTAGTTCTCAGCCAGTAATTGGTTTCGTTAAATGCCATGCACGAGAACAACCTTCAGGACAGCTTCAAATTTCGTGTACCTTAGTGTCCTTTGTGGTTAACGTTCTAGCCGCCAGCCAGTGAACGCAACTTTTCCGCAGCCAACTCCGGTGTAATATCGCGCTGTGGATTTCCCAGCATCTCAAAACCGACCATGAATTTTCGCACGGTGGCCGACCGTAAAAGCGGCGGATAGAAGTGTGCGTGAAAATGCCACTCGGGGTGCTCTGCCCGATCGCTCGGCGACTGATGGAAACCCATCGAATAGGGAAAAGGAACTCCGAAAACGCGATCGTAAATGGAAACAACGTCCTTCAAAGCTTGCGCGAGCTGTGAAACTTCCTGCTCTTCCATCTCCGTCATAGATCCGAAATGCCGCCTGCTGCAAAGCAATACCTCAAACGGCCACACCGCCCAGAAAGGCACGACGGTGATAAATCCGTCATTGCCGATGACCACCCGCGCCCGCTCGCTCTCCTCGATCTTCACGTAATCGCATAACAAGCAACTGTGGCGTTCCCGAAAATACTTTTGCTGACAGTCCAGTTCGCGTGACGGTAGCTGCGGAATCGAGTGCGTTGCCCATATCTGGCAGTGCGGATGAGGGTTGCTCGCCCCCATCATTTCGCCGCGGTTCTCGAAGATCTGCACGTGTTGGAAGTCGCGAGACAGTTCCTGAAACTGCTCAATCCAGACCTGCACAACGCATTCGATCCCTGACACGGACATGCTTGAGAGCGTCAGATCGTGGCGCGGTGAAAAGCACATCACGCGACAGGTGCCTGGCTCACCTTCGGCTACCAGCAGGCCTTTGCCGCCGATATCGATGTGGTTTGCCGCCGCGCTCTTCTGCACTGCGGCGAAGTCATTCTCAAAAACAAATGTCGAATCGTAGCGCGGATTGTGAACCCCGCCAGCACGCTGATTTCCGGGGCAAAGGTAACAAGTCGGATCGTACTGCGGACGATCCTGGGGAGGAACGTTTTCTGTCGCCCCCTGCCAGGGCCTTTGCGTCCGGTGAGGCGAAACCAGCACCCATTCGTTAGTGAGCGGATTGAAGCGGCGATGAGATTGTTGTGTCAGTTCCAAGGTCGCATCTGCGCCAGCAGCAACTCTTGCTACATTACAATACGTGAGTTCATGCACAGCGGCGAACTCGCATCCCGATTCGAAAAAGAATTCCAAACGAGACCGGAAATCTTCAGCGCGCCCGGACGCGTCAATCTAATCGGCGAGCACACGGATTATAACGACGGCTTCGTCCTGCCCAGCGCGATTGGCTTTTATACCAGCGTTGCGGTTTCACCTCGCAATGATCGCAAGCTCTTGCTTCGATCGACCCAATTCAAAGAGCCCTTCGAATTTGCCCTGGACAGCCTGCCGCCTCGGCTCGGTCAATGGTGCGATTATCCCCTGGGCGTAGCGTGGGTGCTGGAAAAGGCAGTTCATCGCTCGCCAGGCGCGAACTTGCTCATTCACGGCGATGTTCCCATCGGTGCCGGGCTCAGCTCTTCGGCCGCAATTGAGGTTGCGACTGCATTGGCGTTACTCAGCCTGATTGGCATGCGCATACCGCTTCCGGACATCGCAAAGCTCTGCCGAAAGGCCGAAAACGAGTTTGTGGGCGCGCACGTCGGCATTATGGATCAGTTCATTTCCTGTCTGGGAAAGGAAGGACATGCCTTACTCCTCGACTGCCGCTCGCTAGCGTTCGATCTGGTCTCGATTCCTGATAACGTAAAGCTCGTCATCTGCAACACCCTGGTCAAACACCAGCTTTCGGGCGGTGAGTACAACGTCCGACGCCAGCAATGCGAAGCGGGCGTGAACATCCTCTCCAGGTTTTTTCCTGACATCAAAGCGCTGAGGGATGTGACCAGCGAACAACTGCAGGCCCATGCC
>JBKPSP010000187.1:0-16904 GCA_046735175.1 Acidobacteriota bacterium
GGCTTTCGCTGGCGGCTTCCATCTTCGACATGGCGATCTACCCGACGCTGTTTGTGGCGTATCTGACTCGCCTGTTTCCGTGGTTTGTGGTCAACTATCGCGGCGTGATGGTTGGGCTGGCGGTGGTGATCGTGTGTGCGCTTCTGAATATAGCGGGAGTGAAGGTTGTCTCGACCACTTCTTTGTGGCTGTTCTTCGCGCTCTCGTCGCCGTTCCTGCTGATAGTGCTGCTCTCGCCGTTGAAGTTCGGTGCGCTGTTCCATGCGGTGACCACGCCGACGACGTCGAAGGTTGACCTGATCGGCGGACTGCTCATCTGCATGTGGAACTACATGGGCTGGGACAATGCTTCGACGATTGCGACCGAAGTTGAGCGTCCGCAGCGGACCTATCCGCGGGCGATGTTGGCGGCAGTGACGATTGTCGCGCTGAGCTACATCATTCCGGTTGCAGCGGCGTGGATGACCAAGCTTCCCGTTGGCGCCTGGGAAACCGGTTCCTGGGCCGACATTGCAGGACTGCTCGGCGGTCCGGTCCTTCGCGTTGCATTAGTGATTGGCGGAATGTTCAGTGCGTTCGGCATGTTCAACGCGCTGGTGATGAGCTACTCGCGTTTGCCGCTGGCGATGGCACAGGATGGCATGCTGCCCAGTTTCTTCGGAAAACTGAACCGCCGGCGCGCGCCGTGGGTGGCGATCATCGCGCTTGCCATCGGATGGGCCTGCTGCCTTGGACTGGGTTTCGAGCGGCTCGTCACGCTCGACATCCTGATTTACGGCTTGAGCCTCGCGCTGGAGTTCACGGCGCTCGTCGTTCTGCGAATTCGCGAGCCGAAGCTGGCCAGGCCGTTTCGGGTTCCGGGCGGGATTGTCGGGGCGGTTGCCGTCGGCATTGCGCCAGTGGCGCTGCTCGCCTTTGACCTGATTCGAAGCCAGAGCGAGCAGATCCTGGGCATGAGTTCGTTTGCGTTCGGAGCGTTGGTGATCGCGGCGGGCGTGCTTGCCTATGTGCTCAACCAGGTGCTCAAGCCGGCCGGATGGGCGCAGCCGGAGCCAGTCGCCTAAATTCTTCACCACAGAGGACACAGAGGTCCACAGAGGAAATTCGCCAGAGGCTCGATTCCTCTGTGGCGTTCCTCTGTGAACCTCTGTGTACTCTGTGGTTATGTTTTAGACTCTAGCCATGACCAAACGCCGATCCAAAGGCGCATACATGATCTCGGCCGTTGCCGAGATGTATGGAATTCATCCGCAAACGCTACGTCTTTACGAACGCGAAGGATTGCTCAAACCATCCCGCACCGAAGGCAACACCCGCCTCTACACCGACGAAGACCTGCAGCGGCTCGAGTTCATTCTGAACCTCGCGCGTGACCTGGGCGTGAACATCAGCGGGATAGCGATCATTCTCCAAATGCGCGAGCGCATGGAAGAGATGCAGCGTCAGATTCAGGATTTCGTGAAGTATCTGCAGGAAGAAGTCATGTCACGGGCGAGCGCCGCTAATGATCCCTCACGCGGCGCGATCGTGCCGATTCGCAGGCCGTTCCCGCCGATTATTAATCGAAAAAAATAACCTGTCATCCTGAGTATGATTGGTACTTCATGCTGCCGTTCAAGCTCATCTACAGCGACCAGTATTACTTGCCCATCGGGCAGCACGTATTTCCTGCCGAGAAATACCGCCGTGTTCACAACAAGCTCATTGAGTCGGGCATCGCTGATCCGTCCGACTTCATCGCACCGCAGCCCGCGTCCGACCAGGACATTCTGCTGGTGCACAAGCCTGCGTACGTGAACAAGCTGAAAACCGGCACGCTGTCCGCGATCGAAGAACTGCAGTTGGAGATCCCTTATTCGCAGGAATTGGTGAACGCATTCTGGCTGGCAGCGGGTGGATCGATTCTTGCAGCTGAGCATGCTTTGAAAGACGGAGTTGCTGTCAATATCGGTGGCGGATTTCACCACGCCTTTCCCGACCATGGCGAGGGCTTCTGCATGATCCACGATGTTGCGGTCGCGATTCGTCGCATGCAGCGCGACAGCAAAATCCGCACTGCGATGACTGTAGATTGCGACGTGCACCACGGCAACGGGACAGCGGCGATCTTTGCGGGAACGCGAACCCAGAGCGAGTCGCTGCCATCGAGCGGCCCACCCGTTCTCGGACGCAAGCCGCTGATGCGCGGCACACACGCCGGCGACGTGTTCACGATTTCTCTGCATCAGGAGAACAATTACCCGCAGCACAAGCCGCCGTCATCCATCGACGTCGATCTCCCCGACGGCATCAGCGACGACGACTATCTTGCCTGGCTCGACAACGCGCTCAGCTCCGGCTTTCGCCAGTTCACTCCTGATCTGATTTGCTACATCGCCGGTGCCGATCCGTATCGCGAAGACCAGCTCGGCGGCCTAGCACTGACAATTGAAGGATTGAAGAAGCGCGATGCGTTGGTATTCCGCGTGGCTCGCGCGAAAGGAATTCCGGTGATGGTTACGTATGCCGGCGGATACGCGCAGCGCGTGGAAGACACGGTCACGATTCATTGCAACACGGTGATTGCAGCCAAAGAGGTGTTTTCTGGAGTGGCGATATAGTCAGGAAAAAACCTTCCGAGCATTGACGCGGCGATCGTTTTCCCTTATTCAAACGATGCTGTTACATCAGCGCTGACCACGCGCGGATGCCTGTCCGGCGTGCGAAACAAAAGGTAATACTTCTTTGGTTCAAGAATTCCTGGGCTGAGCGTGACATCAATGATCCCAGTACTTGATGTGCTGGCAAATACAGCACCGTTAGGCCGTCCGTGAATAAGATCATCGAATTGACCTTCATCGAGCAGAAGAACATCCGCGGCCGCTGCATTCTTGTCCGCCGTTGCCGTAAATGCTGCGAAGCGTCCATGAAGCTTGGGTGAGCTTGCCTGTAAAGGAACTGAAAACCGGTAATATTTGTAGCTCTTCACGAGGAAAGTGGAATGGAAACGCTGTGGTGCAGTGCTGGAGGGGTGCGTGACATGGTCAAGAGCGGTCGGTTGACTTGAAGGTGCAGGTCCGGGCAGTGCTGAGTTATCGGTGCCGTTCACCTCATCCTGTTCTTGCTGCATCGCCGACGCTAAAGGCCCGATCACTTTGACCTTGGCAGGAGCAATCGAGGGATCGCTGGCAAATGTGGGATCGATCAGAACCACAGGTTTGTTTTTTGCGGCTGTAGCCCGCTCCTTTTGCCAAACATGGTCCCACGCATGTGCCCCATACATCCAAACCCAAATCGCCAGCCCAACAAGGACAACTCCGATCAACAGCCGCGAAACACCGCTCCACATACGCACTCTCGAAGTTCAGCGCAAGACGAAACGCTGAAGAGGCAGTGTCTATCGACTCATGAGCGGCGACAAATTACGACTGTAATTGGATTGGGCTTGATTTCTATAAACAATTTGATGGTTGCCATGCAGAAAAACGACCATGGCCGCCAGCGAAACTGGCGCTGTTAAAATGTCTTAGTCGATCTATGTTTGAGAATCTCCAGGAACGCCTACAACGGACCTTCAAATCCCTGCGCGGGCAGGGTGTTCTCAATGAAGAGAACATGCAGGAGACGCTGCGTGAACTACGCCTTGCACTGCTTGAAGCCGACGTCAATTTCAAAGTCGTAAAGCAGTTCATCGACCAGGTGCAGGCGAAAGCGTCCGGGCAGCAGGTGATGACTGCACTCTCGCCGGGCGAGCACGTCATCAAGATTGTCCGTGATGAACTGGTCGAAGTTCTGGGCAAAGACACGGCGCGTATGAAGTTCGCATCGCAGCCGCCCACGGTAGTGCTCATGGCTGGCCTGCAGGGCTCCGGTAAAACGACGACCTCAGGCAAGCTTGCGCACTGGTTCAAGAATGGCGGGCATCGGCCGTTGCTGGTTTCGGTTGACGTTTATCGTCCCGCCGCCCGCGAGCAGTTGAAAGTGGTCGCGAACGCGATCAAGGCGCAGATTTACGAAGGCCAGGTCGAGGAAGCCAACACTCCCACGGTCGAGCGCCTTGCCAAAGAAGCCCGACGCGAAGCCGTTAACACAGGCTGCGACGTGCTCATCGTTGACACCGCCGGTCGTCTGCACATTGACGATCAACTGATGGAAGAGATGCAGTCGCTCAAGAAACTGCTGAATCCTTCCGAAATTCTGTTCGTCGCCGATGCGATGACGGGACAGGACGCAGTCAAATCAGCCGACGAATTTCATAAGAAGCTCTCGCTTACAGGCGTGGTCCTGACCAAGATGGACGGTGACGCGCGCGGCGGCGCGGCGCTGTCGATTCGTCAGGTCACCGGCGCCCCCATCAAGTTCATTGGTCTGGGCGAACGATACGACGCGCTCGAGCCCTTCCATCCCGATCGCATCGTCTCGCGCATTCTTGGGATGGGCGACATTCTTTCGCTCATCGAACGCGCCGAGCAGACGGTCGACAAGAAGAAGGCGCAAGACATCGCCACCCGTGCCCTCTCCGGCGATGGATTTTCGCTCGAAGACTTTCGCGATCAACTGAGGCAAGTCCGAAAGATGGGATCGATCCAGAACCTGATGGGAATGCTGCCCAGCATCGGGCCGTTCGCCGGACTTCAAAAGCACGCAGACAAGATCGACGAAAAACAGATCAATCACGTCGAAGCCATCATCAACTCGATGACGCCTTATGAGCGCAGTCACCACGACGTGATCAATGGCAGCCGGCGCAAGCGCATCGCCCGCGGATCAGGTAGGACGATCCAGGAAGTCAACAATCTGCTTCGTCAATACGCTCAGATGCGGAAGATGTTCAAGCAGATGGGAAAAGGCAACATGATGCGCAAGCTGGCGGGGATGAAGTTTTCGTAGCTCTCAGCTTTCAGCCATCCGCTGTCAGTAAACCAGATCAACAGTTCTTGGTCGGGCTCGACGGGCTCACCGGATCTTCACACTTCAGCAGCACCCACAGCAGCAGGCCGCTGCCCACGCCTATGCCGCCGATCTCGGCCCAGCGTGAATCAAGGATTGGTCCTTTAGCCGCGGGGGTCGCGCCAACACCCTTTTCCGCAATGCCGCAGTTGGCCGCGTCTTCGCGAGAAAGTTGTTGGCCTTCCTTTACCGTGCTTGAGCCGTTCGTTCCGCAGTTCACGGTCACGCTATTTTTGCGCGCCATAATCTCAATCACGCCGCTGGTGCGCGAAATGTAGTACTCGGTCCAGCCGTCGGTAGCCGGCGTAATTTTGAAGTCCCGAGCAAACACGCTCATCCCACGACCGGTTGTGACCAAAATACTGCCGCGGTCAAGCGCGACGCCGCCGCTTTGAAATCGAACGATGGAGTTCGACTGGATAGAAATGCTCGAACCGGCGGCATTCAGGTTGGCCGCGCCGGTGTCCCTGGTTTGAATCACGTCGCCATTGGTGACAGCCATCGAAGGCGTTGTGAGCTGAGCGCCATTCAGAAAGACGGAGCCGTTGCCGCTGAGTACTGCGGCGTCCCCCTGCGCCAACGCGCTGCAAAAAAACAAAGGAACAAGAAAGAAGCTGGTCAGTTTACGAATCATTACCCGGGACGCTCCTAAAAAGCACTCAGCATTCAGCACTCAGCATTGAGCATTCAGCCCTTCACGCTTGATGCCGTTCCCATCGGTCTGCCGAACACACCCACACTTATTCTTGTGGCAGGGCAATGGCACGTCAATCGCAGTTAACGGCGGCGGAATCCTTCTGGTAACCACTAGCGCCAGCGGTCGATTGCCTCCCACCACACCAGCCTTAGCCATTCATCGAAATTCAGCTTCGCCCATTGACGATGCTTCCACCATGAGCCGCCGAACTGCTGAGGATCGGTGGCCGCGGCAATTGAGATTTGCATTCCGCCGAGTTCATGCTTGAACGTGCTCACCGCACGCCGCGTGTGATAGTCGGATGAGACGACGAGCACATTGTGTACGCCGAGTGGGCTCAGGCACCTGGATACGTCCTGGGCTTCGGTCTTCGTAGAAAGTCCGTAAATCGGGCAGACTGTGACCGAGTTTGATTCCGGCAAGCCGCGCACATACTGCTGACCTAGTTGCAGCATGTCCCATTGGTAAACTTTCGCCATGGCGGGAACATCGAGCAGCATGCGCGGAGCGTAGCCTTCGCGCAGGAGTTTCAGCCCCAGCGCCGGCCGTTGGTTCGTCTCGCCCGCCAGCACCACGATCACGTCCGCATGCTCGGGCTGATTCACAATGAGAAACTCGCCAGAGGTCGAAAACAGAAGCAGCGCCAGTGCAATAACGATGATGAGGACAGCCCTGATTTTCTTCATCGAATTCGAAATCCTAACTTTGAACGGTAACGGAAGTAACCATTCTCACGGAAAATCTGCTGCCCTGCCGCGCCTGAATCTGCGAACCTGAAGGATGCCGGACTCCGCCGAGCCACGAACTTTCGGCGTGCTAGAATCGGCAATTCCAATCCAATTATGAGCAGCCAAGCCGTATCTACAACGCATTTTTCTGAGCTGAAGAGCAAGATTGAACAACGCCAGGCGCGGGTGGCGGTCATCGGCTTGGGGTACGTCGGCCTTCCCCTTGCGCTGCTCTACAGTGAGCAGGGCTTCCCGGTCACCGGGTTTGATATCGACGAACGCAAAGTTTCTACATTGAACGCCGGCGGGTCGTACATTTTTCGAATCACGGCGCCGGAAATACAGCGCGCCCGCGGTCAGGGCCTTTCCGCCACGTCGGACTACTCGCAGCTCCGCGGGATGGACGCGGTCATCATTTGCGTGCCGACCCCGCTGAACGAATATCACGAACCCGACCTCAGCTATATCACGGGAACAGCCGAGTCTATCGCTCCGCATCTTCAGGCGGGCCAGTTGGTGATTCTCGAGAGCACTACTTATCCCGGAACGACGGAAGAAGTCATGATTCCGATTCTGGAGAAGGGCAATAAGAATGGATTGAAGGCGTCGCGCGGAGACGCAGACAACGGCAAGACATTTTTCGTGGCGTTTTCTCCAGAGCGCGAAGATCCGGGAAACCAGACGGTAGCGCGGCGCGACATTCCCAAAGTTGTCGGCGGGCTGAATCAGCAGGCATCGGAACTCGCGTGCGCGCTTTACGGATCGATCTTCAGCCGGACCGTGCCGGTTTCATCTCCCGCGGCCGCGGAGATGACCAAGCTGCTCGAGAACATTTATCGCTGCGTGAATATCGCACTGGTGAACGAATTGAAGCTGCTCTCACTGCGTATGGGGCTGGACATTTGGGAGGTCATCGAAGCAGCGTCTACCAAGCCTTTCGGATTCCATCCGTTTTATCCCGGCCCCGGCCTCGGCGGACATTGCATCCCCGTCGATCCCTTTTATCTTTCCTGGAAAGCCAAGGAATGGGACTTCCATACCCGCTTCATCGAACTCGCGGGCGAAATCAACACCAACATGCCGTATCACGTGCTCGATTCGGTGGCGAAGGCGCTCAATCAGCAGAAGAAGGCCGTGAATGGATCGAAGATTCTGGTGCTGGGCGTTGCCTACAAAAAAGACATTGATGACTTGCGCGAATCGCCGGCACTGACCATCATCGAACTTCTGCAGAAGGAAGGCGCTCAGGTTCTCTACAACGATCCATACTTCCCCGAGGTCGGCCGCGGGCGCAAATACGATCTGCAGATGAAGTGCACGCCGCTGGAAAATCTTGGCCAGTACGATTGCGTCCTGATCGTGACCGACCACTCGGATTACGATTACGAACGGATCGTTCGCGAATCGAAACTCGTGGTCGATACTCGCAAAGCTACGCGAGGAATTAAGAGTCCCAAGATTGTGCACTGCTGACCCGGAAGAAAGCTTAACCACAGAGGGCACAGAGTTAGACAGAGGAAATCACAGGAAGTGGCCCCTAGCCGCCGTTGAGATTGCTGGCGACGTTCGAAAAGGTGCTGTTCGCGTTGGTGCCGATCAGCTTAACGGTGCCGATCACAATCAGCAGGATCACCGCCAGCATGACCGCATATTCCGCGATGTCCTGACCTGCTTCGTCTTTCAAGATTCCCCGAATTGTCTGAATGGTGTCTTTCATGGTCAGGTCTTTCCGAAACAGGCACAAAAACGACTAGCTTAAAAGTAGCAAGGGCGAAGATATGCACAATAGCCCGAATGGGCCATTTCGCCTATTGGCTCCAGCTTACGTGATCGGCTTAAAAGGCAGAGCCTGGTTGACTGCGAACAGCGCCAGTTCAAGCCGCGTGGATACCCCGAGCTTGTCGAAGATGTTGCTCAGGTGGTGTTTGACTGTGTCCTCGCTGATCTTGAAGTACTGGGCGATTTCCTTATTGGCGAAGCCCGCCACCACCGCTGAAATCACTTCCAGTTCACGCGGCGTCAGCCCATATTTCTTCTTGCGGGGATCGTTAACGGAAGAGTCAACCAGGTTTCGTAGATACTGCACCAGGTTCGAAACGCTCTCTCTGCCCACCCAGTATTCGCCGCTCATCACGGCGCGAATACTCTTGAGCAGAATTTGCGTGGCCGAATCCTTGAGCACAACCCCACGCGCGCCCAGTTGAAGGGCCTCAACAATCTGGTGCTTTTCGGCGGCGGCGGTTAAAAGGATGACCCGCGGCGAGACCGGTTGGTTGCCCATCTCGCGGAGCGCTTCAAGGCCGGCGCGGCGCGGCATGGCAAGATCGAGCAGAAGGACGTCGGGCTTGAGCTGCTGCACCAGCGTCACGGCGTCGATGCCGTCGCAGGCCTCGCCCACGACTTTGAATTCGCGTTCCGATTCGAGCAGGCGCTTCAGTCCGTCCCGGAAAATGGGATGGTCATCGGCAATGACGATGCGGGTGAGCGCCGCCTTCTTGGGTTCCATTTCCTAAGTTGAGCTTACCAACTGATCTTGTGGCACCAGAATTTCCAGGCGAGCACCCTGGCCTGGCCTCGATTCTATCGTGAGTTCGCCTTGGATGAGGCGAACGCGTTCGCGAATGATCGCCGGGACCCGGCCGCTGGAATCCAACTCGGCTTGCGAAATCCTCCCCGCGAACGGAAAGCCGCCGCCGTCATCCTCCACGATAAGCTCCCACTTTCCTCCAGTCTCAAGCAGCTGAACGATGACCCGCGTGGCTTTACTGTGCTTGCGCACGTTCACCAGCGCTTCCTGTACGATGCGCGCCAACTCGCGGCAAACCGGGGCAGGAAGCCGGATTTCATCCACGTCCAGCACCAGTTGCGCGGCAATGCCGGTTTCACGCTGGAACCGCTGCACCGCGTCACGCAGGAAAGCGGGGAGCTTGCGCGAATCTACTTCGGCGGATTTCATCTGCTGCATGAGTTCGCGTAATTTCAGGACCTCCTCGCGAAGCAGGTTCTGGATGCGCTCAAGTTCCGCGGCCACGAACTCACCGCGCTGCGCTGGGACCGATACTTCTTCAAATTCGCCGATCGCACCGTTGTCGTAGCTCCTGCGCAGCACGTCCACCTGCATCTCCACGCCAATCAACGATTGCACAGCGCCATCGTGCAATTCGCGCACCAGCCGCGCACGTTCGAGCGCGCCGGCGCGCTTGCGCAGCCTGCGAAGCAGATACAGGTTATAAACCGCGGGGCTGATTTGCCGCACGAGTTCCTGCAGAAAACGAAGCTCGTCCTCTTCATTCGCGGAAAAGTGCGGCTCAAGCAGGAAGATTCGCCCTGAGAGTTCCTGTCCGATAAAAAAAGAAACCGCGCACATTTGGACGAAGGGATGGACCTCGGCAAAACGCCGCAATATGCCGGTATCCAGGTTGCGCACCGGCCTGCCTGAAGCGTCCACTCCCACGAAGCTGAAATCAGTTGTGCCCCAATGGCTGCCGGCATACCACGCAGCAGCCGGGCATTCGGTGAGATAGGTTTCAAAACCAGCCGGCCCTGGGTCGAGCCACTGGATTTCTGAAACGCCGTCACTGACCTCCAGAGATCCGACGGAGATGCGGGGGTTGGCACTTTCGCGCGAGACGATCAGTGCGCGCCGGGCTCCATAAAGGTGCAACAGTTCGCCGACGATGTGGGCCAGAGCGCCACCCAGGCCTCCCTCCAGACGCACCAGCCCGAGCAGCCTGGTTGCAACGTCCTTTTCCGCGCGCAGCTTCTTCTGCTGCTCTGCCAGATAACCGAGCAGGAAACTCATCACCAGCAGGTACACAGATCGCACAAACAACGGTTTCGGAGAAAAATCTGCGACCGTGAACCTTACGATTTGGAGATGATGTTGCGCCAGCCAAATCCGCGGTCCTTCTACGCTGAGCACCAGGGTGCCCAACCACAACAGTGACAGCGATGCGACCGCCGTCATGACCGTCTCCCAGACACCCCATCGGTAGGCGGCGGCCGCCAGAACAAAAAGAAAGAACAGGAAGAAGGGATTGCTCTGGGAGGTGGTAAAGAGCGAAATCAGCGCGGGCCAGACGATATCACCGGCGTGCACCAGCAAGCGGAACGAGGGGGTGGACTGCTGGTGCCATCGCAGCAGCAACATGATGGCAGTGCCTTGGGCGATGTAAATGGCCAGCAGGGCGTACGCCCATATGGATCGGATTTCCGCCGGATCCATCCAGACTGTGATCAAAGCCGAAATTGCCAGAAATACGCGGGCGGTGGCCAGCCAACGCTCGGTCCGCCGGACCTCCTCCGGGCTCAGCGGTACGTGGTTTCGCCACAGCGACCGGGGCCGCAGATACTGCGCGAATTGTGCGGAAAAATGCAAAACGTGCTGTTGCCTCGACAATTATTGATTCATGCAACTGGCAGAGCAAGCACAAGTTTGTGTGCAATCAGCGGCAGTAATCAGTGGAAGAAGGCGGGCTTTCGGCGCCAATTTCCGGTCTGCCTGAGTATTACCGAAGTAACGTCCGGTCATCAACCTTAACGTCTAAAATCCTTTCAGGATGGGGTATGTCTAAGCGGGCCAAAGCGTGGGGCGTAGGCCTGGTAAGCATAGTACTGCTGCAGGTCGTGGTGTCGCTGGCTGCTCCGCACAGCTTCGCCCTGGTCGCGTTCAGTGACATTCAGCAGCTGATCTTGTTGCTCGCGGCCGCAATCGCATGCGTTCCGAACATCCTCCGCAACAATGGCCGCACGAGACTGTTCTGGATCCTGATGTGCCTCGCCTTCGCCTCCTGGCTGGTTTATCAAGGCCTTTGGAGCTACATCGAGGTCGTCCAGAAGGAGGATGTTCCGAGCCTGTTCACCGGCGACATCATTCTGTTTCTGCACATCGTGCCGATGATGGCAGCTCTGGCGCTGCAGCCCGATGTTGAGCAGCATGACCGCGACTTGCGCCTCGGATCGCTCGATTTTGCGCTGCTCCTGCTGTGGTGGGTGTACGTCTATCTTTATGCCGTCATCCCCTGGCAGTACGTGTATGCCAGTGACGACGCATATCAGCACAACCTGAACTCCTCGTATTTGGTCGAAAAACTGGCGCTGCTGGTGGGACTTGCACTGTTGTGGTCTCGCAGCTCCGGGCGATGGAAAACCATCTATGCGCACTGGTTCGGAGCCGGACTTCTGTATTCGGTGAGTTCGTTCGTCGCCACCTGGGCGCTGAACCGCAACACCTACTATTCCGGCAGTCTGTATGATCTGCCGCTGGTAGTGTCCATGGCATGGATGACCGTGCCGGCGCTGTTGGCGCTGGAAATGCCTACCGGACGCACGGCCGCGATGCGCTCGCTTCCAAGAGGCGTGTGGGCCGCGCGGTTGGGAATGATCGCGGTCTTCTCGCTTCCGATCTTTGCCTGGCTATCGGTTTTTTCCGAGCCGGGAGCAATTGCGCGCCTGGTGCAGCGGCTTCATTCCCCGCCAATCCTGACCGGAATTTCAGAAGAGTTATTCGCTTTCGGCGGCCCGGTGCCGATGCGCGTGCGCACCTTCCGCCTGGTGCTCACATTAGGCGCGATGTTGCTGATGGGATCGCTCGTCTTCCTGAAGCAACACCTGCTCGATATCGAACTGATACGTTTGCTTCGCGCGTCGCAACGCTCCTTTCAGGAGTTGCAGGTGCTGCAAACGCAGCTCGTGCAATCGGAGAAGCTGGCTTCGTTGGGGCAGTTAGTAGGCGGAGCAGCCCACGAACTGAACAATCCGCTTACGGCCATGCTGGGCTACTCCGAGTTGCTGGCAACCACCGATCTCACTCCAGAACAGCGGTCGTTAGCGGAAAAAGTTGCGCAGCAGGCCAAGCGCATCCGGATTCTGGTCGCCAGCTTGTTGACCTTCGCGAAGCAGGCGCCGGTGGCGGCGAAATCGGCGGTGGATGTGACTACCATTGTGCAGACAGCCCTCAGGCTCTGCCAGCCGCAGATGCGCATTGCCAATGTGCAATACGGGACGAAGTTTGAGTCCGATTTGCCGCGCGTTCAGGGCGATTCAAACCAGCTTCTGCAAGTATTTTCCAACATCATTAACAATGCGATTCAGGCGATGAGTGATCGCGGCGGAACACTGACGGTCACCATCTCTGCTATCGGAAATTTGATTCACGCCGATTTTTCCGATACCGGCACCGGAATGCTTGAACCCGAGCGCGTTTTCGACCCGTTCTACACCACGCGGCCGGTCGGCCAAGGCTCAGGACTGGGGCTCAGTGCCTGCTACGGGATCATCCAGGAACACGGCGGAAAGATCACCTGCCGCAACCGGGACGAAGGCGGCGCCTCATTCGTTGTGGAATTGCCGATCGCAAACGGCAGCATGATGGAGCCGCGGGTCCACGCGCACGCGGCTAACTAGCCAACTCCACCGTTCTTTTAAGCTGGCCGCAGGCAGCGTAAATATCCCGGCCGCGAGGCCTGCGAATGTAGGCGGGGACGCCGGCATCTACGAGGATCCGCTGAAATTCCAGGACGCGCTTTTCGTCAGGTGTTTCAAAAGCGACGCCCGGCCCTGGATTCAACGCGATTAAATTCACTTTCGCCTTTAAGTTCCGGACCAACTGCGCCAGCTCGCGCGCATGTTCGGCCGAGTCGTTGGTCCCTCTCAACAACACGTACTCGAAGGTGAGTTTCTCACGATTGCGAAGCGGAAATTCGCGCGCCGCAGCCATCAGTTTTTCCAGAGGCCATTTCTTGTTGATGGGCATGATGCGAGTACGAATCTTGTCGTTCGGCGCATTCAGCGAAATCGCAAGTTTCGGCCGCACAGGCTCAGCGCCAAGATCGTAGATCCTGGGCACAATGCCGGCGGTCGAGACCGTCATCCTGCTCTCGGGAATTCCGACGCCCTCGACCAGCAGCCGTACCGCCTTGATGAAATTTTCGTAGTTGAGGAACGGCTCACCCATCCCCATAAACACCAGGTTGATGCGGTCATTCGGCGGAGCCACGTCCTGATTCCGCAAAACCGCAATCACCTGGCCGACGATCTCACCTGCAGTCAAATTCCGCTTTGCTCCGAGCAAAGCAGTCAGGCAGAACTGGCAATTGACCGCGCATCCCACCTGGCTCGAAACGCAGATAGTTGCACGCTTCCAGTCGGGGGCCGGTTTGTCGCCTTCCTCGCCGGCTTCGGTCCCGTCTCCGCTCTCGCCGCCGTCGCCTTCGGGCATCCAGACGGTCTCGACGGTTTCACTGTCCGAAAGCTCTATGAGATAACGGACCGTGCCATCGCGCGAGACGAACTGCCTCTGAATCGTGGGCAATCCAACCGCAAGGTCCTTTTCGGCAAGCGTAGAGCGGAACTTCCCGGGCAGAGCCGAAGCCTCATCCAGCGAAAGCACGCGCTCCGAATAGAGCGCGTGAAACAGTTGCCGCGCCCGGTATCCAGGCTGGCCGGCTTCCTCTACCAGGCTGCTAAGTTCCTGTAGATCAAGGCCTAAAAGAATTTTCTGCGCCGGCTGTTTCATCGCATCCAAAGCCCTGGAAAGATTGTCGCAAACGCGCAACCTGCCATTTTAGCTGAGGCCGACGGTTTCTGACTGCGGTGAGACCGGGTAAGTTTATGAAAATCTGAGACTTACGTGGCTTTGGCCGTGACCTCCGCAAGTGTGTGAAAATAGGATGGTGCAAGAAGATCGCAGCATTCGACGCGCGGTGATGCCCAATGGGCTGACCCTCATCACCGAAGAGATGAAGCATATCCGCTCCATCTCGATCGGCATTTGGGTCAAGACCGGCTCGCGGGACGAAGACCGCGAGTGGAACGGCATCTCGCACTTCGTCGAGCACATGGTCTTCAAAGGCACCCAGCATCGCTCGGCCGAGGAAATCGCCCGCCAGGTGGATTCGATCGGCGGCAACATCGATGCTTTTACCGCCAAAGAATGCATCAGCTTCAGCATGAAAGTGCTGGACGAGCACTTGCCCGTCGCCCTCGACGTCCTCAGCGATCTCGTACTCAATCCCGTCTTTGACGACCAGGACATTAAGCGCGAACGCGGAGTCATCCTCGAAGAGATAAAAATGGACGAGGACAATCCCGACTACCTCGTGCACGAGATCTTCACCCAGAATTTCTGGAAAGATCATCCGCTCGGCCGACCGATCCTTGGCACTCGCGACACCGTGAAACGTTTTGAGCGTCCGCCGGTCTACGATTTCTACAACCAGCGCTTTATTCCGGGGAACGTGATTATCACCGCGGCGGGAAACTTGAATCACGAGCGCTTCGTCGAACTGGTCACTCGGCATTTCGAGAAGATGAAGCCTGCAACAAACGGCTTTCACAGCGCTCCGCCCAAGATTATTCCCAAGATCGTGCTGCGCAACAAGAAATCGCTGGAGCAGGTGCAGATTTGCGTGGGCGTGCCTTCCTACCCTATCACCCACGAGAAGCGCCACTCCTCTTACATTCTGAATACGCTGCTCGGCGGCGGCATGAGCTCGCGGCTGTTCCAGAACATTCGCGAGCGCCAGGGCCTAGCCTATGCGATCTACAGCGATTTGAACCCCTATCGCGACACCGGCTGCCTTTCGATTTACGCAGGCACATCGCGTGAGTCGGCGGTCAAGGTGGTGCAGTGCGTGGTTTCGGAGTTCCAGAAGCTCAAGTCAGAACTGGTCTCTGCTGAAGAATTGCAGCGGGCGAAGGACCAACTCAAGGGCAGCCTGATGCTGTCCCTGGAATCGTCCACTGCGCGGATGTCCAACCTGGCCCGGCAGGAGATGTACTTCGACCGGTTCTACGGACTCGACGAGCTGATCGAAAAGATCGAGGCTGTAACCGCGGACGAACTGAAGGACCTAGCCAACTACTTCTTCAAGACCGAGAACATCGCCGTCACGGTGCTCGGAAACCTCAATGGGCTGAGGCTTACTCGAGAGCAGTTGGAGTGCTGAAAGAAGCACTCAGCATTCAGCACTCAGCATTCAGCCAAAACGTCCGACGCACGCTTCCCCACCACTGACCGCTGAGCCGTAGAACTGACAATCAGAAAAGCAATTACCCTTAAAGGTCTGAATTGGTGGGAGCTTCACCGATCCGGAAGGGCTGAATGCTGACTGCTAAATGCTAGCAGCGCCCCAGCCGCATACCCCTCCCAAAATAAAACGGGCGTCTCGACTCAGTTGGAGTCGCGAGACGCCCGGGCAGCCCTCCCCCAGAACTGCTCAATAAGAAGGTACTTTCGTGTCCCAAAATTGAGAATGGCACTAACGTGCTAATCGCTCTACCCAAACGTGCCAAACCCTTGCCAGACGCCGAGTTTGGCGGGCGACGATGCTGCGGTCGCCACGGGTTGATTGCCGATTTCCCTGAAAGTGTTTCCCGCTCACAATCTTGAAGTCCTCCCATTGGCCTGCCGATAAGTGAAGCGAAGCACATGTATTCCCGCCAACTTCTGATTGGAAACTCATAATGTTCGCAATCATTGGCATCGTGGTCGTCTTCGGCGCGGTCGTCGGTGGATATCTGATGGAGCACGGCAACCTGAAGGTCCTGCTGCAACCGGCGGAGTTGCTCATTATCGGCGGCGCGGGCGCAGGAACGGTGCTGATCGCCAACCCTTTGCACATTTTGAAGCAGATCGCTGCCGGTATCGTCACCGTGTTCAAAGGATCGAAGTTCACCAAGCAGCGATACGTCGAGTCCCTCAAGCTGGTTTACGAACTGTTGAACAAGGCGCGACGCCAGGGGTTGATGTCGCTCGAGAGCGATGTCGAGACTCCCGACCAGAGCCCCATCTTTTCTAAAGACCCACAATTTCTGAAAGACCATCACGTCCGCTATTTTTTCTGCGACAGCATGCGCATGGCGATCAGCGGCCTGGAAGCCTTCGAACTCGAACAGTTGATGGATATGGACCTTGAAGTCCTCCACCATGAGGCAACGCAGCCAGTGTCGTCGCTTTCGACCATGGCAGATTCTCTTCCCGGCCTTGGGATCGTCGCCGCGGTACTGGGCGTGGTCATCACCATGGGAGCGCTGGGCGGACCACCTGAAGAAATCGGGCACAAAGTAGCCGCGGCGTTGGTCGGAACGTTTCTTGGCATTCTCCTGTGCTACGGATTGATCGGCCCGATCGCGGCAAATATGGCTAAAGCGGCCGATGAAGAGCGGGCCTATCTCAACGTTCTCAAAGTTCTGATTATTTCTTTTCTAAAAGGGACGGCTCCCATCATGGCAGTAGAAGCAGCGCGCCGGGCGGTACCGGGGCATGTTCGGCCAACGTTCACGGAACTCGAACAGGCCTGCCGCGGCGGTGGAGGCTCGGCGGCCGTGACGCCTGAAGCTCCCGCGGCAGAAGCCGCTTCGACGGGAGGCTAATGGTGGACGAAAGCCGCCCCATCATAATCATCAAGAAAAAATCTGCGCATGGCGGACATCACGGCGGCGCCTGGAAAGTAGCCTACGCCGACTTCGTGACCGCGATGATGGCGTTGTTCATCGTGCTCTGGCTGCTCAATACCAGCAAGCCCGTCCGCGAAGCCATCGCCGGATAC
>JBKPSP010000188.1:0-9331 GCA_046735175.1 Acidobacteriota bacterium
CTTCTTAACAGGGTGCGGCAGCAGCACGCCGTCTGTGAGCGGCGCAATTCCCTCGGCCAGCACCACCCTTCAGGCCGAAACGGGCAACAACACCAGTGCCTCAAATTCGTTTCCAGGACAGAAGAACGGAGACGCCCCGGCCAGCAACGTCAGCAAACTCCCGATTTCCAAGCTTCTTTACAGCGGCGCAACGACCAAGGTGTACGGCCACTTGCTGGGCTGGTTCGGCAAACCAAATCACATCAGCGTTGGATATCAATCAAACACCGCGGCGCAGGTGCATGCGCAGGTCCAGGACATGATGAGCCGTGGCATGGCCGGCGCTGTTCTTGACTGGTATGGGGCTTCCGACCCCTTCATTGATGGCACCGCCAAGTTGCTCAAGAACGAAGCCGAAGCGCAGGGAGGGAAATTCGAGTTCGCAATCACCGAAGATAAGGGCGCTCTCGGCGCAGCGGCTGCCGCCAACGGTTGCGACGTCACCAGCCAGTTCATCTCCGATTTGAGTTACATCGCCGCCAATTACGAATCCTCGCCCGCCTACATGAAGATCAACGGGCGCCCGGTTGTGTTCCTTTTCGATGTTGACCAGTTCTACATAGATTGGAGCCGAGCCCGTGTCACAAATCCGGGAAATCCGCTGCTGATTGCTCGCGGCAACAACGGCTTGACCACCGCATCCGACGATGGCGGTTTCTCGTGGGTTAAGATCAGCACTGACGCTCCGTTCAATCCCGAACTCAATCTTCAGGACAGTTTCTTTCAGAGCGCACAAAGCAATTCGCAGAAATTAGCCGTCGGGGCCGTCTTCAAAGGTTTTAACGACACTCTGGCCTCATGGGGAACAAATCGAGTCATCGATCAGAATTGCGGCCAGACCTGGATGCAGAGCTTCAGCGAAATCGGAAAGTTCTACAACAGCGGAAATCAATTGCCGGCTTTGCAGACCGTTACCTGGAACGATTACGAGGAAGGCACCGCCATCGAGGATGGAGTGGACAACTGCGTGTTTCTCGTCCCTTCGCAGTCCGGCAGCACAATCAGTTGGACAGTAAATGGCCAGGAAAATACCATCGACCACTACACCGTATTCATCAGTTCAGATGGCAAGAATCTTTCTTCGCTGATAGACGTTCCCTCGGGCACGCATTCGGTTGACCTCAGCAAGCTGCAGCTGTCGTCAGGGAAAACGTATTTCGTCTACATCAAGGCCGTCGGCCTGCCGACCATTCAGAACAAGATGTCACCCGCGATTGCCTATCACGCGGGCGATCAACCGCCCGACGTCTCGCTGAAAGTCTCGCAAACCGGGACCATGACGTTCAACGCGTCAGCCTCAGCCGGCAGCGCTTCCAAGGTTGTGATTGACTTCGGCGATGGCACGGTCGCGAACAACTCCAACGCATCGCATACGTACAAGTCAGTCGGCAGCTATCTCATCACGGCGACGGCTTTTGACTCCGCCGGTGCATCGTCGATTGATGTACAACGGGTTTCGACTGCGTCCACTTCAGGCGGAGTAAACATTGCATCGCCCGGCGGAGGATCGACCGTTAACTGGCCCACGCCGGTCATTGCAACCGCAGGTTCAGGCGGCAATGTTTCTGCCATGCAGGTACTGATTGATGGCAAGGTCGCCTATGCCGCACACGGAGACACCCTCAACACCTCGGTGAAAGTCTTTACCGGCAAGCATCAGGTCCAGGTGCAGGCGCTCGATTCCTCTGGCAACGCAGTCGGCAGCGCATCTCTGAATGTCACGGCCGAACCCGGCGATGTCACGCCCACCGCGAAGATCACCCTTGCCGCAATGCCGCAGATCTCGTCCACAACTTTCCTCGCCTGCACCGCCACCTCGGTCGATCCAGACGGATTTTTCATTGGCCGTTCGATCTCGTTTTCAGATGGAAGCAAGTTCTCAGGACCCAGCGCGCTGCAGACATTTAAGTCCTCAGGAACTTACCAGGCGACAGCAACCGTCGAAGACAACTTCGGCGCAACCGACAGCACAACGGTGAGCTTCACGGTGCCGTAGAACACCGGGATTTTCTTCGCGTCCTTTGCGAATCCTTAGCGCACTTTGCGGTTAAAAGCTTTCGCGTGAAGCAACTCAGACCCAGAACGGCGGCTCAAACCGTCTGGGCATGCGAGTGCACATCGGCACCTCCGGCTGGCATTACAAGCACTGGCGCGGGCCGTTCTATCCGCAGGACCTCACACCCGCGAAGATGCTGAGTTGGTATGCGGATCGCTTCGACACGGTCGAGATCAACAACACCTTCTACAAGGTCCCGAGCCGCGAGGCCCTCGCCGGGTGGTGCCGCCAGACGCCGTCGAACTTTTGTTTTGCTGTGAAGGCCAGCCGGTATATCACTCACAATCGCAAGCTGAAAGATGCCGCTCAAAGTGTAGAAAAGTTCGTTGCGCAAATTCGAGATCTTGAAGACCGGCTCGGCCCCATCCTGTTTCAACTGCCTCCGAGCTGGAAGGTAAACGCTGCCAGGCTGGAAGAGTTCCTGGAGAACCTGCCGCCGAGACATCGTTATGTGTTCGAATTTCGCAACGAAACCTGGAACTCCCGCGAAGTATTCGCTCTCCTGCATCGTCACAATGCCGCTATGTGCATGTTTGAGCTGGCTGGCTATCAATCTCCTCTGGAGTTGACCGCAGACTTCGCCTACGTCCGCCTTCACGGGCCGGGAAACAAATATCAGGGAGACTACACGGAGCCTCAACTTCGCGAATGGGCCGATCGAATCGAAACCTGGGGCAAAACTCTGAAACATGTTTTCGTTTATTTCGATAACGACCAGGCCGGCTTCGCGGCCAAGAACGCTTTGGAGTTGAAGCGCATGGTATTCGGAGCTGATCTTCCAAAATCCGCCTGAGTTAAAGCGGGTAACATTCACTTCAGAATCCGTCCATTAGAATGAGGTTGGACGGATTCCTTGCCACCAACCAGCAACCAGCCCACGATCGGTGTTCTGGCGCTCCAGGGCGACTTCGACGCTCACCGCAAGCGACTCGAAGAGCTCGGCGCAAACGTCGTGCTCGTCAGAAATCCCGAACAACTCGACGCCATCGACGGATTAGTTATTCCAGGAGGGGAGTCAAGCACTTTCCTTAAGCTTCTCGGTGAAGCTGCACTCGAGAAGCTCAAGCAATTTGTTCGTGTGAAGCCCACCTTCGGCACCTGCGCCGGCGCGATTCTCCTGGCGAAGGAAGTCGAAAATCCGCAGCAGGCAGGACTGGGAGCGATTGACATCGATGTCCGCCGCAACGCTTACGGCCGCCAGCTCGACAGCTCAATCCGCGAGGGTATGTTTCAGGGATCGCCAACCGAAATGGTCTTCATCCGCGCCCCGAAAATTTCCCGCGTCGGTCCGAAAGTCGAAGTGATCGCGACCGAAGGCGGCGATCCCGTCATGGTGCGGCAAGGCAATGTCATGGCGGCAACATTCCACCCCGAGCTCTGCGACGATAAAAGCATTCATCAACTGTTTCTCGATCTGATCAGCAATGGCAGCAACTGATTCTTCCTCTGTGCCCTCTGTGGTCAAAGGTTCTGAATCTCACAGCAGAAATCCCCGCCTCATCTTTTCAACGTCCCGGCCCTTCGCTCACGCTCCGCATCGCTCTTCCGTCCAAGATGTTCGTAAGCCTCCGCCAGTAATGCGTGTGCTTCGGGAAATTCCCCCATCCGCTTGGCTGCAATCTCAAGATGCACGGCCGCAGTTTTGAAATCTCCAGTCTGGTTCAGCGCCCGCCCGATCTCGAGATTTGCCCAACTCGAATCAGGCTGCAGTGCGACAGCTCTGTGCAGATGTTCGATGGCTTCCTTGTATTCCTGCTTTTTGGCCAGCGCCTTCCCAAGCCCAAATTCTGCAAGATAGATGTTCGCTTGCTTGGACAGCACCTGCCGGAAAGCGCCAATCGCCTGATCCAGCTTGCCTCGATCCAAATCTCCCATTGCGCTGAAGGTCTGGTTCGCAATAGAGATTGCGTCCTTTGGATCAACGCCTTCGACTGCGCCGGTAGTCGTGGATGTCTTCTGCAACCCTACATAGCCAAGCGACGCGAGCTTCTGCATTTCACTGGAACTCAGTTGGGCTGCGGCGTTTTTATCCTGAGCGAAGTGCGCGTCGAACGCGTCGAGTTGCGCCGCGAGAGTTTGCGCAATCGCCTTGGAGGTAGCGGCCAAATTGTGCGTAGCGCTGGGGTCAGCCGACAAATCATAAAGTTCTGGTTTAGGTGCGCGAATGTACAAATACTTTCCCGAGCGCCAGGACTCAAGCGGACTCCAGCCGAAGGCTTGACGTGGAAGCTCGGTACCGGCATACACCGGCAGATCGGCTGCAGTGCTCGTTTTCGCGAGCCGCAGCAACGATTGACCCTGCATCTGCGAAGGAACTGGATTAGCAGCGGCCTCGAGCACTGTTGGACCGATATCGAGCAAACGCACTCGGGCGGAAACACGTTTTCCGGCAAGCTGGTTTTGCGGGAGCTTCAGCAACAGTGGTACGTGGATGATTTCGTCGTAAAGGAATATCCCGTGATTATCTTCACCGTGTGCCCCGAGACTTTCACCGTGATCGGACGCGACCACGACAATTGCCTCGTCGAGAAGTTTCTTGTCACGCAGAGCACTTAGGATTTTGCCAACCGCGGGATCGAACGAAGAAGCTGCGGGAATGTTGATCCAGGCAAAGAGCGGCGCGGTTTCCTTGGCGCCGAACCAACTCACGGCATGAAGAAGTTGCGCCGCGCCGCCGGTCGAGTCATACAGATCGAATCCCCGATCAAAACCCGACGCGAAACCCTTGCTCGGATCAAGTGAAGCAGAACCCACAAACGCCGCTGCCTTGTAGCCCTTCTCGTGAAGAAGATCCGAAAGCCAGGGTACGCTTACAGCGAGCGGGGCTCCAAATTCGGTCGCGCCATGCGTCTGTGGATAAGTGCCGCTCAGAACGGTGGCATCGGAAACGATTGTGAGCGGCGCCTGCGCGTAGGCCCGCTCAAAAACAATGCTCTGCTTCGCGAACGCATCCAAACTAGGCGTGGGATGCTTCGGGTCGAGAAAGCCCACGCGGTCGGCACGAACCGAGCTTAGCGTGATCAGAACGATATTCGGCTTCGGCGCGGCGAACGAGCCAGCGGAAAGCGTTAAGATGAATGCAACGAAGCCGAGGAAAGCTCTTGGCCGGAACATGGGAGCGTTAAAGAGAGTCTAGCAGCTTGCTTCGTATCACCACGTTGGTCAACAAACACATGCACGGAGAAAACTTCTGAGACGGGCCCTGCTGTCCGTGAGCTTAGTCCTTGCCTTCTCTGCAGTCCTCATTTCCTGTGGACGGAATAATTCCAATTGGCATGGCGATCACAAGCTCATCATCCTGGGCATCGACGGTATGGATCCGCAACTGCTCCGGCAATTTGTAAGTGCCGGCAAAATGCCGAACTTTGCCAAGCTGATCGAGCAGGGATCGTTTCGTGAACTGACGACGAGCATTCCACCGCAGAGCCCGGTTGCGTGGTCAAACCTGATCACGGGAATGAATGCAGGGGGGCACGGAATCTTCGATTTCATTCACCGCGATCCGAAAACCATGGAACTTTATTTTTCCGCCTCGCGCGTGGAAGCACCGAAGCATTCAATCGGCGTTGGCAGTTGGGTTATACCTCTCGGCAGCGGAACAGCCGAACAACTTCGGCAGGGAACTGCCTTCTGGCAAATTCTCGATCAGCACGGGATTCCCAACAGCGTGTTCCGCATTCCGTCGAACTTTCCGCCGGTAAGCGCAAAGGGACGAACGATCTCCGGCATGGGGACTCCTGATCTGCGCGGAACCTACGGCACGTTTTCGTTTTACACCGACGATCCAACTGCGGCGGCGGGAGCTGTCGAAGGCGGGCAGATCATTCCCGTGCAGGTCGAGAACTGGCAGGTGTCGGCAAACCTGATCGGGCCGGACAATACCTTCCGCAAAGGATCGCCGCCTGCGCTCGAACCGTTCACTGTTTCGATTGATCCTCTTGAGGCAGTTGTTCGAATTTCGCTCTCAAATCAGCAATTTGTTTTGCGTGAAGGCGAGTGGAGTGACTTCGTACGTCTCGAGTTCCGGTTGATTCCATGGTTCGCCAGCGCGAAAGGCATGTGCCGGTTTTATCTGAAGCAGGCGCATCCGCGCTTTCAGCTCTATGTCTCTCCGATCAATATCGACCCAGCAGATCCGGCGCTCCCGATCTCAACGCCAACGAGTTACTCTCGCGACCTCGAAGATGAAGCAGGCGAGTTCTACACGCAGGGCATTGCCGAGGACACGAAGGCGCTTTCGGCCGGAGTGCTCGACGATCGGGAATATCTCGACCAGGCGCGCACGGTTCTCGCTGAGCACCGGCGCATTTTCGATCAGGAGTTTCCCAAGTTCCACAGCGGCGTTTTCTTCTTCTATTTTTCCAGCCTCGACCTGAATTCGCACATGTTCTGGAGGCTGATGGACGCGAAGCATCCCGAGTACGACGCAAGTTTGGCCGCGCAAACCGGGTCAGCGGTATCGAATTTCTATCAACAGATTGATCAGGTGCTCGGCGAAGTCTTACCCAGGCTGGATTCGAACACCACGTTGCTGGTGCTCTCGGACCACGGCTTCGCTCCTTATTATAGGTCGTTCAATCTCAACACCTGGCTCCTCGACAACGGCTACATCAAGCTGAAACCTGGCGCCGAACAGGATTCCGCCGAGCCGTTCGCCGGAGTGGATTGGAGTCAGACCCGAGCCTATGGGATTGGGCTCAACGGGCTTTATCTGAATCTGCGCGGGCGTGAACGAGGCGGCATCGTGCAGCCCGGCGCAGAAGCTGAAAGACTAGCTGCTGAAATCAGACAAAAGCTGCTGCAGGTAAAAGATCCGAAGAGCGGACTCCCCATCATTACAAGAGTCGACCGCGCAAGCGAGGTCTATCAAGGCGCGTACGCTGCCTCCGGCCCAGATATGCTGGTCGGCTACAATCGCGGATATCGCGCCGGATGGAAGACGATTTTGGGCGCGTTTCCGGCGGATGAAATCGAGGACAACACTAACCCGTGGAGCGGCGACCACTGCATGGATTACACGCTCGTCCCCGGCGTGCTGTTAAGCAACCGTAAGATTGCTGCCGGCTCGCCCGCCCTGACCGACATCGCGCCGACCATCCTCGCAGAATTTGGAATCGCAAAATCACCAGCTATGATGGGAAGGTCGGTATTCGAATCACCCGCGCAGAAGTAATGTTTGACGGACGGCTGAAGGCTGACGGCTGACAACTGAATTGGAGGACGCAATTGTTCGGCTCACACAAAATCAAGATCGAAGGCGACCTGCTCGAGAAAGCGCAAAAATGCGCAGAAGCCTGCGGCTACGAATCCGTAGATGAATTCGTTCTTCACGTGCTCGAAAAAGAGATAAAGAAGGTGCTCCCGCCAGACGAAGATTCGCCTTCGAAGGAAATGGTGAAGAAGCGGCTGCAAGGGCTGGGGTACATCGAGTAGTTCTGGTTTCAACCATAGAAGATGGGATTGCTTCTCTCTCCGCTGACGCTGGTCTTTGTCTTGTCGATCGTCATTGGCTTTTTGATGGTTATCGTTTTCCGGTACACTTCTGATCAAAACGGAATCCGGATCGCGAAAGACCACCTGAAGGCACACCTCCTCGCCGTGCGACTTTTCCAGGATCAAATTCAAGTTGTTTTAATCTCCTATTGGCGAATTATCCGAAGCACGGGAACTTACCTGCGCTTAGCCTTCATGCCTCTTCTTTATGTCAGCGTACCGTTGATTTTTCTGATGGTGCAGATCGACCGCTATCTCGGCTACACGCCGTTGTCCACCGGGCAAACATTTTTGGTGACAGCGAAGCTGGCAACTTCAGAGGCGCTCGATCAGGCAACTCTGAAATTGCCCGAAGGAATGGCCATCACTGCGCCAGCCGTACACGTGCCAGCGGCGAACGAGATCGTCTGGCGCTTGAGTTCGGGTACGCAGGGAGCCGGCAGCTTGGAGGTGACCGCCGGAGGCGAGTCAGTCACGAAGTCAGTTGAAGTTTCAGACAGGATCAAACGCATTTCACCCATGCGCGTTCACGATCCCTGGTGGAAGAGGATTTTCGTATCCGCCGAACCAGAATTGCCGGCCAGCAGCGGAGTTCAGTCCATCGAGGTCAATTACCCTGAACGTACAATTAAGTTTGCCTGGATGGAATGGAATTGGATCTGGCTGTTCTTCGTTCTGTCGCTGATCTTTGGGTTCTTGTTCAAGACGATGTTGGGGATTGAGATATGAGGCGAGTGAGGAAAGATCGACGTTTATTGTGCGTGCTTATTGCACTCTCGCTGGTTCTAGTAATTCCTGTGCAAAGTCACGCCTATGCCGGCCCCGGAGCAGGCTTCGCAGTGCTCTCTTCTTTCTGGACGCTCTTCGTCGCCTTCCTTTATTCCGCATACGCGTTCGTCACCTGGCCGCTGCGGCACTTGCTCCGTCTGTTCCGGCGCCGAAAATCATCTGGCAAGGCGCAGATCAAGCGTGCGGTGATTCTCGGCTTCGACGGCATGGATCCCGAACTGGCCCAGCGATTCATTGCCGAGGGCAAACTGCCGAATCTGGCGAAACTCCAGCAGCAGGGAAGCTTTCACAAACTCCGTACGACCTACCCGCCGATCTCGCCGGTGGCGTGGTCCACCTTCATGACCGGGGTGAATCCCGGCAAGCACAACATTTACGACTTTCTCGCGCGCGACGAGAAGAACTATCTCCCATTTCTTTCGTCGGCAGAAATCAAAGGCCCCAAGCGCAGCCTGAGAATCGGCAAGTACACCATCCCGCTGGGCAAAGCACAGGTCAAAGGCATGCGACGCGGAACACCATTTTGGCATTGGTTGGGGAAGGCCGGGATATTCTCGTCGGTCATCCGCGTTCCCGTCACCTTTCCGCCAGAGAAATTCGAGGGTGTACTACTTTCCGGAATGTGCGTTCCTGATCTCAAAGGCAGCCAGGGAACGTTCTGCTTCTGCACCACGCGTGGGGAAGGCGACAGATTCCGCGAAGGCGGAGTGCGCGTTCCGATCGAGCGCGAGGGGACGATCTATCGCAGCTACATTCCAGGCCCGGACGATCCGCTTGCGGAGGGCGGCGGCAGGGAATTGCGAGCCGAGTTCGAAGTACGCCCGGAGATCGTCAAGCAGCAGGCCGAAATTATTCTGGACACCGAGCGCTTCACCCTGAAAGTCGGCGGCTACTCCGATTGGATTTCGATCAAGTTCAAAGCTGGCCTCGGATTCAGCGCCCGCGGAATCTGTA
>JBKPSP010000189.1:0-7953 GCA_046735175.1 Acidobacteriota bacterium
CGTCAGCGATGGGCAAAATTGCGATACCGGTTCCAGGTCTGGACGAGCCGGTGCGTATCGAGGACTTGCCGGGGAATGGTCCAGACGTCCTGATGGAGTGGGCGCGCTGTGCTTTGCTCACCGATCCTGATGCCCTGGCCATGACCGTTGATGGAACCGCGTTTGAAGATTGGGAGCCGAGGAAGATTTTGCCGCAGATCACTTGCCCCACGCTGTTGCTTCAGGCCAATCCCGAACTGGATGGAATGCTCTTAGACGAAGACGTAAAGCTTGCGCTGGATCTGCTCCCCGAAGGACGCCATGTCAAATTTCCTTTGCTCGGTCACGCACTGTTCATGCACCAGACCAAGCCGGTGCTGGAAGCGATACTGCAATTCCTAATGCCGACATCTCAAAAGCACACCTCTGTGTAACTCTGTGTCCTCTGTGGTTAAACTTGTTCCGCAGCAAAAAGACTTTAACCACAGAGGGAAGAGAGTACGCAGAGGATCAAAGCTCAGGCCTCACGAGGTCGCGGAATGTTTCGCGGCGCCGAATCAGCTTTACCGTCTTGTCGCTGACCAGTACTTCAGCCGCGCGAGGGCGAGTGTTGTAGTTCGACGCCAGCGCCATCCCGTACGCCCCAGTGTCAAGGATCGCCAGCAACTCGCCTTGTTCGACGTGCGGCAGTTCGCGCCCGCGCGCGAAGAAGTCGCCGGACTCGCAGATCGGGCCGACGATGTCCACGGCTTCTGCCTTCGCATCGCTGGCAGCCACCCGCACGATCTGATGTTCCGCTTGGTAAAGCGATGGCCGGATCAGGTCGTTCATCGCAGCGTCGACAACTATGAATTGTTTCCCGCCGTTCGTCTTCCTGTACAGCACGCGAGTGAGCAGCACACCCGCTGGACCGACGATAGACCTTCCGGGTTCGATCAGCAGCTTAAGTTTCAGATCGCGCAACGGCGTGGACAGCGCGCCCGCATACTTGCCGATCGACGCTTCGTCGGAGACGCCTTCGTAGTTGATGCCCAGCCCTCCGCCGGCATCGACGTATTTGATTTCGTGCCCGTCCTTGCGAAGTTGGAGGACCAGTTCCGCAACTTTTTCCATCGCTACTGAGAACGGCGCAACATCGGTGATCTGCGATCCTATGTGTACGCTCACGCCCGCAACCTGCAGGTACTTGCACGCCGCCGCCCGGTGATAAAGTTCGCGCGCATCTCCGATGGGCACACCGAATTTGTGCTTCTGCAGGCCCGTCGAAATATAGGGATGCGTATTTGCAGGAACATCGGGGTTGACGCGGAGTGCAACCCTGGCCTTGCGTTTCATACGCGCCGCGCAAACGGCCAGCGCTTCAAGTTCTGCCGCGCTCTCGACGTTGAACAGCAGAATGTTCGCCTTCAACGCCGCCTCGATCTCAGGAAGCGTTTTTCCTACACCCGAAAACACAACCTTGCGGGCAGCGTTGCGACCGGCGTGCAGCACGCGCTGCAGTTCACCGCCAGAGACCACGTCAAAGCCGCAGCCGAGTTTCGCCAGGATTCGAAGAATGCTGAGATTAGAGTTCGCCTTTACCGAGTAGCTGATCTCGTGATCGACACCGCGAAAGGCGCTCCGGAAGGCTGCCACCCGCTCTCGAATTGCGGTTGCTGAATATACATAAAGCGGCGTACCAAAGCGTGAGGCAAGTTGCGTCAAGGCAACTTGATCACAAAACAATTGGGGCGGCTGGCTGGAGCGATACACGAATCCTGGGGGGCGCTGCGGCAGGGTGCTCACTTGCGCTTGGACGCACTCCCTTTTACTCGGATCGCGACCACGGTTTCATCGTCGAAGGCTTCAACCCCGGCAGAGTGCTCAGCAGCGGCTTTGAAGACGGTCTTTACGATCGACTCTGCGGAATTGTCCGCGCACCCGGAAATGATCTTTTCCAATCGTGTCCTGCCGAACAATTCTCCCGCGCGGTTGGTAGAGTCCAGAATTCCGTCACTGAAGAATACAAACAGATCGTCAGGCTCGGCCTGAAAGGTGAACTCGTCGTATTCGGCGTCATCGAAAAGCCCAAGCGGCAGGCCGGTCGCTTCGATCAACTGCGTCTTGCCTTTGTGACAGTAAATCGGACGGGGCAGGCCTGAATTTGCCACGTGCAGAGTGCGGCTGGCGTCATCCCAGACGGCATAGATCAATGAACAGAACTGTCCGTCGATGCGGCGCTCCGCGAGCGAATAGTTCACTGCCGCCAGCATCTCAGAAGGGCTCGGCTCCATCGGCGCGTGAGAACGCAAAATCCCGCTGACCAGCGCGGCATAAATGGCCGCCGGCGCTCCTTTGCCGCTGATGTCGCCGATTACGAACGCCATGCGCGACTGCGAATAAGGAATGAAATCGTACAGATCGCCGCCGATCGCGCGCGCGGGAGAGAACTTGGCTGCTACTTCCAGGTTCGGCAGCTTCGGTTGCGCCTGCGGCAAAAGGCGAAACTGGAGCTCACGGGCCATGGAGAGGTCACGCTCCAGGCGCCGCTCCTGGCGCGCAATCTCCTCGTAAAGGCGCGCGTTCTCCACTGCAATCGCAATCTGCGCTGCCAGCGTGGTGATTGTGCGCTGATGGTCGTCGGTAAAGAATCCTCGCTTCGTATGCTCGAGGTCAAGCACACCGATCGCTTTGTCCTTGTAGATCAAAGGAACTGCCAGTTCGGAGCGCGTCTCTGGATTGGTTTCGATATAGCGAGGGTCTTTCCTGACGTCACGTACCAGGATCGCCTGCTTCTGCTGAGCTGCATAGCCGACAATGCCTTCGCCAAGCGCAATATCGTGCTTCAGGTGGATGTTTTCCTGAAAACGAAGTGAAAACCGGTGCTGCAGCTTTTCGCCCGCCGCATCCAGCAGCAGGATGCTGAACATCTGGAAATCGATGAGCCGGCTTAAAAGCTCGCCCACTCTCTTGAGAAGTTCATCCAGATTCAGAATCGATGTCAGTTCGCGGGCAATCTCGTTGAGCAGCAAAAGAGTTTTTGCCTGACGCGTGATGCGGGTATAGAGCCGAGCATTTTCAATTCCGACTGCCATTCGCGACGCGATCAGTGTCAGCAGCCGCTTATGTTCTTCCGTAAAGTGGTTTGGTTGCGGCGACTCGATATCGATGACTCCGATGAGCCGATTCTTGATGATCAAGGGAACCGCTATTTCGGACCGCACGTTGGGGACAGCCGAAATATAGGTTGGGTCATTAAGAACGTCATTTACCAGAATGGCTTCAGCCCTTTGCGCCGCCAGACCGGTTACCCCTTCGCCGACCTTGATTCGCATCCGCTCGGCAACCTCGCGCGAGTGCCCGACGCTGAAACGAAAATACAATTCCTGCGTCTTTTCGTTTAACAAAAGGATGCCAAATATCTCATAATCAATGACTTTGCGCACCAGTTCAGCGACACGGCGGAGCGTCGTGTCGAGGTCCAGTGTGGTGTTCACCACATCAGCGACTTCGAGCAACAGTGGCTCGATACGCGATTGCAATTCAGTTTGAACGGCTGCCATTTCCACTACTTCAATGATAACAGTGAGCCTTGAGTAAACCCGGTAACCGCGGTTGGTCGTGCGTTAAACCGGCGTGATCCCTCATACCCGAGCGGTTCGGCCAAGGACCAATGACCGACGACCAACGACGATTCGCCTCAACCTTGCACACCTGCCAGCACACATATATCCGGCAAATTGCGATACCTTTCCGCGTAGTCAAGCCCATACCCAACCACGAACTCATCGGGAATGGTGAAGCCAACGTAATCCGCCTCGATCGCGAGCTTGCGGCGCGAGGGCTTGTCGAGCAGCGCGGCCACGCGAAAACTCTTTGGCTCATGGCCGAGCAGAAGACGCTTCAGGAACGTAAGGGTGAGCCCTGTATCGAGAATGTCTTCGACCAGGATGACGTTCTTGCCGCGAAGCGACTGATCAACATCTTTAGTGAGACGGACTTCGCCGCTTGAATCCCACGCCGGCCGATTTTCTGGCCCAGACGTCCGAGCGCCATAGCTCGAGACACCGATGAATTCAAACGTTGCATCCATCTGGACCGTGCGAATCAAATCGCTGAGGAAAATTGCCGCTCCCTTGAGCACCCCCACAAACACCACCGGCTCCCCAGCGGAATCCTGACTGATGTCGCGGCCAAGTTCGGTAACGCGCGCAGCGATCCGGTCACGCGTGATCAGCACCTTCAACTGTTCCATAAAACGAACATCTTACGCCCTGCGCCTCGCTCGCCGGAGCACATTTGAAGGCCCTTCAGCCGCTCAATACAATGATGACTTCAACGAGGAGCGGCTAACAGCAAAGCCAGGAGCTAAGAGCTGATATGAATCTGAACGGAATCAAACTTACATGGCTCGGACACGCGACTTTTCGCATTCAAACGCCGAAGGGAACTACCATCATTGTCGACCCGTGGGTGATGGGGAACCCGAGTTGTCCAGAAAGTGAAAAGGACGTCAAGAAAGTTGATCTCATGCTCGTGACCCACGGGCACGGCGATCACATCGGCGACGCTGTGGAGATCGCAAAGAAACACAATCCGAAGGTGGTCGGAATTCCGGAGCTGTGCGGTTGGTTGGGAAGGAAAGGCGTCAAGCAGTTGGCCGAGATGAACAAGGGCGGGACCCAGCAACTCGGCGATATCAAAGTCACCATGGTGCATGCCGATCACTCCTGCGGCATTCTTGACGGCGACACCCTGGTTTACGGCGGCGAAGCAGTCGGATACGTGATCGAATTTGAGAACGGCGTCAAGATCTACCACGCCGGCGATACCAATGTTTTTGGAGACATGGCAATCATTCGCGATCTCTATGCTCCCAAGATCGCCATGCTGCCCATCGGCGATCACTACACCATGAGTCCGCGCGAGGCGGCCTATGCCTGCAATCTGCTCAAGCCGGAGACGGTGATTCCCATGCACTTCGCGACATTCCCTGTATTGACCGGCCGGCCGGATATGCTGTCGAAACTCGTGAAAGGTGTTGAAGTGCTGGAGATGAAGCCGGGTCAAACAATCTCGTGAATAGAGACGTTGCTTGCAACGTCTCCGACGCGTGGCAAACAAGCCTGAAGCGATTTGCTCGATCCAACAGCCTGCACAAGACGTAGCGAGCTACGTCTCTACAAAGGAACTTATGCCCAAAGAACCCGCCAAGCCCCGCTGGATGATGCACGGCATCACCTCTGAACCGGTTGAGAACTACCTTTACTCTTTGCTGCCGCCGCGCGATGAAGTCTTGTTGGAGATTGAGGTGGCAGCCGATAAGCGCGACATACCAATTGTCGGCCCCGCGGTCGCCCGCGTTCTTTATCAACTGGCGCTCATCAGCGGCGCGAAAAACATCTTCGAAATGGGTTCGGCGATTGGCTATTCCACCGTCTGGTGGGCGCGCGCCGTGGGCCCGGGTGGGCGCGTCATATATACCGATGGCGACCGCAAGAACGCCGATGAAGCCCGAGGCTACTTCGAGCGTGCAAAGGTTGCCGATCGCATAACGATCAAAGTCGGAGACGCTTTGGAACTGCTCTCGGAGGAGAAACAGGAGTTCGACATCATTTTCTGCGATGTGGACAAGGAAGACTATCCGCGGGCGTTGCGGGTGGCTCTGCCTAAGTTGCGCCAGGGCGGTCTCTTTGTTGCCGACAATGCGTTGTGGAGCGGAAAAGTTGCGCAGAAGAACGCCACGGAAGAAACGACGAAAGCGGTCCAGGAACTCAACAGAAATCTCTACCGCGCTAAAGAGTTGTTCACAACCATCTTGCCGATTCGAGACGGCTTGGCGGTCGCGGTCAAGGCCTAGGCTTGATAATGCCGTAAGCCGCGGCATTTGCCAGTATGTCTAAATTAATCGCAGCTCGGGAAAATCTCGTTGATAGCGGTCTCGGTCTAGTGTAAACAGGCAGTCCGCAGCCAACAACGCATGTGCTCCAACAATGAAATCGACGACCAAACGTTTGGGGGAACCTCCTGCGGACCTACGCCGGCGTTCAGCATAGCGAGTAAACCGCAGCGCCGCCTCTTGCCACATCTCTTCCCGTAGTCCGAAGTCGGAGATGATCCGGGTCTCTTCGAGAAAGTGGCGAATTAACACGGGAGTTACTCCCGGACATGCGTGCAACTCGCAATATACCGGCGCACAGATGAGCAGGTTGCCGCGACGCTTGGCGTCTTCGAGTCCCCTTTGGCATTGTGGCTTCGATGCCTCGCCCGTCCACAACGCTGAGATCACGTTCGAATCAATCGCTGTCCTCAGCCCAACTCCTCCGATCAGTCCTCGTCCCGCAGTTGCCGCTGCCACTTTACGGAGTCAAAGCCTGGCTTAACCTTTTTCGCCAGAATTCCCGCGTATTTGGCAAACGGACTTTCGGTTTCTGCGGCCCGGACGATAGTAGTTTCACCGCCCTGTTCGCGGAACTCGACTAAGTCGCCCCTTCGTAACCCCAGCTTTCGCCGGACTTCCGCCGGGACGGTAACCTGACCTTTGCTGGTAATTCGGCTCTTAAATGGCATGGGTATTACCTGTTTTGTATAGGTAATACTATCTTAGCATATTGGTCAATTCAGGTTTGCCACCGGGGCTAAATAGACTTCACCGGGATCGCGGTCACATCCTCAACCAGCCCCACTTCTTTCTGAAGGAATGGTTCTGCGTACGTGACGCCCGCCATCATTCCGTAGAAGCGTGCCATCGATTCGATGCGTGACCGGATCTCCTCGCGAGCAGGAAAAATGTCTTTGCCGGCTTCCTGATCACTGAACTGAGACTTGTAGGCCATGAGGGATTCGAAGCGTGCTTCGAACTGTTCCGTGATCTCAACTACGAAGGTGGGTCGAACATCGTAGTAGAGAGTCGCATAGATGATTTTGAACGGACGGTGTGGCGCGAGCGTCTCGCCCGCATGCGTTCCGCCGTGTTGCCTTTCACCGGCAACAACGCTTGCCACCGCCGACGCGACCTGGCTGAACGCAGAATGCCCTGAGCTAAGCGCTCGCGCGACGTCCAGTTTCGCAAGCCCCGCTAAAAAGCACGCCTCGTAGCCCAGCTTCGAGGCGGTGTAATGGTCCGGGTGCCGCCCCTTCCAGTAGGGAAGGATTACCACGCGCGGCCGGGTCTGCCTGATTACGCGCGCCACCTTGAGCCGATTTTCCCAGGTGTTCTCAACGCGTCCGTCGGGAATATCGAGAACCTCGCGCCAGGAGACCTGCAGGATCTTTGCTGCCTCCGCGGCTTCTCGTTCGCGGTCCTCCGCGCTCCCGCGCGTGCCCATCTCGCCACGAGTCAGATCAAGAATGCCGGTTCGGTGGCCAAGTACGGCCATCTTCAACAGAGTTCCGCCGCAGGTTTGTTCGACGTCGTCGCGATGCGCGGCGATCGCGAGAATATCAAGTGAAGAAGCGGGCATTTTACCGTGCTCGTTCGTATCCAGGGCCACGCAACGCGCGCCCGGGACGCTCATCCGTGATTTTGCTGTCGAGCACGACTGGCTTGCCGTTCACCAGAACGTCCTTAACGCCGACGGAATAGTTAAGCGGCTCGTTGTAGGTGGCTCGGTCCTGCACCTTTCCTGGATCGAAGATCGTGATATCCGCGAACATTCCCGGACGCAAAATGCCGCGGTCGGTGATTCCCACGCGGCTGGCTGCCTGCGAAGTCATTTTACGGACCGCCTCTTCCAAAGTCATGGTGTGCTCTTTGCGGACATATTCCGCCAGAACTCGCGTAAAGGTCCCGAATGACCTTGGATGCACTTTGCTGGTGCTCAATGGGCCGTCTTCAGCGTGCTCCTCCGAATCGGAGCCATAGGTGACCAGGGGGTTCGAAACTGCCAAGCGGACATCCGATTCCTGCATGATTGAGATCACAACTGCGCTGTCGCCGCGATCTGCGATGGCGACGTCCATCGCGGCATCCTTGGGGTCCTTGCCCATAGCCCG
>JBKPSP010000190.1:0-9523 GCA_046735175.1 Acidobacteriota bacterium
ACTCACGATTGCGACTAGCGCAAGTGGTGCGACGGCAATGCTTCGCCTTATTCCGATAGACGCGCGCGATCGCATCGCGGACGCGCTGATCGACTCGCGAGGGGATCGTCCGGCGCGACCCGCTTCCGGATCGACCTCGTCTGCCTGCGTCCGTTCCGTCCACCGGTGGCGTACGTGCTCGAGCACCGACTCGCGTTTCTCTGGCCCCGGTGGCGGCCCGGTATCAGCCACGCCGGATCGTAGCTCGAACCGCGACGCCAATCGAGGCGGGTTTTCCGGCGCGGGATGTAATTCCGGATCCAGCCGGCTCGGTCGGTGCGGGGCGTCGTATATGATCCGGTGTCCCAAAAAATGGCGTTGCGAAAGGCTTACATTCTCATCCTGTCGGCCTGCGCGTTTGGATGTGGCGGTGCGAACACCCCGACTGCTCCCAGCACTCCGACCGCGTCGCTGTCAATGACGTTGACCAAGGGCGATGCGACCCTGACCGAAGTGAGTATTGATGCCATTACGCCAATCCGCACTGGCGTGTACTACGTTGGCTGCGGCGACTATTCCGTGGTCGGTACGATCACTTACACCGTCAGCGCCGAATTAATGGCGGAAGACGGAACCGTTTACGCGAATGTTCCACCGGGACAAGCGAAGACGCAGACAGGTGGCGCTATAGCAGGATGCAGCGCGAACTTGAGCGGTATCCTGGACGAGTCGTTCGCGCATCCCGTCGCGTCACGAATCCGATTAATCGTGACGTACCGCAATGCTTTTGTTCCTAACCAGCCTGCCGCGACCGTCCGCGTCGAAACCGACATAACACCGAGGACAGGCCCATTGCCGCAACGGCTGGTAATCGAACAATTCCGACCATTTGGTCCTAATGGCGCGACCGATCAGTTCATTGAATTGTTCAACGATTCGATATCCCCAGCGACGGTGCCAGAGCAAGTCGGCGTTGCTGGAAACAATATTTTTGTCGGGACCCCAATCGGCGTTCAAACGCCAGGAATTGGGCCGTTATGCCACTTCTTGATCGCTGGTCCGGGATATAGCGGGAGAACGCGGCCAGACGTTTCAATTCGTATCGGGTTAGAGAATGACGGTAGTCTCGCCGTTGGGCCAGTCGGATTTACTAGATTCGTGCGCGGCGACCAGGTCAGCATGAACTCGATATACGGAAGGGCCGAAGGCACACCGCTCCCGCCATTCGATGCTACTGCTGCGGATCGCGCGTACATACGCCATGGGCCAGACACGGGCAACAACGCGGCAGACTTCGTGATGATCTCGCCGAGCAATCCGCGAAATTCATCGTCATGCGAACCGCGTGCATCGGTAGCGAGCGTCCGCACTTGGTTTGCTCGCTGAGCGCGGCGACTACGGCTAAAGCCGCGGTGCAGGTCAGTCGCCAAAGACAAGCGTCAAACGAGGCGTCGGTCGCACCGTGGACTCGAACGGGACTCGTGTGGCGTGGTCATTACCGGATCGCGAACGCCAGATCCCACGTAAGAAACGTATTTGCAACGCTGATTCTGGCGAACCCGTTGTCTCGTTGTCCGTTCCGCCACAACCAGCCAGAGGAGAGCGAATCCGACGGCGCTTCGCCCTGCACCAGAAGCCAGTACTTGGTACCACCCTTCACCGAAACTGTCGTCGGCAACGCGATCGAGTAGGAATACAGCCCGCACTGTTGCTGCGGAAGATTGCTGCAGGCCTGCGTACCATCGAGGTGTTCGTTGACCTGACCGATGGGATACTTGGCCTCATAAAAAGCGGAAGTACCAGGTGCGGCATTGTCTTCTGTGATCTGAATATTGAAAGCCGCCGGCGCGACGGCGGTCCGACGAATACCTTGCCACGCGATCGTTCGGATCGCACCCGCCTTACCCGTGGTGAAGTCGTCCCACACCCTGCGGTCTTCGCTGAACCAATGTTCGGAGTACACGCCATCGAGGTTCACGGAAGTGCCGGCATTGAGCGTGTCGTGTATTGCCGACCCGCTTGGTTCGACGACGCTGGGAGAATTCGGTGAATTGTTTCCCGAACATGCGGCGACAAACGTCAGAGTTGCGAAGAGTACAAAGGAAATCGGAGCACGTGCAGGCATGGTATGTGAGAGAAATTCGCGGCCACGTAGTATACGGATTCGCACGCCGAAAGTCGTCCGGCATCGAGTGGATGTCGATCTGGACTCATCTCAGAAGTCGAAAAACAAAGTCCCCGATCCGAATGACTTTCCATGCAGACAGGTCATAGGACGACCACTTCGCTGCCGCCCGAGATGGCGACGTTTGTGCTGGACCCGTCGTGCGCTTGATGCACACTCCGGCGCGTGTTGCAGTCGACAGCAGCACTCAGCAAGTCTTCCACTCAGAGTAATCATCACGGAGGAGAGATGCGACGATTCGGAGTATTCGTGACGGGTGTACTGCTGATGATTGCGGGGCCCGCGTTCGCGCAGGACACGAGCCGTGGTGAAGTCTCGGGCGGTTGGCGCTATTACCATGCGACCCTCGCCAGCGTCGTAAGGTCACTTCAGGTGCGCGTACCGACAAATTATCCCGAGGGATGGTACGCAGACGCTGCGGTCAATCTCTCGCCGAAGTTTGCGATTGTAGGCGAGGCAGGCGGCGCTTTCGTCAAGGATGACTTCAGCACGTCGGCGGGCAGCCTCACGATCAACGAATCGTTAGACGTCAGATTCAACACTTTCATGGGCGGCGTGAGGGTGAGAGCGCCGCAACTCGGGTGGCTTGTTCCCTTCGGCCAGGTCCTGTTCGGTGGAGAACACGATAAGAGCACCGACGAACGAACGGTGACCGTGTTTCAAAACACACAGACGTCACGGCAGAATCGCAGTTCCAGCAATGCTGCGCTGGCTTTGGACAGCGGCGCAACGATCGCGTTTGGGCGAATCGGCGTGCGCGCATCTGTCGGATACGTGCGGCTCTTCAGCACGGCGGATGCTGACGCGTTCCGCGTCAATCTTGGTGCGATGTTCCGGTTCTGACGGCAGCAGCGTGAGGGGAGACGACATGACATCTCGTTTCGCGATGGCGCTGTGCGGCTGCGTGGTCATGGCGGGGTCGGCGTACGGGTGTGGGGGAACGCCGACGTCCGCTTCGCCGACACCGACACCACTCATCGCACCCTCGCCGGGCGTGCCATCGCCTGCGCCTGCTCCGCCCCAAACCGCCGCATTGGTATTGTCATGGCGGTGAAGTCGTGAACGGATATCAGTGCAACGCAGCCCTGGCGAATGCGGATGGCTCTCAACGCGACATTACCCGCCTTGTCGCCTGGTCCACAAGCGATCCTAAAATCGCAACGATAAACAGTCTCGGCTTTGTGACGGCTCTCGCGAGTGGTGATGTCGCAATTCGAATGCGCTACAACGACGAAGACAACTTCGTGCCGCTCACGGTCAGGCCCGGCGGAGCGAACTACTATTTCAAAGCCCTCAGCGGCTGGACGACAGACGCGAGCGACGGAACGAAGATCCCTGGTGTCAACGTTCTCGTGCTGGATGGACCGAACGCAAATCGGGCCGCTACGTCTGGTGCAGATGGAGCGTACCAAATGTACGAGCTCCAGCTGGGGACGTTCAAGGTGCGCTTCAGCAAGCCGGGCTACGCAACCGTGGATCGAACGGCCTTTCTATCGGGAGACAAATTCACCAGCCTGGACGCGCAATTACAGCGACTGCCGTGAACCACGACTTACGCTGACGCTCGCACGCATCATGCCGAAGCGGAGCGTGCAATCACCGGTGCAGCTCATCGAATCGATCGCCCGGTGCGGGGCCGCCTTCTTTGCGGTTGCTTGTCAGAATGATCTCGAGGGTATCGTCGCGAAGTGGGCCTATGGCACCTATCAAAGTGGTCCGCGTACGTCCGGCTCAAGATCCGCCATCAGGAATATTCGCAGTGGACAGGGCGGCGGGCGCTTTTCGAATCGCGCCGCGCTCACCTTCGCATCCTCGGTATGCGGATCAAGACGCACTGATTTTTCGATCCACGCATTGAGCTCCGCCAGCGGTTCGAGCTGATCCCGCCGCCGAACCTCCTTTCCAAACAGCGGACGGAAACAGTCATGGAGCCCTTCGGCGCCGCCGCTCGTCGACCCTTCGACCTTATCGAGCACTCGTTGATAGCTCATCGCCTCGTCGAGCGGATCTGCCCTTCGCGTCTTGAGTTTCGCTACTCATTTACGGAATGCGGTGACGACTTGGCGTCGTCTGCGCGCTTACTGCCCGCACACGCGGCATCCGCCTTGCGGGGGAACACAGCATGAGATCGTGATGAACAACTGATTCACCATGGTCCGACGATGATTATCACAGCGCTTTTTTTGGTCGCGCTCGAGGCTTCGGTGTTCCCCGACCGCATGTGCGAGAACCTCCCAGAGGTGAGGCCGGAGGTGAAGGCTTGGGTTGCCGAGGTCGCCCCCGAGCTCGCCCAAGTTAGCGTCCGGGAGCTATCCGAGGAGACAGCCCTCGGCATCTTCGCGCGCGCGGCGGCGGCGGGCTGGGGCAGTGTTGACGTCCTCACCAGCAGCGTCTTCCGCGAGCCGTGCACCTTCTATTTCTCGGGAGAAGCCCTTCGCGCCGTTGACGCGGCCTTCGAGCTGGACCTCGTGACCGTGATTCGGGGACAGGACAAGAAGGGACAGGACTTCGAAATGACTGCGCTCCTGGCCGGCCGCGGCAAGCTGGTCGTCTTGTACGACCGCGACGGGATCGTCTACAGGAACGAGAGGCTCGCCCGCGACTTCAGACTCGCCTCCAGAGTCGAATTCGAAACGCTCAATGTCGGTTCACTGGAAAATGTCGGGGGACTCTGCGCCAAGCTCCGGCTGTTCGGTTGCGTGCGCATCCGCTCGCTCGTCAAGGTCGGCAACACGATTAAGGTCCAAGCCGGGACCTTCATCTCCGAAACACCCCTGACGCCTATCGCGGCTCGGGCCGGTCCGAACGGTGCTACCGGACGGCGGCATTGAGTGGCGCGGACGAGAGAGGGTGCTACCCGACAGCAAATGATCTGTGATTCAGTCGAATTTCGCGCCCGTATGGTGCTGTCGACTGGACCGCCGCGCCACATTGCACTCGGTGGCGCTGGGCGATCGTCCGACTGACGATAAAAACTCGTCCGAGATCTGTGTTGCAGCAGTAAGATCCGCCGAGGTTTGGCGGTGAAGTCGGAAATCCCGATCAGATCGGTGGGAGGGAAGATGCGACGACAACCGAAGCTGCTTTTACTCGGGCTGAGCGTGACGTTAGCCGTGGCGATGACATGCGCAGTACTTGCGGCAGGTACGGCGCTCATTTATGTCACGAACAGAGGTGGAACCACTATCGATGTCATCGACGCTGCGACGAACAAGGTCGTGCATACGATCGGCAACATCGAATCACCCGAGGTGGTTCGATTCTCTCCAGACGGCCGCCTGCTCTATATCTTCAGTAGGACCGACCCCGAAAGTAACTTCCTCATCGTCATGGATCGGAAGACCGAGAAAATCGTCAAAAGGGTCCCGCTGAGCGGTTGGGCCAATGAAGCTCAAACAACGAAGGATGGAAAGCTGATCTTGGTCTGTATCCGAAATACGGGCACGAAGGCGGAGGATACAGGCGCCCTGGATGTCATCAACGCCACCACCCTCGAGAAGGTGAAGAGCATTCCGGTACGAAGAGGACTGCACGATCTCGCGGTGACGGCGGATGGCAAGTATGTCGCCGCCGGCGCACCTGGCGGACGTTTTGTCGTCGTCTTTGATCTCCAAAAGATGGAAGCCGCCTGGGAGGTTCAGTACGACACCGGAGTAAATCCGATAGCGATTGAGAATAACCCCGACGGCTCGGGTCGCCGGATCTTCGTAAACCTCGGCGCGTTGAATGCCTTCTCGGTGGTGGATTTTGCCAAGCGCGCGGAGGTGGCCAGAATCAAGGCGCCTGAGGAGCCGACAGGATTCGGCGGCGGCAGGGGGTGCGAAAGCAACGCCCACGGCATCGGTATCTCCCCGGACCAGAAGACCCTGTGGGTCAACAGCAGACCGTCCAATTCTGTTTTCGCCTACTCGCTGCCTGATATCAAACTCCTGGGACACGTCTCGTTGCCGGAACAAGTCGTGCCGGGGAAGCCAAGCAGGTCGGGAAACCCGGCTTGGATCACATTTACTCCTGACAGCAAGACTGTTTACGTTTCCAGCTGTGGGGTGAAGACGGTGACGGCCATCGATGTACAGAAGATGAAAGAGCTGGCTCGCATCCCGGTTGGCGAGATGCCAGACCGGATCAGCACGTTGGCATTGCCCTAAGCACTCAGTTGTTGGAGAGATTATGGTTTTTAATGTGCGTCCGAAGCGAATTCTCGCCAGCGTTCTAGCAGCGTCGGCGGTCGCGCTCTACGCGCCTACACCATTCGCGGCGCAGGGGCCTTCTCCGTCGCGGCCGTCTCTCGATTATGAGTTTTTCAAGACACAGGTCGAACCTATCTTTGCAAAAAAGCGCTGGCCAGACCACGCCCGCTGCTACGTTTGCCATGAGGTGAGCCGTCACGGCGGCGGACCCCTCAGCCTCGAGCGGATGCCGTCCGGGACGAGCACGTGGACCGAGGAGCAGTCTCGCGCCAACTTTCAAACTGTCTCAAAGCTGGTGACTCCCGGTAATCCGCTGCAAAGCCTGTTGCTGCTCATGCCGCTGGCGCCGGAGGCGGGCGGCCTCGCCGACACCCACCAGGGAGGGAGGCAATTTAGATCCCAGGACGATCCGGACTGGAAGATCATTGCGGCGTGGGTTCGCGGTCAAAAAGCAGGAGGTCCCTCCACACAGTAGTCAGCACTGCCGCATTGGAGGCAAGACCGGCGCAAATGGTTCTGTCTCTCGGCCTGCGTGGGTCGCGCGGCGCTCGCGCGCGGCTTCGCGGCGGTTCGCAGGAGCAGCGGCATTGATGAGAACGGCAGGACAACAACTGCTGGCCGCAGGCGGATTCTACGCGGAGCTGTACGACCAGTTCGGCGAGCAGGCCGTGGCTGTATAAGGCCACGTGCGCGTCGCGCAAAAATCGTTGGAAGTTAGCTGCGAATCCACTCGGCGGGACGGGTCGCCAGCCACACCGCCAACTTGTCGCCATACGCGCCCGCATCCTGCTCGTTGTCGAACAGCCTGGTGAGGGTCGCACCGACGCCGAAGTCCACGATCGTGACCCACACGCCATCCGCGGTCACGGTCACCGATGTCCTGAACGGGCGCGTTGACGGCTCATGCGCCGGCATCGAGTTGTTCCTCTAACCCGGCTGTGTGACTACGACAGATCGCGGTCGGAGTGCCAGTGCAGCCACCCTACCAGTAGACCTGGCGCGATGCCAACCGTCAGCGCGAGAACCATAAGCGCGATCGGAACCGTCGGTGCCGGCGACCAGGCGGCCAAGGTGCCAACGAGCACGAACCAGACAGGCACCACAGCGCGGCAGCGGAATACTCGCGCAGCCGACAGTGTATTCATGAAGGCAGCGTATCGCGATTGACGAGACCGCATATGTACTGTTGTGAACACGTCGCGGGGTCCACCGCTAGGGTCCGTCGCTGAGCAGGCGCGTGAGCTGGTCGGGATCGACGGGCTTCACCAGGTGATGGTCGAATCCGGTCTCCGGTAGGAGCGCCGACTCGGTCGGCGCTTCGTAACCACTCAGGGCCAGCAGGAGCATGCTGCGGCCGTGCGCTTCCTGGCGAATCCGTTTCGCAATCTCGTACCCGTCCATTCCCGGAAGGCCGATGTCGATGATGGCCGCATCGGGACGCAGGGCGTTGAGAAGCGCGAGTCCGCGTGGACCGTCGGCGGCGTCGTAGACCACGTGTCCGGCGAGCTCGAGCATCATGCGCAGCATTTCGCGCGCGTCGGCGTTGTCTTCGATCAACAGGACGCGCCTGGGTCTCGCGCGGCGTTCGGGCGAGCCCTGAACGCCGCCGATGGAATCCCGTGAAGGAGACACCTGCGCCAGGCGGACAGTAAACGTACTCCCGCGTCCTTCTCCCGCACTCGCAGCTATCACCGTGCCCCCGTGCAGTTCCACGAGACGGCGAACGAGCGTCAATCCAATGCCGAGCCCTCCCCGCGCGTGATCGAGTGTCCGATCCGCCTGCACGTACTGGTCGAAGATGAACGGCAGCAGTCGTGCCGAGATACCCAGACCGGTGTCCTCGACGGTGACGACGGCATCGCAGCCGTCGGCGCGGAGGGTCACGCGAATCCGATCGCCGGGCTGCGTGTACTTGACCGCGTTGGTGAGGATGTTGGTCAGCACCTGTTCGAGGCGCATGGCATCGACATCGACCCACGCGGGCTCGGTCGTCACCTCGATCGTCCGCTTCAGGCTGGGATCGCACGTGAAGGTGGCGACCGCGCTGCGCACGGCGTCTGCCATATTGATCGTCTGGCGGTGCAACCGGATCTTTCCGGAGACGACGCGCTCGACGTCGAGCAGTTCGTTGATCAGATGGCTGACGTGGCCGACCTGCCGCGCGATGACTTCATGGGCGCGGGTCGCGGACTCCCCTTCGGCGTGCGTGGCCTCGATGACGTGGACGGCGGAGCTGATGGCGCTGAGGGGCGTGCGCAGCTCGTGGCCGAGCATTGCCAGGAATTCGTCCTTCGTGCGGCTGTCACGTTCGGCGCGAACGCGCCCTCTGTTGGCCTCCAGCAGTTCGCTCAGGTCGGTGACGATCAAGTTCAGGCGACAGCCGTTGGTCCACACGGTCGTGGTCAGAGACAGACTCACTTCGAACGGGTTCCCCTCCGCGCCGATGAGGCTACAGCGCCGCCTTCCGCTGCCCGATCGGAGCAGCGCCAGAAACTCGTTCCGGTCGGATCGGCTCACGAATCGGTCGATGCGGCTCGCCACCACCAGCTCGAGTGGCTCCCCCACGAGCTCCGCAAAGCGCGCGTTCGCGAACAGGATGTCGCCTGCTTCCGTAAAGACGACGGCGCCTTCCTGCATTTGTTCGACGAGGTTCCGGTACGGCTCCTCGGCGCTGTGCAGCGTGTAGACCTGGTTGCCCGACGCGCCTTCGACGACCAGCGCATCGATCTCGCCTTGGCGGATCGCCCTCAGCATGTCGTCGGCTTCGGCGAGGCGCGTGCGCAGCAACTCGGTCGTTTCGTGATTCTCTACGTGGCTGGTGATCATGTCTGCTTTCCGTGCGCCTGGTCGGGCGTCAGGATGAGGTCCAATCCGAGCAGCACGCGCTCCCGATTCGACAGGTCGCCGATGATGCGCCGCATCGGCAGCGGCAGTTTCTTGATCAAGGTCGGCGCCGCGATGATCTGCTCGCCCCTGGTCAGCACCGGCTGCTGGTAGATGTCGATGACTTCCAGGTCGTAGCGCCCGGCGAGACACTCGTCGCAAATCGCCTGCAGGTTCTTGACCGCGCGAGCGGACCGCGGCGTCAGGCCGGTCACGTACAGCCGGAGGACGTACCGCTCGGATTCGATAGCGGCCTGTTCGAACGCGTCACGCTGAGCGTCTCGCT
>JBKPSP010000191.1:0-5155 GCA_046735175.1 Acidobacteriota bacterium
CGCTCACCTGCAAGCAACCTTCGCAGAAAATTGGCTCGAGAGTTGTGGAGAGGTACTGAGCGATTCGGAGTACTTCGCGACCGATTCGAGGCAAGGCGAAGGTCCTGTATTGGTCATCAACAGTACGCCTTCGGCGGGGGGTGCGACGCGGTCGAGAATATTGTTTCAAGTGCTGCTCGCTTCCGCAAAGAGCAGCATTCACGTAACCACGCCTTACTTTCTGCCGGATAGGAGCATGACCGACGAACTGGTACGCGCGGTACGCCGCCACGTAGACGTCAAAATTCTAGTGCCTGGCAAGAAAAGCGACCTGTGGCTCACTCGCAACTCCAGCAGACTGGCCTATGGAAAATTGTTAAAGGCGGGTGTCAGCATCTACGAATATCAGCCCGCGATGATCCACGCCAAGGTGCTCCTGATCGATGGCCGCTGGGCGGTGGTCGGTTCTACAAATTTTGACAATCGATCATTCGGCCTGAACGATGAGGTGAATCTGGCAGCACGTGAAGCTGACTTGTGCCGTCGGTTGGAGGAGGATTTTGAGAGAGACCTACAGCAAAGCGAAAAGATCAGCTACGAGAACTGGCGCCGTCGGCCCGTGCTGGAGCGTGCTCCTGAACTTCTTGGTTGGGTGCTACAGCGCGAACAGTAGTCTGGATTCTTAGCATTTACTGCTCGAAGGCCACTCCGGCTCAATGAGTGATATGGAGATTTAACAACAAGACGCATGCGGTAAAGGATGTTAATCCGCCGCACTTAACGGAAACGGTCATCTCCTCTCTCGGTCTGAGCTAATGGAGCTCGCGTGGATTGCAGAGTGCTTGGCTCAATTGGTGAATACAATCACAACGGTCAGAGACTTGGCCTCATCGAGGAGGGTTAAACGAGCGGCGGATGGCGGCTTCGTCTTCGTGCAGAGCTTTCGATTCTCGGCTTTCCAGTTCGGCTTGGCGGTGTTGGTTGGCGTCAATTGGATCTGTTCCAGCCTGGAGATCAGTCTCTTGGATGAAGTAGCGCCAGCCATCCTGCCGGTGAGAGGAATCTTGGCAATCTTCCAACCTCTTCAATTCTGAATCTGCCGCCGCTTTCCCGCTAACAATCATAACCACTCCGCCCGATTGGTACGTACGGCTGTTGTAGCAGATGATGGCGTACGAACCGGTGGTGGGATCATGTTTCATGAGAATACCTTTCGGAGTTGCATGAGGCAGTATGCCCGCGCAACTTCACACCCTATGTCGTCGATGATCTCTACTGCCGGCGTCACGCGTGCCATCCGGCCGAAGTTTAGGGCGAGCTTCGTTGACTCTCATGGGACGTCCATTGAGGTCATTCCCGTCAAGGGCAGCAATTGCGGCTTCGGCTTCCGCAGCTTGCGCCATTTCGACAAATGCCATGCCGCGTGGCTCACCAGTGTCCCGGTCTTTAACGAGGGTGACGCTTTTCACAGCACCATGTGCAGCGAAGAGCTCTCTCAACTGCTGTTCTGTGGCCGTTATATCAAGGTTGCCAACAAAAATGTTCGTCATGAGCTCATTTGAAGAACCTTTCCGAAATTACGTCCGGCGCTTGCACTCGGGAGGGAGGGCTGCTCAGGACTGCCTGATGCTACGCTGGGACAGTTGAACTGACAATATCATCTGCAGACTCGGGCGAGTTGTTTTGCGCCCGAGCGCGTCCGAGATTCCGCGATGGGTAGGCGTGCCAGCCCGATATTTCACCATGGTATCTAAGTCCCTTTCTTTGTTCTGAGGCGACGCCGAGCTCTGTGTTCGACGATATTGCGCTACCTTAAGAGTCTCCGTAGCTTGAACGCTTTAAACGAAAACCTCGCCGGGGAGGGTACTCAGAGTTCGGCTCGCTAGCGTGTTCTGAACCGCGCGTTTGGGTAGCTCCGAGGATGCAGGGTCGAAGTGCTGACGCTCCATCCTTAGCTGGAGAGCTCGTTCAATATCTCGTAGGTCAGTGTTTTCGGCGGCGGTATAGATCGTAGACGCATGGCCCTCCAAGCCCGCACGACCCGTACGCCCCACGCGATGGATGAAATCCTCCGCGATCTTCGGTATGTCGTAGTTGATGACGTGAGCTACATCGTCCACGTGCAGACCGCGTGCCGCGATGTCGGTTGCAACCAATACTTCGTAATGTCCTTCTTGGAAGCCATTTAGAGCCGCATTGCGCTGAGATTGCGATCGGTCGCCATGGATCATCGCTGCACTGAAGCCGTCACGGATGAGTTCTCGAACTACTCGCTCCGTGCCGCGCTTTGTGCGCGTGAAGATCAGGGTCTGCCCCTCCTGAGTCCCGAGTAGCTCGCGGAGTAGGTCCATTTTGTGTTGTGGACGGACCTCAAAAGCACTGAGCTTAACGCTCGCGGCAGGCTTCCGAACGGATCCCAGCGCTATGCGGATGGGCTGACGAGTGTAATCGTTCACGATGCGCGCGACCGACTGCTCCATCGTCGCTGAGAAACATAGTGTCTGTCGATTTGCGGGCACAACCGAAACAATGCGCTGAATCGCCGGAAGAAATCCCATATCCAGCATTCGGTCAGCTTCGTCCAGAACAAGTATTCTCACTTCGCGCAAATTCACGACCTTCCGGTCGATGAAGTCCTGCAAGCGTCCCGGTGTTGCAATGATCAGGCCCGATCCGCCACGGAGTGCTCGAATCTGGCCATTCTCCGACAGACCGCCCACCACAAGCGCAGCTTTCTTCAGATGCTTGCCACGGAGTTGCTCATACTGTTCCTCTACCTGCATGGCGAGTTCGCGCGTCGGCAGAAGCACGAGTGCGCTTGGCTGCCGCGACGTGTCACGGCTCAGCTTTTCGATCACAGGAATGAGAAACGCAAGTGTTTTGCCTGTCCCGGTCTGCGCCGTTCCGATGACGTCTTTGCCGTCGAGGGCAGGAGCAATCCCTTGCGCCTGAATGGGGGTTAAGGTTGTGAATTGGAATGCCGCCAGCTTCTGCTGCAAGGCAGCAGAGAGGGGCAGTTCTGAAAAAGTAGTCATTGCAATTGTGTCTTTCTGAAGGCCTGTTGTCACACAGTTCCCACGCCGCTCACGCGTCCGTCTTAGATTGGCTCTGAATTTTCGGAAGGCAGGAAATGCGGAGGTGAGGCCGATCCAAAAAGAGCGGATCCCGCGTAAACAAGCAACCGTACAAAGCTTCCTGAATAGTATAGCAGCCCAGATAGGCACCTGCGCCTCGGACATCCACCGCGTCCGGAGCGCTGATGAGTGATATGGAGATTTATCACGAACCGCGTCGAGTATACCGTGCTTTTCAATGACTGATGCCGACACTTCGCCAAGTCGCGGGCCCCATATAGCGTCGATCGGTAGTCTTCTGCGACTCTGGCACGGGGTCGCCCTTCTAGGGGGGACTGCGGCCGACCGGAAGGGCGGTCTGGCGCCGTTCTCCTTGCGCCGCAACTGCCCTCAATGATTCTCAACTTTGTCTCTCCATGGAGACTTCTCTCTCTGGCAAAGCTGTACTGCCGCCTGAGTGAGCTGTGAGACTCGGAGTCTCTAACCCAGACCACCTTGAAACGCACTTTTCGGCCTGCGTAATCCACCCAGATTAGATCCCCGGGCCTCATTCTCGTCCGATTCCAGACAGCAGTGCTCCACAATTGCTAATGCTGCTGGCGAGGGCTTCTTGGGTAAAGGATGCTCCGATTTTGTCCCGCCCCTTTAACGAGACAATCAGCTCAACCTGTCTGCGTGGTTCGAGCCGCGACTCCATGGCCAATGTATTCGAGCGTAAGCCCGAACCGGTCACTTCATTATCGGGTGAACAATGTAATTCGACACGCACCTTCCGCTGCACACTCAACCCTCGCTGCCAAAAACGCGCTTCGATTAGGGCTATCGGCGTCTATCGCCATTACGCGTTATCACTTCGAAACCTACATGGTTCCAGCGACCCCAACTCCTCCTGAGCCCGTATTGGCGGTAGACACTTGAGCGCGTTTAATTGGATCTCTGAAGCTTTGACTTGCGATACAGCGCGGCACACATTCTGCATAAGACCCGACTCCGCGCAAATGCCTTAAATCGCCACTTGTATTTCAAAACTGCGCTTTGATCTTTTCTAGGTTGAGTCTCGGTTGAGCTTTCTTGCTCGCGGTATTCGCCAACTTGGTAGCGCAGACTGTGGACGCCGCCTAACGCGACATTGCATAGAAGACATAAAGCAAGCCGCTCGCCGACGCCGTCATTAGCCCGTACTCCACATACAATATGCATCGCTCTTTGACTTCCCTGTACCAGGTTCCCATGGTCTGTACCTCATCCCCTTGCGAGGAACTCTGATGGTCGCAATTGCACCAAGAGCGTGGCGATAAGTGTTCTTTCCTGGCGATGTGAGTAGAAAACAGTAGCCAAAATTTGTTAATCACCGCCCAAACGTGAACGGGTAGCCGCAGCCGCCCGTGATTGCCTGAGGAGCCATGTTGGTAAGGTCTGCGGAGTTTGCGCCTGAAGGCGGCGGGGCTCGGATGGAAAATATCTCACCTATCTTTGGGGCGATGGTGAAAAACAGGTTTCTCTCTGGGTCGTACCGGTCACTGGAGAATCCAAGCCGGTAGCCATCGTGCAGCCGCCCTCGACGCAGTCGAACATCACACAGTATAGAGTCTCGCCCGACGCGCATTGGGTCGCTTATAGCTCAGACGAATCGGGGCAATGGGAGGTTTACCTCACAACCTTCCCAGAAGGAAAGGGCAAATGGCGAGTATCCGCGAATGGTGGAATTGACCTCGCCTGGAGCGGAAATGGAAGAACTGTTCTATAAAGACGCCACAGACGATTTCTTCATGTGCCCAGTCAGCTCGAACGCCTCGGAAGTCATAGTCGGCAAGCCGCAGCACCTATTCCATGCCAGCACACCCGGAATCGGAGTTTCCTTTGATGTCTCCTCGGACGGCAAACGACTTCTTGTGAATCATGCGGATGCGGAAATGCAGGCCCCGCTGCATTTGCTCACAAACTGGCCTGCTGATTTGAAGAACTAAAATCGCCGTGCCAACCCTGTTGTCGGGCTCTTCGCCTGAATGAGTGATATGGAGATTTATCGGGAACTCAAAGGAGAACTGGGCCGGGGCTTGAACCACTGGAATTAACGACTCGTGGCTCGAAGCCCCCCATAC
>JBKPSP010000192.1:0-12256 GCA_046735175.1 Acidobacteriota bacterium
ATAGGTTGCTTGCAACTTATTGCCTGGGCCGGAAAAATCGGTGCCGCTGCCGGAAAATACTTTGCAAGAAACGTCTCTACGAGAAAAATTGCACGCAACCTCCGCGCCGATGTGCGCCTTGAGCTTCGCTTTCTTTGCGGCCATGTGAAAGCGCGGCGCGCCATAGACTCCATCGCGATCGAGCAGCGCCATGGCCGGCATCTGCAATTCGGCGCAGCGCGCAATCAGGCTTTCGGGAAGGGAAGAGCCTTCGAGGAAGCTGAACGCGGAGCGCGAGTGAAGTTCGATGTACATAGCGGCTAGCTGCTAGCCACTAGCTGCTAGCCACTAGCTGCTAGCCACTAGCTGCTAGCAACCAGAGCGTGCTAGAAGCTAGAGGCTAGTAGCTAGAAGCTGTTTCAGTCATAGCTTCCTTCCAGCATCCATCGCCCGGCGAGCACGTCGTGAACCAGTCGATAAAGCACGATTCCGGTTTTTTCCTGCACTGCGATGTCCCATTCGTCTCGAACCCAGGCATCCTGCTCCCACCAGTCGCCGGAGCAGCGCCAGGGCCCGGCGGCCCAGAGCACATCGGTGGAGATGTGGTTTCGCGTTTTCGAAAGAATGTGAGTAGGCTTGCCGTCCTGCTGTTTCACAGCAACCAGAATCGGCGGCCGAAAAATTCTCAGTGCAGTGACCAGATTCGGATTCGCGCCGTTTCCATTGCTGGAATTTTTCTCAATACCAGCGAATGTGGGGACAGCCACCCCCCGCCGCCGCCGAGTAGTGCTCGGCTTCGGTTTTGTGTCGCTGCTGAAACCGGCAAATTGGCGATCAAGCTCGCCAGAAGGGTCGAGAGCGGCTGTCCTCACATTGGTCGCTAATCCAAACCGCCGCATCTCGAACGCCTGCGAACGATGCGTGCCCAGAAGTTGCGGCGACCCGACGTATCCTTCGCCGACGACCGCGGAAATTCTCGCCAGCGTGAGTTCCAGTTTTTCCGGCTCCGGTGAACACGGGACAAACAATCCGTTTTGCCCCGGGCGCGGCTTGGCCGGCTCGATGCGCAGGTGCACTTTTTTGACAGGAGCACCAGGAGGATGCGCTTTCAAATCTAATTGCAGAAGCTTGAGAAAGGTGTTTGCGTCGAGCAGTGGCACTGGGAGATGGATTACACGTTCAAATGTGCTTTCGGAGTCTTGCCGTCCATTCTCGAGCGTCAATCGCAAATGAATTTCCTGCGCAGCTAACGACCGCGACTGCAGACGCATGCAAAGTTGCTCCAGCATCTGGTTGAGCAGGAATGCAAGCGGCTCCAGTAGTACCAATGGAAAGTCCAGTTCAATTGCTTCTTCGAAAACGAGCGGCGGGTCAGAGGGAACCAGCATGCGATCACCTTTGCCGCATGCCTTACGTTGTAGTTCGAGTCCACGTTGACCCAGACGTTCGCTCAGCGCAGTTTCTGGAAGCGCGCCGAGGTCGCGAAATTTTCGAATTCCCCAACTACGGAACGTCTCAAGAATTTCTTCACGGCGGAGACACGAAGACGCGGAGTACAGCTGCTTTGAATCGAGACGATCCTGAGCGGCAACTTCCGCCGCAAACAGTGCTTCAATTGGGAGTCCGCCCAGGACTTCTGCTTCTTTTCCTTCGGGAATTACGGTAACGCCGGCGAATCCATTGGCTGCAAGCGCGGCGCTCGCGAGCGTACCCGCCACGGCAACATTTATCTCCAGACCCATTTCGTGAGCGCGATGAAAAATTCCGCGCGCAACCTTGGGCAGAGGACCGAACAATTTATCGAGTCCGGAAAGATCAAGCAGGACCGTGTCTCGAGCGGAGTCTTCAATTCGCGGGGAAAAAGCCTGCGCGCAATCGAGCAAGGCCTGGTGCGCGACCGATTCCTGAAGTTCCGAGCGGTCGCGAAGCACGATTTCTGCTGAGCCTTCAATTTGTAGTTTGGTCATTCCAGGCAGAACACCGGCCGCGCGAGCGCGTTCATTTGCCACCAGAATCTTTTCGAGAGGCGGTTTGCCCTCGAGAACGGCCACAGCTTGTGAACGCAGACCCGGCTCAGCACGCAAAATCGCCTGCAGTGAAAAATCAGAAACGAAGATGCAGGCGAAAGGCATGGGAAAACCGCTGTTGGCTATTGGCTCTTGGCTGTTGGCAAAACACAAATCAGCCAACGATCTTTGCTAATGGACTTCTCTGATTCCTTAGGTCATCCGGCACGGACTGCCTGTGTAGTGAAAATCGTTTTCACCGATTGCACAGACTTGCGCTCCAATCGAGAGCGGACGATCTCTCCTTCGATTCGCAATTCTTTTAAAACTTCTGCATGCGAAGGTTTTCCTGATGGCTGATGGCTAATGGGTGACGGCTTACTGCAAGCCTTCATTACTAAAGACGCGCAGGTTTGCGCGCATGGAATTTCGCTGATTACCAGCAAAGCTGTTTTCGTGTGTTCGACAGCTCTTTGGAAGCGGAACCACGATGCGAGCGGAATGCGGCGCGCGAATTTTTCAGGGATTCCGGCGAGATCGAGCACGACAAGGCCGAAGCCGCCGCTTTGCAGGATCAGATCCGTAGATTTGAGAACTTGTTCGAGCCGGGCAGAAAAACCGTCATTGGTCGTTGGGTCCGGAAACCCGTCGTTCGTCGTACGTCGTACGTCGTACGCAAAGTCAAAATTCCTACCCTCCTCAAAGAACGCTGAAGGGTGGGGTACCCTGGATTTTTGGTTTTTAGCCGACGACCGACGACCGACAACTGACCACGCATTTTCAGCGGATGACGAACGACGAACGACATACGACGATTTTCCACACCGTACCCAAAGCAATCTGTCGAAATCGATTCCTGCTGCCGCCCCCGATCCTGGGTCAAAACTATCGCTGGCATCGATCAGAACGCAGGATTCTCCCCGCTGCGTGGCTGCAGCTAACGATGCTAATAGCACGCTGGTTTTCCCAGAGGAAGGGTGACCGCAAATCTCCGTCAAACATCCGCGCGGAATACCTCCGGTCAAAGAATCGAGTTCAGGAATGCCGCTAGAAATCATCTCCGGCTCGGGACGTACCTCGAGTCGCGATGCGGGACGTACGCCGGCCAGGCGCTCGGATTGAGCGACGTGCTTGAGTGCAGCAACTCTTCGGGAAACGCCTGCTTCTCGCAACAGCGGCGAGAAATGGGGCACCCCATTACGGTTCGAGATTGCCGGCAAAAACGAAGAAGGTCCGGCAATGGTCGCAAGTGTGGACATGGAAACCTCGCGGCAGAGAAAGATCGGGGCTGGTCTGCCGGAATGCGAATCAAGTAGATTCGCTTTTTATTCGCCTTTTAGGATTCTGCTACCGTGGCGCAAGGTTGTCAAGAAGGTTAGTGAAACGGCTTGCCAATTCTCCCAATGATCGTCCAAACGGTCGTCAATCTTGATTTGACTAAGCCTTGGCTGCTGTTTGCAGCAATTCGCGCAATCGTCTCGCAACGATCTTTTCTTCTCCAGGCTGCAGCATCCAGACACCAACAACGATGGTATTGGGCCCGCCAGGCAATCCTGCAGCTGCTGGGGAACCTCCGGTGGAGGGATTGAGTTCAATGCGAGGATCACCGTGTCGCATTTTCTGCATGACTTCCGCACCTGTAATCTTCAAAAGGTTCTGATCGTAGGTGATAAGCAGGTGAGGGACATGATTGGCGACTTCCGGGACGAAAATCTGCGTCTGCACCGTGGGAATCGAGCTCAGTTCTTTTGCAATCAGATCAGCCCTGCGCCGGTACTCGGATTCCATTGCCGCGTCGTCCTGTTTTAAAAACCAATCGACAGCGGCGACTAGGCCTACGATCTCCTCCTTCGCAACCTTCAATCCGCGCCCGACAGTGTTCGAGTTGGGCGAATTGTTTTTCTTCGCGGCCTCGATCAGATCTTTTCTACCCAGGAGAAGACCAGTGCACTGCGGTCCACGAAGTCCTTTCCCGCCGGAGAATGTCACAAGGTCGAAGCCCATCTCCGTATATTTCCACAGGTTCGAGATAGGTGGAACGTCCGCAGCAGCGTCGTTGAAACACGGCACTTGATGCTGATGCGCCACTCGCACCCAATCTTCACGGCTGATTTTGCCTATGCCCGCGTTGAAAAAGTGGGCCATAACGGTGCGCTGATTGAAAGCGTTTTCGTACTCATCAATCGTCTCCACCTCGACAAAGCGAATGCCGCAATTGCGGAGAGCATGGTCGTAACCGTAACGATGAGATTTCTGGACGATGACTTCGTTCTTAAGGCCAGCCATGTCGGTTGGAATTCCTAAAATCGCTTGATCATTTTTCATGGTGACGCAAGCTGCCGTGCCCACAACCAGAGCGGCGGCAGCTCCAGAGGTGACCAGCGCGGCTTCGCAGCGCAACTGCTTGGCAAGATACGCCCCCGAAGCATCGAGCAGTTCAGTGAGATTGACGGGCCTCTTGGCCGCCAGAGCAATGGCGGCCTGCACCTCCTCGGGCATGGTCGAAGCCGAGAGAACCGTGTAAGTGCCGGCGGCATTGATCAATGGTCTGACGCTCAACTTTTCGTAGTAATCGACGCCTGGAGCGGTCTTCTCCTTGCCAGACGCTCCAGTCTTTATCGCTGGAACCACGGCCAACGCGGTTCCTCCGGCGGCAATGGCTTGCGCGCTCTTGTATAGGAGCTTTCGGCGATTGATCGGTGTCATCGTTTAATCTCCCAGGCACCTTATGCGATTTCCGGACTCAATCTCGCGGATAATCATCGGCCCGCGCCGGCAGGGAATCGCCCTTGTCGGGATTGGTGAAATATTGCGGCCGGGCCTTCTCCCACTCCACCATGCTGAGGCCGGAAGGATCATACGAAATGCGTCCCGCGCGAATCGTCATACGAGCTGTCAGTTGGACGTTTCCGTTCATCCGCGCAACTCCGCAATCGATGTAGCCGAAACGACCCTTGGCCAGTTCGAGCACAGCGATATCGGCATCTTTGCCGACCGATAATGTACCCAACTCTGGCCTGTGAATCTCAGCGGCCGGATTGACGGTCGACCGTCGGATGATGTCGTCGAGAGGTACACCCATCGCCAGGAATTTCGACATCACGTTCGTCATGCTGACCACGTTGTAGTTGCCTGTGTGCAAATCCGTGGACATAGAGTCAGGAATAAAGCCCTGTTTCATGGCCGGAACGGCATTGCGAAACCAGAAGCTGCCGGACCCATGGCCCACATCGAAGAACACGCCGCGTGCCCGCGCTTCCGCGAGAGCCGGATTTATCTTGTTGTCACCAAGAAGAATGGGGAATTGCTGCGCAAATACGTGGGTGTGAATGTCTCCGGGCCGCATTTTCTTAAGAATCAGATCTTCGTACGTTCGGTCCGGACGAGGCCAGAAGTCATACATGACCGGCACGCCAGCCAGGGTTGCGCATTCAATGGCGCGATCCACGGCTGCCCAGGGCACGTGTTCCGCGTCCCAGGGCTCCTTCGTCCAATAATGCGCTGTTTTTACTCCTACGATGAGGTCGGGATATTTTTTAATGGTTGCAGCGCAGAGTTTTGGATCCATCTCGTCGAGGCTTCCTTCAAGGCCGCCGTTCATACCATTGGCGACGATATTCAGGAACGCCAGTACTCGCACTCTCGCATGGTCGATGCCTTCCTCCTTTTCCTGAAGGAACGTTTCCGCACCAGCCGTCCCTGCATCCACAACCGTGGTTACTCCAGACTGCAACGCAATATCTGCAAAAATCCCCAATGGAGCCGCATGCGCGCGCGCTTCCGGAGTGAACCAGTCCAAGGGCGCTCCACCATGGCCAATGTGGTAGTGAATGTCAATCAGGCCAGGAGTGACGTAGAGCTTGGAGACATCTACAACTTTCCCGGCCTGATCGGCAGAAATATCTTTTTCGACTGCCGCAATCTTGCCCTGGAATACTGCGACGTCGCGGACGTCATCAATGTGATTAGCGGGGTCGATCACGTGCCCGCCTTTCAACAGCAGGTCGTATCGAGGCGGGGCCTGAGCGGTGATGGCGTGACAGAATCCCAGGGCGACGATTGCGATGAATGCCTTGATCCAGTTCTGCATGGCACCTCTCTCGTGATTGAAGCGAAAGTGTATCGACTCAAGGCCAGATTGTCATCACGCAAAACGAGTCTCGGCTCGTTTGAGTTGTAATTGCAAGTTGAGCTGGCGTAATCTGGTCGGCATCTTCAAGCGTTATCTGAAACGCAAAGTTTAACTCGAAAAATGGATCGGCGGACTTTCGTTAAGGTCGGTTGCATCGGGAGCACTTCGGTACTAGTGCAAGGTCTGGATCCGATACTGCGGGCGGAGGGGGTTGCTCCTGCTTTGCCTCCGATTGATCTACACGGACTACCGGATTACATGCCATCTCCTCTAGGGATGCCTGGACTATTTCCAGGGCGGGTCATCGAAGCGCGCAACCGGAATGCAATCGTACGGAATCGTGTTTCGCAGCCGATCGTTCGCCGCATGCTTGAGCAAGCCATGCAGGAACTGACTCGCGAACGGTCGGCCCGCGACGCGTGGGCCAAATTCATAGCGCCTACGGATATTGTCGGTATCAAAATCAACCCGTCCGGGGCGCCCGCCTGTTGCTCCTCACCCGAAATCATTCGAGAGATAGTTGCTGCGGTCCAATCGCTTGGAGTGCCGGCCCGGAACATTGTGGTTTACGACCGCTATTCGTATGAGATCGACATTGGCAGCTACCAGGCGCTGCTGCCTCCGGGTGTGCGGATTGTCGGCATTCAGGATGCATTTTCAGGTGGCGGCACCGGCTATGAACCGACGGTCTATTGCGACGCAAATTTCTTTGGCGAGTGGGAAACCCGCTCCCATATGGCCGGCATAGTGGCGCACGAAGTAACCAAGATCATCAATGTGCCGACAATGAAAGACCACTCCGCAGCCGGTGTCACCGGGGCTCTAAAGAATCTCGCGTACGGAAGCTTCAACAACGTTGCTCGTACCCATCGCGCGCCCCATTCTTTTACTAATCCGGTGATCGGATTGATGTGTTCCGTAGAGCCGTTACGTTCAAAAGCTGTACTGCACATTATGGACGGCATGAGGCAGGTATGGCATGGCGGACCGCTCACGCAAGTGCAGGACTTTATCGATCAAACGGGAATGCTCCTGGTCGCTACTGATCCAGTCGCCATGGACACGGTCGAACTCGATGCGATCGAAAAGAAGCGGCGAGAACGTGGCGTTCCTTCCGTGTGGCAACACGATCCGGAAAGCATTACTCCAGATAGCCGGATTTACTATCACGATGCGTCGAAAAACCTATTCTTCCGTCAGCCTGGACACGTTGCAGCGGCGGGGAAGCTGGGTTTGGGTGTCGCCGATCTCAAGCAAATTGACCATCGCCTACTCTCAAGCTGATGACGACCACGGAAAAGACTAACACCCGGTCTACAGCTGATTGGCCCACTCTGTTGGGGGACAATGCCCGCCGGGGAGGGCAGGCACAAATTCGGTTCCAGCCACCCGCGAACGCCGCTTGGCAGTATCGCGCTGCCAGCCCTGTGCGTTCGGCGCCCGTGTTTTATGACGGTTTTCTATATGTGGCATCGGTAGATGGAGTGTTGCATGCGATCGACGTAGCGAGAGGAACCTCAAGATGGAAATTTGAGGCTGCGGGCCCGGTACACTCCACTCCCTCTCTCTTTGAAAATGCGATTCTTTTCGGTTGCGATGACGGCAAGGTTTATGCAATCGATAAGAACTCCGGGAAAAGCTTGTGGGAGGTTGCAAGTCAAGGTGAGGTCTGGTCATCGCCGGTAGTTCGTAATGACGTTGTGTTTTTCGGAAGCGCAGATGGCAGCGTGTATGCAGTCGATGGTAGGCATGGTCAGCCGAAATGGTCACAGGAACTTGGCGGAAGAATCTACTCCACGATTTATGCCGAGGAGCATCAGCTGTACGTCGGCTGCGGAGACGGCAAGGTCTACAGTCTCGAGGCCGCGTCCGGGAAAGTTCTCTGGAGTACAGCTACCGGCAATGGAATCGACTCGTCGCCCGCAGTCATAGACAGCCTGGTTCTAATCGGCTCTGAAGATTTCTTTGTCTATGCATTGGACGCCACGAACGGCGAGGTGCGCTGGAAGTATGAAACGGGGCTAGGCATCGCTTCTTCGCCCGCGGTTTCAGGTGACTTCGCGGTAATCGGCAGCAAAGACGGGTTCCTCTATGCCTTCGAAGTTCAAACTGGAAATTTACGGTGGAAGACCGCAGTCGGTGAAGTGGTGACCGCGCCGCCCGTTATCGGCGATGGCGTAGTTTGCATTCAGGCAGGGGGCACGTTCGCGCTGGACGTGAGCGGCGGAAAGATCGTATGGCGAGCTGGCCTGGGCGGAGCGATCCAGTCGGTCCCCGTGCTTGCCGCAGGCTCGATTTACGTGGCGAGCTTGAACGGTGAGGTCTATGCGCTGCGATGACAGATGGGCGGCAGCGTTGCTTGTCTCTTTGCTGTCATTTGGATCGAGCGCGCAAAGTTCAGACCATCCAATTCTTGTCTACAAGAAGAAGTACATCATGGGGACGGTTTTCGAGATCGCTGCTTACAGCCGGTCATCAGAACAGGCTTCTGTTGCAATCGAAAGAGCATTTCAGGAGATCGTTCGGCTCGACGCTTTGATGAGTAACTACAGTCCCGAGAGCGCGTTGAGCCATTTAAACCAGTCCGCTCACTTTCATGCCGAAAGGGTCCCGCCGGATTTGTATCGCGTCATCCAGCAAGCGTTGCAGTTTTCCAAGCTCTCAGAAGGCAAATTCGACATCACAGTCGCTCCGTTAGTGAATCTGTGGAAGGCTGCGCTTTCGGGCGAATCGATTCCTTCGCCTGCTCAGCAGCACCAGGCTCAGACTTGCGTTGGATACGACAAGATCGTATTGACGCCGCCCGATCGGGTTACTTTTCAATCCGCCTGTCTCGAAGTGGATTTGGGTGCTATCGGCAAGGGCTATGCAGTCGATCGGGCGGTTTTCATGCTTCGTTCAAATGGCATTCGCAACGCGTTCATTAATGCAGGCGGAAGCACAATATTTGCGATGGGCTCGCCTCCGGGGAAGACAGGTTGGCTCTTGCACCTGCGGGATCCCTCTCACAGAGTGGACCCGTATGTCGTGCTCAAGAACCAGAGTGTCTCCACGTCCGAACAATCGCCAGCATCTTTGCTGGGGCACGAGTCAGCCGGCCATATCGTTGACCCTACCACTGGTCAACCTCTCAAAACCGAGTTTGGTGTGAGTGTTGTGGCTCCGACGGCAACTCTTTCCGACGGGCTCTCAACCACTTTGCTTCTGCTCAGGCCAGTCGAAGGCAAGTTGTTACTCAGCCACACGCGCGACGTCTCAGCCGTTTGGGTATCAGCAAAGGCACAAACTGAAATGGCTTGTTATGGACCGCGAATCTCCTTCGGGAAGAAATTGTGATGACTCGCCTTCTGCGAACACACCACATGTACCTGAGAAACTTGGTGGCGTTCTCGCTGTTCCTTGCACTATCTCCACCCCTCTGGAGCCGCGTGTTGCTGGAATGGAGCAACACTCCGTTACCTTCGGCGAGTTCGTTGGGTGTCGGCGAGGTGGTCTTCTCCTGGAACTCTCGCGTTCCTGCATCTTTAATGACAAGAGCTCGCAGCCAGGGATATCGCGTGTATGCCGAAGTCCCTTTGGCGCAGGCGAGAGCTGCCGCAGAACAGGGTACAAAATCCGGGTGGGCGGGGATTGTTCTCAACATACCCAAATCCGAGCGCGCGCGAACTCAAGTAGCTGTTTCACGTTTGCGATCGGCTTATCCGAAACTGCAATTCCTGGTGCTCGGGTTAGTTGGTAAGCAGCCGCAAATGCGGGGCAGCATTGTGATAAAGAACGACTCCGTTCTAGAGGTTTCCAGTCCTACGGCGCAACCGTGGATCGATACGAATCTTGCTGCAATTCGGGTCGAACAGCGGAGAGAACAGGCCCAGTCTCCGCTGTACACATTTGCTTGGATCACTCCTAAGCAAGGGCAACAGAAAATCATTACTGCATCAGATTTGTCGCTTGCCGTGGCTGAGGCAGGAGCATTTCATGCCGATCTGGTCTTAAGGCTGAACAGGCGTTTGCAGAAGTCCCTCAGTCAGAACGACGCGGAGACTTTGGGCTTATGGCGTCAAGTCCGATCCACGCTAAGTTTCTATTCCGGTGCGACTCAGGAAGGCGCGCGACCAGCCGTCAATGTTGCCGTAGTAGTCGACAGGTTCGACCCAAGTGACGAGGCTCTTAATTTGCTGGCGCGCCACAATATTCCATTTCAGGTATTTCTCGCTGCGGATTTAAATGCGACGAGTGCGGAAGGCTTCAATCTCGTGATTGCGTTCTCAAAACCTGACGAGAAGGCGGCTAAACAAATTGCCGCTTTGGCAACTGGTGGCAAGACAGTCGTGTTGGTAGATTCGCACGGCACCTATCCATGGCACAGCAATCAATCGACAACGGTGAACGAGCACACGCAATCGTATCCTGTGGGAACGGGGACGATACTCGAATTCTCAGAGTCAGTGAACGACCCCGAGGCCTTCGCGCAGGACATACGCCGCCTCATGGGCAAAAGTAATTCATTGCTGAGTCTGTGGAACGGACTCACTACCATCGCCGTGCCTTACAAAGATGACAACGGCTTATTGAAGTCAATCGAGCTGGTCAATTATGCGACCGATCCGATTCGCGTACAGGTGCAAGTCAAGGGATCGTTCAACTCCATCCGTTACGAGACACCCGAACATGGATGTTGCCAAGCCCTGCCCCCCATCAAGCACGATTCCTTCACCGAATTCGTGATTCCAGAGTTGCATATTGCCGGACGCGTGCATCTGAAACGTCCATAGGCACCACGCGTCGCCTTGCATGACGAGTTGCAGCCGATAACTCAGTGAATGTGGAGAAGGATTTCAGAGTGTTGGTAGCGCTACCGGGAATCGAACCCGGGTTTGAAGATTGAGAATCTTCCGTCCTAACCCCTAGACGATAGCGCCATTTAACGCGAGCGGCAGATTGCCGCCGCAGTGGGAACAACCGAGGTCATTATAACAAAGCGATATCGACGGCCCGGCAGACGCAAATCGCGCGTTGTGGTGAAAATGCGGACGGCATTGGCCGGAAACCATAATGCTACATGCGAGAACCGCTCGCGCTTGACCGTGGTATTTTTGTACTCGATGAGGAAAATCCTTTTTCCGATAGCCTCGTTAGCTTTGTTCATCACCTGCGCCATCGCTGCGGACGAGCAACTCGAGCCGCTACCAACGGCGACCTCGAACAACGCGGTGGTTGGGCTGAAGGTAAGTGGTCAGTATCTGGTGTATTCCATGACCGGCATGGGCGCGAAGAAAAACTGGAGCGCCGTCACCAATGCCGCCTACGCTCTCAACGTGAAATACAACAAATGGACAGCCATCAAGCCGGTGCCGGGGTCGGGGCGGCTCGGAGCAGTTGCGGTTGGGGTCAAGGAGCAGGTTTTTCTTCTTGGTGGGTATGTGCCGGATTCGAGCACCGGACAGACAATTATTTCTGACGTTGCCATCTACGAGCCGCTTGCGTTGCGCTGGTATCGCGGCGCCGAACTTCCGGTTGCGGTGCGGGACGCTGTCGCGGGAGAGTATCGCGACCGCTACATCTACGTGGTCGGGGGATTCGCCAAGGCCGGGCCCACTAACCAGGTTCAGCTGTACGACACGCTCACTGACAAGTGGAGCACGGCAACCCAATCTCCCGGCGCGCCGGTTTTCGGACACGCGGGCGCCGTGGTGAACGACAGCATCGTTTACATCGGCGGCGCCGTGAAGACTTCGGGAAAACCGGCGTTCGCAACTTCCGGTGAAGCCTGGATTGGCAAGATCGATCACAAAGACCCGAAGAAAATTGAGTGGAGCAAGTTGCCGGCGCCGCCTTCGAGTGCGCGATACAGAGTCGCAGCCGGCTCTTCCGACAAAGACCAGAGAGTTTACTTCGCGGGCGGAACCGACAAGCTTTATGAATTCAATGGAATCGGGTTAGATGGCCAGCCCGCCGAGCCGTCGCCCATCACCTTCGCATATAACCTGAAAACGAACGCCTGGGAGACGATCCAGCAGAACTCACCGAACCCGACCATGGACCATCACGGGCTGGCGGTTACATCGGATGATCTGATTGTTGTCGGCGGCATGGCAGCGGGGCAGAAAGTTGTGGGAACGGTAGAGGTGCTGCCGAAGGG
>JBKPSP010000193.1:0-2473 GCA_046735175.1 Acidobacteriota bacterium
TCCCAGGCAAATGCGACCGTCGGCTGTTTCATGTACTGTCAACGAAGTCAGGCAATTTTGTTTCGCCTGATTGACCCATTCGGCCCCACGATTAACTTGTTGATAGCCTCGCAGGTAGGCGTCACCCAAGGCTGCATAAGCGTTCGCGTATCCGGGATCGAGCGCTAGAGCATTCTTCAATTCGGCGATTGCGAGCTCGATGTTCTCAGCTTTTTGATAGTCCAGCAGATAGCCGCGCGCACGCAAATAGGCTGCATACGCTTCTGGCTTGCTCTCATTTCTGGCTGTACGACGCACATCGGCCGGTATTCCGGCATCGTCGCTCACCAGCGATATGACTTCGCTAACGACCTGGTCTTCCAGCCCGAATACATCGTTTGTATCTGCCGTGATAGTGCGAGCTGTCACCTGCCGATGAGTCTTCGGATCGACCAGCGCACAATTAATTCTGATTTGGTCACCAAACCTGTGTGCGCTCCCCTCAAGCACCAAGTCGGTCCCGAATTCCTTCCATGCCTGGTCTGGTGTCCTCACCCCTTGCGCCCTAACATCTCGCGCGGAGATCAATTGCAGATCATTTCCCCACGGCTGCGCAAGTTTCGCGGTGAGCGTTTCCGTCAAACCCATCACGAGTGCACTAGTCTTGTCGTCTTGTCCGGTAGAATCAAACGGGAGTACCGTCAACAGTGTGTGCTTGCTGGATCGCCAATGCGTTCCCTTCACTCGGAAGAGATACCCTCCGTATGTGAGGACCACCGTAACGAAACACACGGCGAGCCAGGTCGCCAACGTTCTGCTCTTTCTGGCTGGTGCAAAACCGGAACTGATGGGCTTACCAAGCGAAGTTGTGATTGGCAACAACTTCAAAAGGTCAATACCCAGCTCTCGCGCTGACTGATAACGACGATCACGGTCTTTGTCCAACGCCTTCAGAATTATCGCGTCTAATGCCGGCGCGATTTGACCGTTGAGCGTACTCGGATCGGGGGGGTCAAGATTCTGAATATCCCGAATCAGTTTCAGACCTGATGCTGAGCAGAACGGTTGCTTGCCCGTGGCCATTTCATACAAGACGGCGCCAGCACCCCATATATCTGTTCTCGCGTCGAGTTCTTCGCAGCGGATTTGTTCCGGAGCCATGTAAGGCAAGGTGCCAGCGCCTCTGTCGTGTGTTTCCAGGGTCAAAGTCTCAGCCATTTCGAGTACTGGCTGTCGTAGGTACGCCAGACCAAAATCGAGGATTTTCAGTTCGCCAGCGGCCGTTAGCCGCAGATTCCCAGGTTTCAGATCGCGATGGATGATTGCTTGCCGATGAGCGACTTCTAGCCCCTTCGTGAGTTGAACGCCCAACTCAAGCACCGTTGTTTGCGGTAGCGGCCCATTAGCCAGCTTGGCGTCCAAAGTAATACCGGGAACGAATTCCGTAACCAGGAAATCGACGTCATCTTGCTGGCCAAAGTCAAACGCCATGGCAACATTGGGATGATTCAATTTTGCGAGGAGACGCGCTTCGCGGAGGAATCGCTTTCGGGCGTGTTCATCCGGAAATGTTCCCGGCGGTAGTATCTTCACAGCAACATCGCGTGCAAGTTGCTCATCGGTGGCGCGAAATACCACACCCATGCCGCCCTTGCCGATTTGTTCGAGCAGCCGGTAGTGACCCAGCAGGGCACCGATTGCTGGCGCCTGAACTGCCATGGGCCGGATAGTATGCCGACGGCAGTGTGGCGTCAACCCATGCTGTTCTCCTCCAGTGGCCTCGCAAACTTGCCAAGGAGAGGACACTTCTACGTCCATTGTTACCAAAGTCTCCCGTTCTGATGTGTTCGCATCTACGTGAGTCAGACGGTCGTTCATTCCAGGACCTGCAAGCTGAAACCTGTGATGGAAAAACCAAGAAAGCCAGGAGGGCTATCCTCCTGGCTCTTCCGCCAGCAATGAGGACTCCTCAATACTTCGCGGCGACCAACAGTACCTCTTGCATTATGGAGTTTTTCGCCGTTTCCTGTTCGCGCTCGCTGATCGGGATTTCGCGGCCGCGATTGTTTCCTTCAGTCCAGATTTGGCGCAGGAAGTATCGATCAGCATAGCGATGGAAGACAAGCTTGGTTCCACTCGCCGCCCGCAGCGCTTCACAAGCATTCGACAACACCAGGTTTGTGCTTTTCGCATCGGGATTGCTGATTGCAAGGACCCCTCCATTATTCACCGTTTGCACAGAATACTCTCCAGCGGGATGCGCAGATCGGCCCACGATGAAGCTGAAGGGAACAGTTGCCTTCACATTGACGGTCTGGGCACTGGCAGCCGTTGTTGTCAACAGCGCTAGCGCCGCGGTAATCATTAAGTTTCTTTTCATTTTTCTTTTCTCCTTCCGGCTGAGTGCCGTTGTCTTGAGAAAGGTGAGTGTCAGGCCAAGAAAACAACTCGCCCACAATGGATGGGAACGGGCTGCTAACGGATGCGGGTGTAC
>JBKPSP010000194.1:0-25801 GCA_046735175.1 Acidobacteriota bacterium
ATGCGGATGAATCCGCAGTCAGAGTTGACCGCCGATCAAGTGGTAAACCAGTTCGACGAGCGCGAGCTTGCCGATCTGATTTACGAATTCGGTGAGGAAAGGAGGTCGCGGAGAATCGCCAGAGCCATTGTCCGGTCGCGGCCGATACGCACCACTGCACAACTTGCAGCGGTCGTTTCCGCCGCGGCCCGGTCAATGAAACATGAGCGGATTCATCCGGCGACCAGGACCTTTCAAGCTCTCCGAATATTCGTAAACCGTGAACTGGACGACCTGCGGCAGCTGCTTGAAGCAGCGCCGCAGTTGCTGAAACCGGGCGGGAGGCTGGTGGTGATCAGCTTCCACTCGCTGGAAGACCGCATTGTGAAGGACGCGATGCGCGAAGGCGCGAGGCTGGGACAGTACAAATTGCTGACGAAGAAGCCAGTCACGCCGGGTGAAGAAGAGATCGCTTTGAATCCGCGGGCGAGGAGCGCGAAGTTGAGGGCAGCGGAGAGAGCTTAGATCGCGATTTCAGATTTGTGATTTGAGGTTTCAGATTGTCCGTTAAATCTGCAATCTGAAATCTTCAATCTGAAATTGAAATAGAGAGTGCCGCAACGCACCGGATGCAAAGCACGGGCGATCCGCCCGTGCCACATGGTTCAAGGTAGGAATTCACGTAAGGGGAACTGAATGTACAAGGGAACATTGATTGACGATCTGATTGCGACGGTTGAACGCGCGGAAACCAGCTTCCGCCTCGACCCGGAACAGGAATCGAAACTCGCCTACTGGTATTGCGTCGCTCAGACTGAAATGGCAAATGGTGCTTACGAACTCGCTGGGGTGGCCTAACATGGCGGCCGCGGCGATCCAGACCCTTACTTACGGCAATGTTCCGTGCCAGCGCCAGCGATGCTGGACCGGTACTCCGGAAATCTACTTCACCAAGGCGATCGATAACTCCCGCCTGGTGAAAGTTGAGGATCCGCGGCGTACACGCGAGATGCGGCAATTTGGCATCGCCCTCGGATGCCTGTTCCTCTTCGTAATGGCCTATGCGTTTCAGCACTTCAAGGCCATCGAATATGGATACAAGATTGAGGCGCTGAAATCGCAGCGCGACAGCTTGGTGGAGATGAATCGGGCGCTGAGTTTGGAAGAGGCATCATTGCGCGATCCAGAGCGTATTGATCGCATGGCGCGCGAACTAGGACTGCAATCGCCACAAGCTGGACAGGTGATGCGCATGGACACGGCGCTGCCGCAAGGTTCCAGTTCAGTAATGGCCAGCTTGACCCCGGTATCGGTGGTTTCGCTGAGATAACGAACGAGTTCTTGTTTGAAAGGGTGCGGCTTCACAGCCGCGCCGGTAGTGAACAAATCACGACGTATGGCATGGCTGGAAGCCATGCCCTTTCAAAGCAAGATGGCGGCTAACCGGCCGCCATATTTATCTGAGAGAAGAACTGTGGCCCCCACAGCCCGCAACAGCACGCACCTTCGGTTGTATCTCCTCGCAGGAATGTTCGTTCTATGGTGCAGCGCCATCTGCGCGCGCCTGGTCTACCTGCAAATCTTCTCTTACGGGAAATTCGCGCAGCGTGCGCAGCATCAGCAGCAGCGGACGGAAGAAGTCTCCGCGCGACGAGGAATCATTTACGACCGCCACGGTCGCGAGTTGGCTATGTCCATCAACGTGGACTCGGTATTCGCTGTTCCCGCGGAGATGCCAAATCCCGCCAGCACGATTTCGCTGGTTGCGCGCATTACGCGACAAGACCCACGCGAATTGGTTGCGAAATGTACCGCCGCAAAGACATTTTGCTGGCTGGCGCGCAAGCCCGATCCGGAGATTTCCGCACGCATTCGCTCGCTGAACTTGCGTGGCGTGTACTTCGAGAAAGAGTCAAAACGCTACTATCCGAAAAACGAGCTTGCTGCCCAGGTGCTGGGCTATGTGGGCATGGACGATTCGGGGCTCAGCGGCATTGAGCGCGAATACGAAGACCAGTTGCACGGCCGCCCGGGACAGATGCTGATCTCGGTGGATGCGCGCAAGAAGTGGTTCGGCAGCGTCGAGAAGCAGCCCGAGCCTGGACAGAACATCGTCCTCACGTTAGACGAAAAAATCCAGTACATCGCGGAGCGAGAACTGGAAACCGGGATGGAGCAGACACACGCAATCGCCGGAACGGTGGTCGTACAGAATACTCGCACCGGCGAGATTCTTGCGCTCGCAAATCGGCCCACATTCAATCCGAACCTCACGAAAGAAGTCACGCCGGAGAAGCTCAAGAACCACGCGGTCAGCGACGTCTATGAACCCGGTTCGACGTTCAAGCTGGTCACACTTTCAGCCGCCCTTGAAGAGAAGCTTACAAATCCAAACGAGATTGTTGATTGCCAGATGGGCTCGATCGTCTTCAACGGCATGCGCATCCGCGACAGCCGGCCCCATGGACTCCTGACGGTCTCTGATGTGCTTGCGGAATCCAGCGACGTGGGTTCCATTAAAGTGGGCATGCGGCTGGGCGATGATCGTTTCTATAGATACATTCGCGCCTACGGATTCGGCCAGCAGACTGGGATCGAGCTTCCCGGGGAAACGCGCGGCCTGACCAAGCCTCCGAGCCGCTGGTCGAAAGTTTCGATCGCCGCAATCTCCATGGGCCAGGAGATTGGGATCACGCCCTTGCAGCTTGCCGGCTTGATTTCCACCATGGCGAACGACGGCATCTACGTTGCCCCCCGGATCACGGCGGCAACGATCCAGCCGCAATCGACTCCGCAAACGATCGCGTTTCATCCAGTCAATGAGCATCGCGTGATCTCTTCGCTGACGGCGGCGCAGATGCGTCAGATGATGCAAGCTGTCGTGCTGCACGGCACAGGAACGAAGGCGAAGTTGATCGGCTATACCTCCGCGGGCAAAACCGGGACCGCGCAGAAAGTCGATCCGGCGACCCACGCCTATTCGCACACCAAGTACGTTGCATCGTTCGCCGGCTTTGCACCTATCAACGATCCCGCAATCACGGTGGTTGTGGTGCTTGATTCGGCCGTCGGACTTCATCAGGGAGGGCAGGTATCAGCTCCCGTTTTCAGCCGGATTGCGCAGCAAGTCCTCGAGTATTTGCACACCCAGCACGACACCGAGATTCCTGTGAATTCACAGCTCTTGCTTGCGCGCGCAAAGAGCAATGACAAAGATCTGGAAGAGGGTTCGCCTGACCATCCAGGCGAAACCATTGACTCAGACGATGCTTCAGGTTCGACACATGTAGAAACGGCAAGCGCGTCCATGTCGCTGAAGCCCGGTGAAAACGGTGCGGCTTCGCCTAGCATGGGCGCTCGGCCATCCGCTTTCAACACAGCCGTCATTCCCGCCGCACTTCGCGAAAAAGATCGTGCAGCAGATGTAAAGTCGAGTTCGGCAGACGTTTTGCCCGCGGCCTTGCAACCCGTAACGCCTCCGAGCACAGGCACTGTGGTTCTCGACGTCGAACAGGGAGGAATCGTTGTTCCTTCGTTTACCGGGAAGTCGGTGCGATCGGCGATTGAGCTAGCGCAATCAAGCGGCCTCGATTTAGAGGTAGTTGGCACCGGAGTGGCGCAGAATCAGATGCCTGCGGCCGGCGTGCACGTGCAAAGCGGGGCACGAATCACCGTGCGATTTGCCCGCTAGTAGCGTGTTTATCAACTTCTAATACAATCACTTGCAATGAATTTTCTTGAGCTGCTGGAGGGAGCCGAAGTCTCTGCCCAGAGCGGAAGTCCAGAAATAACTGGGATCGAATACGATTCGCGTCGCGTGAAGCCGGGCAATGTGTTTGTGGCGATGCGCGGCGAATCGAGCGATGGGAATCGCTTCATCGAGCAGGCCATCTCAACCGGCGCGGTGGCGATTGTTACGGACTCCGACCGAACACTTTCCAGCGTCGCATGGGCCAAGGTCCCGCATGGACGCCGCGCCCTCGCCAAGCTGAGCGCGAACTACTACGGGCGTCCCGCGAGCAAACTTGCAATCACAGGCATCACCGGCACCAATGGCAAGAGCACGACGACTTTCTTGCTGGAATCGATTTTGAAGGCCGCGAACCGGAAAACCGCTTTGATCGGAACGATCGAATACCATGTTGGCGGCAAAGTTTTGCCGGCGCCGCACACCACGCCCGAACCGCTGGAGCTTCAGAGGCTCTTCTCCGATGCCGTGAATGATGAAGTGACCGAAGTCGCCATGGAAGTTTCGTCGCACGCTCTAGCGCAGCAGCGTACTTTCGGTATTCCGTTCGATGTGGCCGTGTTCACAAACCTGACTCGCGATCATCTCGATTATCACACCACGATGGAGGAATATTTCGCCGCCAAGCGCCTACTTTTCACTTGTACAAAAGCAGGATCGCCGCGCGTCGCTGTTATTAATGGAGACGATGAGAGCGGCCAGGCGCTTCTGAAGTTCTGCAAAGACCAGGGCACGACTGTACTGAGCTATGGACTGACTAAGGGAGACTTTCATGCGTCAAAGATTGACATCAGCGCGGCGCAAACGAGTTTTGTTCTGGCCACGCCACACGGGAAAGTGAATATCAAATCGCCGCTGATCGGAAGAGTGAACGTTTACAACATTCTGGCGGCGAGCGCGGCGGCTTGGTCGCGAGATTGCAGTGCAGTTGCTATTGATGCCGGAGTAGCGGCCCTGGCGAGAGTCCCCGGGCGTTTCGAGCGGGTGGATTGTGGCCAGCCATTCACAGTTGTGGTGGATTACGCACACACCGACGACGCATTACGGAACCTGACAGCTTTAGCGCGTGAGTTCCTGAAGGACGCGAATACACGAGTGATTACGGTTTTTGGGTGTGGCGGCGATCGAGATCGCAACAAGCGTCCGCTGATGGGGGAATCGGCGGGGCGAGGCAGTGATTTTGTGGTGCTGACCTCTGACAATCCGCGTAGTGAAGATCCGCTGGCAATCATCAACGACGCGGTGATTGGATTGCAGCGCTCGGGTGCGAAGTACGTTACCGAGCCTGATCGGCGGGCTGCAATTCAACTTGCCATCAGCGAAGCTCGGACGGGGGATATCGTCCTGATCGCGGGCAAGGGTCACGAAAAAGTGCAGATTACGAACGGCCAGTCTTTAGCGTTCGACGATCGCCTGGTAGCGCAAGCCGCCCTGCGGGCGCTCGGGTACGACCAGCGTGGGGAGTTGCAGCCATGAAGTTGACGCTGGCCAAAGTTGCCGAATCCGTACACGCAGGCGCAAGCGCGTTTGATCCGCACGCAATTGCAGGCGGCTACTCGATTGACTCGCGCACAATTCGCCGGGGCGAACTGTTCTTTGCCGTCACCGGCGAGAAGATGGATGGGCACGATTTCGCAAACCAGGCGCTCGAGAAGGGGGCCGTGGCGGCGGTCGTTTCCCGGGAGAAGCTTACTAAATTTGCTTCCCAGCAGCATCTCATCCCAGTCCAGGACACCCTCAAGGCTTTGCAGTCGCTCGCGAAAGCTGTGCGGAGGGTTTGGGCACGTCCAGTCGTCGGAGTGACCGGGTCCGCCGGCAAAACCACCACAAAAGAAGCCATTGCGCAGGTGCTTGCGACTAAGTTCCGGGTGCACAAGTCGGAAGGGAACTTCAATAATCATTTTGGGTTGCCGCTCATGCTTTTGAAACTTGAGCCGGAACATGACGTCGCCGTAGTCGAGCTTGGGATGTCGCACCTGGGCGAGATCACCGCGCTCGCGCACATAGCGCAGCCGAACATCGGCGTTGTTACGAATGTTGCTCCGGTGCATCTGGAATTTTTCAATTCGATCGCAGAGATTGCTCGCGCCAAACGCGAACTGGTTGAGTCGCTTCCGGATGATGGCACCGCAGTCCTCAACCGCGACGATGAATATGTCTCTCAGTTTGGCCGCGATTTCAAAGGTAAAGTGATTACGTATGGGTTCGCTCCAGCTTCAGCAGTTCGCGCAGAGAACTGGAGTTCAATCGGCGATCCTGGTTCTTCGTTTGATGTGGTTGTGGATGGCGAGCGTCAACGAATTACGTTGCCGCTGATGGGCCGGCACAATGTGTATAACGGGCTCGCCGCGATTGCAGTCGGTTTACAGCATGGTGTAACTCTGGCGGAATCGGCGACGGCATTATCGAAGCTCTCGCCGGCCGATAAGCGCGGACAGGTAGTCCGCATCGGCAACATCACCGTCATCAATGATTGCTACAATTCCAATCCAAAAGCTCTGGCGGCCATGGTAGACGCCCTGGCTGCAATGCCGGCCAGGCGCCGGATCGTGGTTGCGGGCGAGATGCTGGAACTCGGGCCGCTTGGAGCGCAGATGCATGCGGAATCGGGGCAACACATTGCTGAGAAAGGCATTGATTTCCTGATCGGCGTGAGAGGACTTGCTCAACCGATGGTGGATGCGGCGAGAAAGGCCGGCATCGCAGCGCAGTTTGTCGCGACACCCGAGGAAGCCGGCGAATGGCTAGCTCGGGAAACTCGCGACGGAGATGTCGTGCTGCTGAAGGCCTCGCGCGGAGTGAAGCTGGAGAGAGCGCTGGAGAAGCTTCAGCAGTCGGCCGTTAGCCAGCCGTTATCAGGAAAGGTGTAATGACCGCGCCTGTTTTGCGAACGACGAACGACTAACCCGGAGGCGGATTGCTCTACTGGCTGCTGTACCTCAAACTTTTTCATTACTTCCCGCCATTCCGAATTTTTCGCTATCTGACTTTCCGCACCGCCTTTGCAAGTCTGACGGCGATGTTCACCGGGTTGATAATCGGGCCGCTCGTGATAGATCGTCTGCGTGAGTTCCAGATTGGCCAATACATACGCGAGGAAGGCCCCAAAGCGCACCAGAAAAAGGCGGGTACCCCCACGATGGGCGGGGTCCTCATTGTGATCTCGGTCATTGTCCCGACATTGTTATGGGCGGACCTGAGCAATCCCTTTGTATGGACCGCTGTACTTTCCACCTGCGCGTTCGCCGCCATCGGCTTTACTGACGACTACACGAAGACCGTCCACAAACGAAACCTGGGCCTGACAGCGCGCGGGAAGTTTGGGTTGCAGATAATGGTCAGCATCTGCATCGCGGTCGCCTTGATCACCATGCAGAAGTACGGGCTTTATTCGACCAAGCTGGTGGTGCCGTTCTTCAAGCAATTCCATCCCGACCTGGTGGTCGACCGGTTGCTGCACAATCCGAGCTTGTGGCCCATTGCGTTCCTTCCTTTTATCGCATTTGTCGTGCTGGTGCTGGTTGGTTCAAGCAACGCCGTGAACCTCACGGATGGATTGGACGGCCTGGCGATTGGCTGCACTTTGATTGCTGCCGGCGCGTTAACGGTTCTTACATATGTCAGCGGACACGCGACATTTGCGAATTACCTGGAACTGCAGCGCATGCCGCTGGTCGGCGAGTTGACCATCTTTTCCGGCGCTATGGTTGGCGCTGCCATCGGTTTCTTGTGGTACAACGCGCATCCGGCAGAAGTTTTTATGGGAGACGTTGGGTCGCTCGCGCTTGGGGGCGCCATTGGCACAGTCGCAGTCATGATCAAACAGGAATTACTCCTGCCATTTATTGGCGGAGTCTTTGTGATCGAGGCGCTTTCGGTGTTGTTGCAGGTCAGTTCGTACAAACTGCGCAAGAAGCGCATCTTCAAGATGGCGCCGATCCATCATCACTTTGAGCTGATGGGATGGTCCGAGTCGAAGATCATCGTGCGCTTCTGGATCGCATCGCTGGTGTTCGCGCTATTCGCGCTAACAACACTGAAGCTTCGGTAGTCTTTTTCGCAAACTATATTCACCACAGGGACACAGAGGCACAAGGAAATTTAGAATGGTGTTTTCTGTGTCCCTGTGTCTCTGTGGTGAACTGTTTTTATGGAACTCAACCAAAAACGCGTGCTGGTAGTCGGCCTTGGGCGCTCTGGCGTGGCTTCAGCGTTGTTTTTGAAGTCCCGCGGCGCGCGAGTGACGGTTTCTGACTCCAAATCAGAAGATCAGCTGCGCGAAGAAATTCCGCGGCTTCTGGACCAGGGGATCATCGTTGAGACTGGTGGACACGGCGAGCGGACATTTCAGAATCAGGACCTGATCGTGGTCAGCCCCGGCGTGCCTGTCGACGCGCAACCATTGGAGCAGGCCCGAGCACTGGGACAGTTGGTGATTGGAGAGATTGAACTGGCGGCGGAGTTTCTGCAGGGAAGTGTCGTCGCCATCACCGGCTCGAACGGAAAGACAACCACGACAACATTGACCGGCGAAATTCTTGCCAGGAGTGGATTAAAGACCTTGGTCGGCGGCAACATCGGCACGCCTGCCATTTCGTTCGTCGAGCAGTCCACGCCCGAGACGACGACGGTGCTTGAGGTTTCGAGCTTTCAGTTGGAGACGATTCAAACTTTTCGGCCGAAGATCGCGGTGGTGTTGAACGTGACTCCTGATCATCTGGATCGCCACCGCACATTCGCTGCTTACGTGGACGCAAAAGCGCGCATCTTCGAAAATCAGGAAGCGGACGACTTCGCGGTGCTCAACGCCGATGATGCGACTTGCGTGGAACTCGCTGGACGTACCCGTGCTCGGGTGTTTTGGTTCAGCCGGAAGAATGAAGTGAAACAGGGAGCGCACGTTCGAGCGGACGAAATCGTTTTTCAAAGGAACGCTTCGACGGCGAGTATTATGCCTGTCAGCGAAATTCCCTTGAAGGGCGCTCACAACCTGGAGAATGCGTTGGCCGCAGTCACCTGTGGAGTATTGGTGGGCTGCGAGACCACGGGAATCAGGGGAGCCGTACGAAGCTTTAAGGCCGTAGAGCACCGCCTGGAGTACGTCGCGACGATTCGCGGAGTGGAATACTACAATGATTCGAAGGCCACGAATGTCGACGCGACTATCAAAGCGCTGGAATCGTTTCCGTCTGGCGTGCACCTGATCCTTGGCGGAAAGGACAAAGGAAGCGACTATTCCGTCTTGAACGGCTTGCTGCGAGAGCGAGTGAAGCGCGTTTATACGATCGGGGCGGCGGCACAGAAGATCGAGTCTCAAATTGCCGGTGAGGTCGTCGCTTCTGGAACGCTGGAAAATGCCGTGAAGCAGGCTTCGGCCTCTGCGGGGTCGGGGGATGTCGTGCTGCTTGCGCCGGCATGCGCCAGCTTTGACCAGTTTCAGAACTACGAGCACCGCGGCAGAGTGTTCAAGGAATTGGTGCGCGGGTTACAAGCTGCCAACCCGTAGTGTTAAGAACCACGGAAGTAAACTCTCGAACGCGAAAGTCGCAATAAGAATTCTCCGTCCCTCCGCATCTCCGTGATGAAATAGGTTCGCATGGCAAAACGCATCAGCGTGGATCGGTGGCTGTTCATCGTCACTTTGCTCCTGGTTTTTGTTGGCTTAGTGATGGTGTTCAGCGCCTCTGCGGTGATGGCCAAGGAGCGCTACCACTCAGGCTACTTTTTCCTCTTACGGCAACTGGGATGGGCGATTGCAGGATTTATTGCCATGCTTGTAGCGATGAAGATCGACTACAAAAAGCTGAAGCATCCCGCGGTTGTCTTCTCGATGCTCGGGCTGACAACGCTCATGCTGATCTCGGTGTTTTTTCTCGACCGCGCGCACAATACCCATCGCTGGATCCACTTTGGCGGGTTCTCGTTTCAGCCTTCGGAGCTGGCGAAACCGGTGCTGATCCTGTTTCTTGCGTTTTTCCTCGAGAATCGGACCAAGTACATGAGCGATTGGCGGAACACGCTGATGCCCGCGGTGCTGCCAACTCTGGTCTTTATCGGATTAATTGTTTTTCAGCCTGATCTCGGGACCGCGATTGCGTGCGCCGCAATCACCATCTGCGTTTTGTTCGTCGCCGGCCTGCAGTTGAAATATCTGGCGTACGCATTCCTTGGCTCGTTACTGCCGCTCTATTTCCTGATCTTTCACGTTGCTTACCGGCGCGACCGCATTCTGGCGTTCCTCGATCCCTACTCTGACCCTCAGGGCAAAGGGTTCCATATCATCCAGTCGCTGATCGCTGTGTCGACCGGTGGCCTCACCGGCGTTGGGCTGATGGAAGGAAAAGAAAAACTGTTCTACCTCCCCGAGCCCCATACCGATTTCATTTTTTCGGTCCTGGGTGAGGAGCTTGGGCTGCTCGGATGTCTCATCGTCGTCGCGCTGTTTGGTACGTTTTTATGGCGAGGAATGCGAACCGCCTTGCGGACCACCGACATGTTCGGAAGGTTGCTGGTGGTAGGCATCACCAGCATGGTCGCGGTGCAAGCGTTCATCAATATGAGCGTGGTGCTCGGCTTGATGCCGACCAAAGGCATTCCACTGCCGCTGATTTCTTACGGCGGATCGTCGTTATTCATCACCCTGGCCTGCGTGGGCGTGCTGCTGAACATCAGCAAGCAAGCCGAATAGTCGCGGCATTCATTTATAGTTCCCAACATGAGAGCGATTCTTGCCGGAGGAGGCACGGGCGGGCACGTCATTCCGGCCATCGCGATTGCGCAGGAATTAAGAAAGCTCTATCAGGCTGAGGTGGAGTTTATCGGAACGGCGCGCGGACTTGAGAATCGCCTGGTACCTGCTGCCGGATTTCCTCTTCAACTGATCAAGGTCGGAGCACTGAATCGCGTCAGCTTCACCACTCGGCTTAAAACCCTGCTCGATCTTCCACGCGCGGTAATCACTTCGGGCCGGTTTCTGAACGAATTTCAGCCGGACGTGGTGATCGGAGTCGGCGGATACGCGTCCGGACCGGCGATGCTGGCTGCCATTCGCAAGCGAATTCCGACTCTGGCGTTTGAGCCGAACCTCGTTCCGGGATTTGCTAATCGAGTTGTGGCTCGGTTCGTTTCGGCGGCGGCTGTTCATTTTGAGCAGACGGCGGAGCGGTTTCGCAACGCAGTCGTGACCGGAGTGCCGGTGCGGCCGGCGTTTTTTCAAATCGCCGCCAGGATATACGACCCCTCGAATCCGACGCTGTTGGTGTTTGGAGGAAGCCAGGGCGCTCGCGCCATTAATCGAGCAGTGCCGGGCACCGCGATGGCATTGATGAACCGATTGCCAGGCCTGCGCGTAATCCATCAAACCGGCGAGCGTGACTATAATGACGTGCTGACCGCCTATGCCAAGGTAGGATTTGCTGCCGAGGTACACAAATTTATTGATGACATGCCGGCGTTCTTCGCGCGCGCTGATCTGATCCTCTGCCGCTCGGGCGCAAGCACAGTGGCAGAGATCGCGGCCGCGGGAAAGCCGGCGGTGTTTGTGCCTTTTCCGCTTGCCGCCGATGATCATCAGAGGCGAAATGCCGAAGCGATGGAGCGCGCGGGAGCGGCCGTGGTATTAGAGGAAACTCGCCTGGACGAGGTCTGGTTAGTGGATACGATTGCAGCCTTGCTGGAAGATCCAACACGGCTTGCCCGCATGAGTCATTCGGCGCACGCGATGGCGCATCCGAACGCCGCGAAAGAGATTGCGGAGTTGGCCGCTAAGATCGCTGGAGTCTCAACTTCTAGCGACTAGCCGCTTGTTCTAGCAATCGGCCGAGCGAAGCTAAGAGCTAGAAGCTAGCAGCTTTTTATGTTTGCAAAGATTCAACGCATTCACTTCGTGGGGATCGGCGGCATCGGCATGAGCGGTATCGCCGAGGTACTTCTCAATCTCGGCTATAAAGTCTCCGGGTCCGATCTGAAGCGATCATCGGTTACCGACCGCCTGCGCGGATTTGGCGCGACCATCTTCGAGGGGCATAGCGCCACGAACATCGCCGGCGCTGAGGTAGTCGTTACCAGTTCTGCGATCAACACCGGTAATCCTGAAGTCGAAGAGGCGCGCAGGCTGCATGTGCCGGTGATCCAGCGGGCGGAGATGCTGGCCGAGTTGATGCGCCTGAAATACGGAATTGCAATCGCCGGGATGCACGGGAAGACAACGACCACTTCGATGGTTGCGGCGGTTTTAGCGGCAGGGGGTCTCGATCCCACTGTCGTGGTTGGTGGGCGTGTGGATGCGATGGGATCGAATGCGCGGCTTGGTCGATCGCAATATTTGGTTGCGGAAGCAGATGAGAGCGACCGGTCATTTCTGAAACTGTCGCCCATTCTCGCAGTTGTCACGAACATCGATCGCGAGCACATGGACTGCTATCGCTCGATGCACGACGTGAAGCGCGCATTCCTCGATTTCATGGACCGCGTGCCGTTTTATGGGATAGTGGTCGCGTGCAATGACGATCCCGTGCTGAGGAGATTGTTTCCTAAAATTCGGCGGCGCATGGTGAGTTATGGGACGAAGAAGGATTCGGATTTCGCAATCAAGCTGAAGAATGAGAACCGGTCCAGCCGTACATCGGTTCACGTGGGGGCGGGTGCCCTCACCCGCCCAGCCGCACCGGGCGCGAGTGCGGCAACCAACGGCGAGCGCAGCTCGCCCGCCCGGACGAGGGCGTCCGGGCCTACACGTTTCGTGGTGAACTATCGCGCCAATGATCTCGGTGAGTTTCGCCTACACGTTCCCGGGATTCACAATGTGCTGAACGCGACCGCGGCAATCGCGGTGGGCGTTGGCCTGGATATTCCCATTCCTCAGATTCAGGAAGCCCTCGAAAATTTCCGCGGAGTCGATCGCCGCTTCCAGATCCGCGGGCAGGTGGCGGGCGTGACCGTAGTTGACGATTATGGTCATCATCCCACCGAGATTCGTGCCACCCTCGCCGCTGCCAAGCAATGTGGATATCGCAAAATCCACGTCATCTTCCAGCCGCATCGTTATACACGCACGCGCGATCTGATGGATGAATTTGCGACTGCCTTCGCCGATGCGGATTCTCTGATCGTGCTGGACATCTATCCCGCGAGCGAACAGCCGATCGAGGGGATTACAGGAGAGGCGCTGGCGAGTCGAATTCGCGAGAAGGGAAGTCGTCTGATCGAGTACGCGGCATCGTTCGAAGACGCAGTTACCCTGGCCGCCACAAACGCGCGCGACGGCGACCTGATTTTGACGCTCGGGGCGGGGTCGGTTTCGCAGTTGGGGCCGCTGTTGTTGGATCGCTTACGGGGAACTACGGTCGCAAGCACCCATTGAGACCGTTCTGCCACGGACTGACGTTTCTCTACTGGCGACAGAGTATTCGGCAACCCCTAAGATTCAGTCGCGAAGCGACGAAATTTAACTAGCCCAGCACGTAAGTGCTGGGACGACGCAAGGCGACCGAGTTCCCGAAGGGAACGGCACATTTCAGGCCAAAAAAACCCTTTCTCATCCCGCGCAATTCCTGCTTTCCGCAGCAATGCTACAAATTCTTCCGCAAAACTGCGTTTGCGATGATGTTCCTCTTGACTCAATACATAAGAAGTAGGTATGTAGATCACCATAATTGAACCAGCTGGGAATGAGGCCTCCGTATCCGCCTGCCGGTTCAAACCGATGTTCTAGTTCGAACACTGAAGCCAACTGTGAAAGCGGTGAGCATTTACAACCGGGGGTCACAGAAGACGTTCCCTCAAACGGCTGCACTGAAAATGACAGTCTTGCCCGCTGGAGCATGGTCAACCCGAGTGCCGGATGTGCAGCACGTCCCCGTCCTGAACGATGTAGTCTTTGCCTTCTAATCGCAGGATGCCCTTCGCGCGGGCGTTGGCTTCGGAACCGGCCTCGAGCAGTTGATCCCAGCGGATGGTCTCGGCACGAATGAAGTGCTTTTCGAGGTCGGAGTGAATGGCCCCGGCGGCATTCACCGCGCGGGTGTTCACCGGAATGGTCCAGGCGCGGCATTCGTCTTCGCCGATGGTGAAAAACGAGATGAGGCCCAGTAGCGCGTAGGTCGTGCGAATCAGGCGGGTGAGGCCGCTTTCGTTGAGACCATAGCTGGAGAGGAATTCGGCGGCGTCGGCGTCGCTCATTTCGGAAAGCTCGGCTTCGACTTTGCCGCAGATGGCGGTGGCGCCCGAGTTTGGTTGTGACGCAACTTCGCTCAGTCCATATTTCTGAACAGCAACTTCCAGGTCTTTGCCCAACTCACCGCTCTCGCTGATGTTCAGCACGTACAGAATCGGCTTCTCGCTCAGGAACATGAAGCCGCGGAAACGTTTCTTGTCTTCCGGCGTCATCTCAAGTTCGCGCAGCGGACGCTCGGTTTCGAGATGGGCCTTGGCGCGCTTGAGCAATTCGAATTCTTTTTCGAGGTCGGCGGACTTCATCTTCTTTAAATCTTTTTCGACACGCTCGAGGCGTTTTTCGATTTGACCAAGATCGCTCACCATGAGGTCAAATTCGACGTTCTTGATGTCGCGAAGAGGGTCGATCGAGCCGACGTGGGGAATGGAGTCGTCTTCGAAGGCGCGGACAACGTGGGCGATGGCATCCACCTGGCGGAGATGGCCGAGATATGCGGACTCCTTCAGAGCCTCCTGACCGATGGCGCCGAGATCAACGTACTCGACAGAGGCGTGCGTGAGTTTTTTGGGGTTGTATTGAGCTGCGAGACGGTCGAGCCGGTCGTCGGGCACTTTGGCGACGCCGACGTGGGCCTCGCGGGGGTTGGTGTGGGATGGCGAAAGATGAGCCTTGGTGAGAATGCGAAAGAGCGACGATTTACCAACTTGAGGGAGACCTATGATTCCAGTTTTCATGAAGGAGCCGTCAGCCATCAGCCGTCAGCCATCAGCGAACGGCAGAGCCTATGAAAGAGGATAAATGATTGACGCATTCTGAAGTCGCAGGGCAAAAATCAAAATCCTAAACCGCAAAGGGCGCAGAGGACGCAAAGAAAAGCCGCAAAGAAAATCGGGACTAATTGCGATCGGCTAAACGCCTTGACGTGAGATAGAGCAATAAGACTCCTAGTACCAGGAGGGTGCCTTCGATTCGAGTTGACCAGGCATGCAGCGAATCGAACTGCCCGCGAATGGGATCTGTGCTGGGCAAGGTCGAAACTTCTCCTACCGCGAGGCGTAGCGCGTCCATGCGCGGGATGATGAGGAACTGCGAGATTGCGCTGAGGGCCAGCATAAATGCCATGAAAACATGGCGCGCACTTAGGGTCTGCATTTTGCCAGACGCAATTCGGTTGTAGATCACCGATGACGCCAGGAAAACGATGCCGCACACAAAACCCATGCAATGAAGCTTCAGCAGCGAGCCGCGAACCACCAGGCCGGCTGCATGCGGCGGCAGGTTCGTGAACGCGGTTTGCGCGATCATAGGGAAGAAGATGAGCGCGCCCACCCAGGCTGCTAATGCCAGCAACATGAGGAATCGCGAGACGGTCACGTTGGAATCTTAAACGAGAAACTCACGGGCGAGGACGCGCCGCGCACAACGGGTCTATTTGCTAGACCGGCACCGGGACGGTGTCCACGATTTCCTGAATAATTTCTTCTGTGCGGACCGACTTCTTAAGACCAGAAGAGTGCATGCCATGAATGGCCACGCGATGGGCGAACACCGGAACGGCCAGAGGTTTGAAGTCTTCCGGCACGCAGAAACCGCGGCCATCGAGAAACGCCATCGCTTGTGCCGCACGGTAAAACATTTGCGATCCACGAGGAGACACACCCAGAGTCAGTTTCTCGTGCTTGCGGGTGCGGGCGACAATTTCCAGGGCATAGTTCACGAGGGAATCGTCAACTTCCACCTGCGTGACAACCTGCTGCATCTCTATCACGTCCGCTCCCGTCAGTACCGGCTCAAGGTTTTCAAGTTGCGCAGTCCCGGCTTCGGCGCGAAGAATCTCTCGCTCCGACCGGCTGTCTGGATATCCCATTTGCACCCGCATGAGAAACCTGTCTAGCTGCGATTCGGGCAAAGGAAATGTGCCATGGTGCTCAACCGGATTTTGGGTGGCAATCACCAGGAACGGCTGCGGCAACGGAAAGCATTGCGCGTCGACTGTGACCTGTCCCTCATTCATGGCTTCGAGCAAAGCGGACTGCGTTTTCGGTGTTGTGCGGTTGATTTCGTCCGCAAGCAGCACATTGGTGAATACCGGGCCACGCTTGAACTCGAATTTCTGCTCAGTGGCTGAATAAATCGAAATGCCGATGATGTCGGAAGGCAGCATGTCGCTGGTGAACTGGACGCGCTGGAAGCTGCAGCCCAGAGCCCGCGCAAGTGCATGAGCCAGCGTGGTTTTGCCTACGCCGGGAACGCCTTCGATCAAAAGGTGCCCGCGAGCGAGGACCGAAACCAGCGCCAGGCGGACGATTTCATCTTTGCCGCGAATGACTTTTTTGAGTTCATTTTCGAGCCGGGTGGCGCGGTGCGAAGCGGCAATAACGGATTCGAGCGACATGGACGGATTCTACTATGGGGTCGTAGTGTTCGATGGTTACCTAAGTGACTTCAAAAGCTTTTCGCTATTAGCCTTTAGCCTGGATCCAAGAGACTTCAGCTAAGAGCTAAAAGCTAAAAGCCAGTAGCTGATTTTCACTGCATCGTGAACTCAGCCGGCCTTCCAGTGAGCCGTTCGATTCGCTTTGCAATCGGAGGATGCGTCATGAACAAGCTTCCAAAGCCTCCCAGGAACGGCTGAATAATGAACAGGTGCGCAGTGGAGGGGGTCGCCTGCAGCGGCAGCCGCTTCGAATAGGCGTCAAGTTTGGCGAGCGCGCTGGCCAGCGCGTACGGATTACCCGTGAAGTGCGCGCCGGTCTCGTCTGCCTGATACTCGCGTGAGCGCGAGACGGCGAGTTGAATCAGCATGGCGGCAATCGGCGCAAGGATCAGCATAAGCAGGGCCCCAATACCGCCGCCCTGGTTCCGCTCATCGCGGTTTCCGGCGCCGAAAAAGAACCCGAAACGCGACAGGAACGTGATTGCGCCTGCGATGGTGGCCGCGATCGAACTGATCAGGATGTCGCGATTGCGAACGTGCCCGAGTTCGTGCGCCAGCACCCCTTCGAGTTCCTCGTCGGTCAAGAGATTCAGAATGCCTTGGGTGACGGCCACCGAAGCATGTTGCGGATTTCGTCCGGTGGCGAACGCATTAGGCGAATCGGTCGGGATCACAAAGATCTTCGGCATCGGCAGGCCGACCTTCTGGGTAAGACGCTCGACGATGTTATAGGCGCGCGGAAGTTCCTCACGAGTCACGGGCTGAGCGCGATACATGGCGAGAGCCAACTTGTCTGAGAAAAAATAGGAGACGAAGTTCAGCACTGCGGCGATGATCAGAGCCATGAGCATGCCGTTCTGTCCAGCGAACGCCTGGCCGAGAAACATCAGCAACAGCGTGAGTGCGGTCAGTAAGAAAGCCGTTTTAAAGGTATTCCCCATATTTAGCCCCTACAAGATAGATGCTCCGGCGGGGCAGCGGATGCATGTCGTTGAAGGAACGAAGCTTGGGCGCCTTCTTGCAGGAAAAGCTTTTAACCGCAGAGAGCGCAGAGTTCGCAGAGAAAAGCCAGCCACGGATTCTTACGGATTTTCACGGATTTGTCTTATTGCTTTTGATCCATGCAGATCCGGTAAATCTAAGGCCAGAATTTAGTTCAGGTTTAGCTGCTCAAAAAGCGTTTAACCGCAGAGATCGCAGAGTTCGCTGAGGTAAGAGGACGAAAAACCGTCACGGATGAACACTGATTTGCACGCATTCTTTTCTTTTTTGATCCGTGCAGATCCGTGAAAATCCGTGGCCAGACTTTCCTTTTGCGATCCGCGCGGTCCGCGAAATCCGCGCGAATTTAGCCCTTGCGACGGATTGCGCGCGCGAGAGTCTGGTCGAGCGCTGCCTTGGCGGAGGTGTAGTCCTTGTCGGAGATCTGTCCCTGCTTATGCTCCATTTCGAGCTGAAAGAGCTCTTCTTTCAGAGCATCCAGTAGAGCGGTTGGGCCTGTGGCTGCAACGGCCGGAGTCGGAGCACGGCGAATTGTCCAAAGCGCACCGCCGAACAGAAGCGCACCCAGGCCGATCAGAGTGATCACCCGGTAGGACAGAACGCCGCCTTGACCCTGCAGGGCAGACTTTTCCAGCGGATCAGGCGCCTCGATTGGCCTGCCGAGTCCGCCGCCCGGACGGTTATCAGCGCCCGCGGAGCCCGCGCCTTGATTCCCGGCGTTTTGAGACTGGTCCTGCATCACGCCTTCGCCGGAGATATCGAAGTTGAGCTTCTGTCCCGGTTGCGGATTGCTGGCTACTTCGGCAATCGCATCCTGCAGGTCGGGCGGTTGTTTGTCCTGATAAACGCCCTTCTGCGACGGGGAGAAGTTAATCGTCTTCGGCATCATGACGACGAAATGCTGCAAGGGATAGATGATGTGCGGATCAATCGTGGCCTTGCCGGAATATGGCAGATGGTACGTGACCTGAAATTCTGTTTTTCCCGGACGCAGCGGAAAACTCAACGCATAGCGGCCTTTTTCAGATTGCGGGGTAGGTGAAATCTTGAGAGGCTGACCGCCTTCGGTGCGGGCGTCGGCGTCGTCGATCTCCGCGTTCACCGGCGCGAAGAACTCGAAGTTGGCGTCATTCATCTGCGTGCGCGGAGGACTCGAGTTGTTGTCGACGGCAAAAATGCGCGTGATGCCGAGTTGGCCTTGAGAAGTTTGTACGTACATCAAATCCGCGACGGCATGAACGCCCTCGACTTTTTTCGCGACATCAAAAACCTGGACTGAGACCGAGTCCGTTCCCGGGGGCGCCATCTTGTGGTATGTCACACCTTGGTGGATGGCGCGCACGAGATGGGGCGAGCCGCCATCATCGAAGTTGAAGTTGAATTTTCCCTGTGCGTCAGTTTTTGCGTGCGCAACTTCTTCCATACCTGCGCCGAGCTTGATGAAAACAATTTCGTCTCCGGCAGAAGGCTTGTTGGTGGTGCCGTTGGTGACCGTACCCGTGAGTGTCGCAGCCCTCATGGATCCCACGGCAGAGAACAACGCGGTGGCCAGAATCAAAATCGGTTTCTTGGAGATGACGTTCAATTCTGGCCTTTCTTACCACCCGGAGCAGGACCGCCAAATTCGATTCGCGAGATTTCTGCGAGTACGGCCGCTGCTTCCTCTTCGAGCGAGTTCTTCATGTTCTGATAGTCGACTTCCGGCAGCTTTCCGGCTTTGTAATCGAAGTTCAGGTCGCGCAAGTTTTCGTACACAACCTCCTTACGCTCGCGCAAGTAGTTGAGGCGCGTCTTGATGGGGCCGGCGGTCACGGCGTCCGGCACACTAAACACATAGAAGATCGCAGCTGCGGTAACCAGGACGCAACCCCAGATCATAGGTCCGCCTCCCGGCGCGCCTGCTCGCGAAAGCGGGCAAGGTCGTCGCCACGAACCGGCGCAGGAACACTGGCGTGAACCGGCGTGGGCCGTTTCCGCCACACCCACACCACCAGCACAACCAGAGTTATCCCGGCAAGCAGCGCGAGGTAAGGCATGATCCAGGCGACCCGGTCGAAGCCCATGGTCGTCGGCGCCGCAAGCACCAGTGTGCCGTAGGTCTGGACGAAAGCCTGAATGACGGCTTTATCCGAGTCGCCGCGATCAACCGCCGCCGTGAGCTCCTGCTTCATGCGCGAAAGATAAGGACAGCCGAGATGGTTGCACTCAAGCAGGACCTGATTGCAACCGCACATGCAAATGACCTGATGCCCGAGACGATCCACGCGGGAGGTATCGGCACCAAGGAATAGAAGGACCGCCGCGAACAGTGTTGCCAGACGACGCGCCCAAGTTTTGTCAGAAAAAGACATCAGTCTCCGGCTCCAACCGGGGCCGGATGGGCACGGACGTCGGCAGGCGTGCTGACCCTTACGGCAGAACGAACCGGCACCGCGTTCGGAACCAGCGCGAAGATGGTCCCGAAGATCATCACCAGAACGCCCACCCAGATCCATGACACCAGGGGATTCAGGTGCGCCTTGATAATCGGACGTCCCGTGTCCGGATTCTGCCCCTCATAAACCAGATAGAGATCTTCCTGCAAGCTCGACCGCACAGCGGGCATGTGCTGTTGCTCACCGCTTGCAGGATAGAAACGCTGCTCGGGATAAAGCGTGGCGATCTGCCTCCCGCCTTTGAACACCTGCAGAATGCCGACATCGGCGCTGTAATTTGGGTTCTCTTCCTGCGTGTAAGACTGGCAGACGACGTCGTAGGTGCCGATGCCCATGTGATCGCCGAAGCTCATCTCTTTTTCGGCTTCCTGGTTGAATGCGGCACCTGCAAATCCGATGAAGACGATGATTACGCCCACATGCACGATGTATCCGCCATAGCGGCGTGTGTTGCGGTGTGCCAGGTGGACCATTGAGGCGAACAGGCCCTGGCCCGTGTGACCGGAGATCACCCGTCCGCCGCGTATGAATTCAGAGATCACGGTGAGCGCGACCAGCACCGAAAGCATGATCGCCATGAGCGAGTAGAAATGCGAGATGTCATGCCAGGGGCGCAGACCGAACGGACCACCCCAGGAGACCGGCGTGGAGAGGAGGATCCCGCCGACGATCAGCGCTCCCATGCTAGGCCACAGGAAATTGCGCTTCAGACTCTCTAGTGAAGTCTTGCGCCAGGCAAGCAGCGGGCCTACCGCAGTCAACAATAAGAGAAGGAGTGCGACGGGAATGCTGACCTTATTAAAGAACGGCGGCCCCACGGTGACCTTGTGTCCTTGAATCCACTCAGACAGCACCGGGAACAGTGTTCCCCAGAGCACGGTAAAGCATGCCAGAAGGAGAAGGAGATTATTGAAAAGAAAACTTGATTCGCGCGAAACCAGCGACTCGAGTCTGTGCTCGCCGCGCAGGTGAGACCGGTTCTTCCAATAGAAGTAGACGCAGACGGCCACCGTGATCGCAATAAACGTCACGAACCAGTCGCCAATCGAGGATTGCGCGAAGGCGTGCACCGAATTGACCACGCCGCTCCGGGTCAGGAATGTGCCGAAAATCGCCAGCAGGAACGTGGAGAAAATCAGCCACATGTTCCAGGTTTTCAGCATGCCACGCTTTTCCTGCATCATCACCGAGTGAAGAAATGCAGTGCCCGTGAACCACGGCATGACTGACGCATTTTCGACCGGGTCCCATCCCCAGTAGCCGCCCCAGCCGAGGACGTTATACGCCCAGTGCATTCCTAAAAAGATTCCGACAGTGAGAAATCCCCAGGTCACCATCGTCCAGCGGCGGGTGATGTGAATCCACTTCTCACCTGGGTACTTCATGATCAGCGCGGCAAGCGCGAATGCAAACGGAACGGTGAAGCCCACATAACCGAGATAGAGCATGGGAGGATGAATGACCATCTCGGGATATTGAAGAAGTGGAGTGAGGCCGTTGCCGTCCGCAGGAATGCTACCTTCCATGAGCGCGAACGGCTTGGCAGCAAAATTCAACAGCAGGAGAAAGAAGACCTGCACTGCGGCGATGATGACGGATGCGTGAGCGAACAGGCGCTCGTCGGTTTTGTGCCGCAGACGCAGCACCAATCCATAGGTCGAGAGCAACAGCGCCCAGAACAGCAACGAACCTTCCTGTCCAGACCAAAGAGTCGCGAGCTTATAAGGCCAGGGCAGGTCGCGGTTGCTGTGGTGAAGAATGTAGGCGATGGAAAAATTGTTGCTGAACGCCGCGATCACTAACACTGCTGCGCCGAGAAAAACGGCGCCAAAGGTGGCGACGCCGGCGCGGCGCGCCGTTTCTCCGAGCCTTTCGGCTGCCGGATGATGAATGACAAGGGCGGTTAATCCCGCAAGCAGGCAATATCCGCTCAGGGCAAGCGCCAGCAGAAGGACAAAACTGCCTAGTTCAGCCATGGTGCAGGATCATTTTTTCAGAATTGCGGGGCCGAGGCAAACGGAACTCGCACGGAAGCCACCCTCTGGGAGCACGAAGGGTGGATCAAAGTGACAAATTCAAATCAGAATCAGGCGGTCCGGCTGTGCTGGGCGCGGCGGGCCAGAACTTCGCGCTCGGCTACAAGCCAGTCTTCAGTTTCGTCGCCGGGCGTAGAACCGCGCTGCTCATAAATCTCATAAGCACGCAAACGAATTTCGGTTTCAACATCAACTGGCGAGAACCCGTTTCCATTTCCATTTGCATTGGTCCCATTTTCGGGCATCTGGAGGACGTTTTTCGAGGCTCGGGGTTTGGTTACACGAGGGGTTTTTGCTTTGGCCATTTCTTGCAACTCCTTAATTCATGTGAATGGGCCACACACGGACGAAACAACCCAACGGCTGTACATCTTTGTGGCGGATTAGTCCTATGATACTGCTGCCACTGCTGTGGAAGTGTGAAAAACGGTATAAAAAATTTCTTCTTTTCCCAAAAGGAATTCGCAGTATCAACGCGGCGTGGAACAGCAAAACGTTATTGTGTGATGGGATTAATGAAAATCGTGCGAGGTGGTTTGCGCGCGAGTGATTCGAATAGGGGAAACAGCTGAGGCTTTCACCGAAACAACGCCATCCTGGTTCTGCAATGTGCCTTCGATCATGAGGAATTGTTCGGTGGAGAGCAGCAGGCGGTTCTGTTGAAACAGATCGGGAGTGACAATCGCGTTCGAAACTCCGGTTTCATCTTCCAGGCTGAGAAAGACAAAACCTTTGGCGGTGCCGGGACGCTGGCGCGCGATCACACCACCCGCAATGCGAACTTTTTTCCCCGCCCGCAGTTGACGTAGATCGCCGGCTTTCTTCACACCAAGTTGATCCATGCGCCCTCGATGATAAGCCATGGGGTGCGGGCCCACGGTCATGCCGGTACCGCGAAAATCGGCAACCAGCCGCTCTTCGTCGGTCATCATTTTCAAAGGAGATTTGCGGTCGGGCTCGGGAAGATCTTCAAGCAAAGCGCCAGATGGATTTGCGGCGGCGGAGGCATTCCAGAGCGCGTCGCGGCGATGGAAAAGAATCGGGTGATCGGGTGATCGGGTGATCGGGTCATCTAAAGATGGCCTCAGATGACCCGATGACCCGATCTTCCCTGTGTCCCTGTGTCGTTGTGGTGAAATTGAATTTAATGCGCCGATTTCGGCGAGCGTGTTGAGTTCGTTTTTGCGCAGTTCTGGGACGCGGCGTACCAGATCGTGGATGGAAGCGAACGGTTGCCGTTTTCGCTGTTCCGCGATGGCGCGGCCGGCTGCTTCGTGCAATCCCTTCACATAACGCAAGCCGAGGCGGAGAGCAGGTTGTTGTGGGAAACGTCGTTGGTCGCTGGTCGTTGGCTGTTGGCCCAACTCTTCATAATTTTCCTGTATTAACTCGGTCGTCCCTACGGGACTTGAACTATTTCCCTTGCCTTTCCCAGCGCTGTCGCGCTGGGCTAAGCTGGGCCGCCCCTTCGGGGCTGGGTTTTCGCTGACGACCGACGACCGACGACCGAGGGCGGAGTCTTGGCCGACGACTGACGACCGATGACCGATGGCTGCATTTTTGCGAACGACGAACGACGGACGACGGACGACGAGGTTTTCTGAATGCTGAATGCTGAGTGCTGAGTGCTCACTGATGGCTGACGGCTGATGGCTGACGGCTTCGATCGTGCACTCCCACTCCGACTTCATCACATCGATCGGCAGCACTTTCAAGCCGTGGCGCTGCGCATCTTTGACTATCGTAGCTGGACTGTAAAAGCCCATCGGCTGATTGTTCAGAAGGGCCGCGGTAAACGCCGCGAGGTAATGCTGCTTCAGATAAGCGCTGGCGTATGCGATCAGGGCGAAGCTGGCGGCGTGGGATTCGGGAAATCCATAGAGCGCGAATGAGGTGATTGAGAGCACGATCTGCTCTTGTGCTTCCTGCGAGATGCCGTTCTGCGTCATGCCGGCCCGAAGCTTGAATTCGATTTCGCGCATGCGTTTTTCTGAGCGCTTGAATCCCATGGCGCGGCGCAGGTCTTCGGCTTCTCCACCGCTGAAATTCGCCACCACCATTGCCATCTTCAAAAGCTGCTCCTGAAAAAGCGGAACGCCCAGAGTTCGCTTGAGAACGGGTTCGAGCGACGGATGCGCGTAAGTGACGGCCTGCCGCCCCTGTCGCCGCTCTAAATAAGGATTCACCATTTGCCCGACAATCGGGCCAGGGCGGATGATCGCGACTTGCACCACAATGTCATAAAACTTTTTCGGCATGAGGCGCGGCAGACAGGACATCTGCGCCCGGCTTTCGATCTGGAACATGCCGACGGTGTCGGCCTTCTGCAGGGTTGAATAAACTTCTTCGTCATCCGCCGGGAGGTGCGCGAGTTCTACTTCTTCGCCATAGTGATCGCGAATCAGGTTGATGGAATCTTTGAGCACGGCCATCATGCCGAGACCGAGCAGGTCAACTTTGATGATGCCGAGGTCGGCGCAATCTTCTTTGTCCCATTGCACGACCACGCGGCCGGGCATAGATGCAGGCTCGAGGGGAACGACCGAGTCGAGTTGCCCCTGGCAGATAACCATGCCGCCGGAGTGCTGGCCGAGGTGGCGAGGCAAATCCTGAATGGCTTCGCACAACTCGAAATATTTGCGAATGCGCGGATGACTGATGTCGAGCCCAGCATCGCGGAATCGATGATCAAACGTGTCGTGCTCGTCGCGATACTCCCAATGCGCAACCGCGGCGGAAAGTTTGTTTAGGGTTTCTTCATCAAATTCAAGGACTTTGCCAATCTCGCGCGAAGCCATGCGGCTGCGATAAGTAATGACATTCGCAGTCATGGCAGCGCCGCGCTCGCCATACTTGCGATAGAGATACTGAATGACTTTTTCGCGCTCGTCGCCGCTGGGGAGATCGAGATCGATGTCGGGCCACTCGCCGCGCTCTTCGGAGAGGAATCGCTCGAAAAGAAGCTCCATGCGAACCGGATCGACGGCGGTAATTCCGAGTGAATAGCAAACTGCGCTGTTAGCGGCTGATCCGCGGCCTTGCACGAGGATATTTTCTTCGCGGCAGTAGCGGACAAGGTCCCACACGATCAGGAAATATCCTGGCAACTTGAGCTTTTCGATCAACGTGAGTTCGTAATCGATCTGGCGGCGGGCCTTCTCTTGCAGGTCGGAATCGAAGCGTCCATAGCGGGAGCGAAAGCCTTCGCGAGTACGCTCGCGAAGGAACGACATCATGCTTTCGCCTTCGGGCACGGGATATTTTGGGAATTCATAGCCGAGGTCTTCGAGCGTGAATTCAAGGCGCGAAGAAAGCTCGACTGTATTCGCAATTGCTTCAGGCAGGTCGGCGAAGAGCTTTTGCATTTCTGCCGGGGATTTCAAATGACACTCGGAATTGCGCGTGAGCATGCGACCGGCGGTGTTCATGGTGCAATGACTTCGTAATGCGGTGAAAACATCGGCAAGCTCGCGGGCCTCCGGTGTCGCATAACGCACGCCATTGGTGGCGAGCAGCGGAAGATCGAGATACCGCGCGATTTTAGCCGCAGCACGGTTGCGGAGTTCCTGCTCGCGCCGGTAATGGCGCTGCAGTTCGACGTAAACATTGTGCTTTCCGAAAATATGCGCGAGATGTTCGACTGATTTTCGTGCGGCTTCGAATCCGCCGGTTCTTAATGCATGCGCGAACGGGCCGTCGTCTCCGCCGGTGAGGCAGATCAATCCCTGTGAATGTTGCTCAAGCTCTTGCTCGAAGACTGCGCCTTCATCTTTTTTAGAGCGCAGCTTCATTTTGGTAATCAGGCGGCAAAGGTTCTGATAGCCAGTGCGAGAGGAAATGAGAAGAGGAAGACGGAAGTCCCCCAAACCAGTCTGTAGAGACGTTGCTTGCAACGTCTTGCCTGGGCCGGCAAAATCTGTGCCGCTGCCGGCAAAGACGTTGAAAGCAACGTCTCTACGAGAAAAATTGCACGCAACCTCCGCGCCGATG
>JBKPSP010000195.1:0-11811 GCA_046735175.1 Acidobacteriota bacterium
GTCTCGATTTGTGCTTCATCACTCTCTTCACTGACTCCCGGGCGATGGCTTTCGGAGCTGCATTCTCGTAAACAACGAGCCTGCTCTCTTCTACGCGCAGGAGTCGGCCCGTGACCTGGCCGTCCTGGGTTTCGACGGTTACTTGCTTATTGACATGCCTCTGAAGACCGGAAAAATCACTGGAGCTCTGAGCAAACACCTGCGCGCCAGCAGCCAACGCAAATATCGCGGTCAACAACGCAATCTTCGATGGGTTGAAACACTTGACTTCGCCTTTCATGGTTTCCTCCTGCGCCTGAGGGCGCCAATTCCAAGAAGTTTCGTGAGCCGAGCAAAAAACTGGGCCAAAACAATACACAGCAACAAATCCACTGACAGCAACCAGGACGAGCTTTACTTCTCTTCCACTCGCTCAACTGCCTTACCCGTTTGCGATTCAGCGGCTGCAATCGCCTCGCGAGCGTTTCTTTTATCCAGGTGAATGATCAGGAACTGGCCCACGCCCGTGGCGTCCGTGTACTGAAGTGTCAGATAGTGCTTTTTCGAATGGGATAGCAGGAATATGGGCGAGATCAGGACCGCTTCCGTATACCGCGGTTTTGCGGCCTGTTCGTATAGCAACGACTTAATCGAATCGTAGCTGACACTGAACGCTGGAGCAGCGTCTCCGCTGCGGAACTCAATCTTCTTTTGCGCTGTGTTAAAGCACAGGTCCCCTTTGATTGCAGGTTCCGCCTTCTTCTGTCCGCCCGAGGTTGCCTTCATGTACTCCGCGTGACTAAATTTCAACAACCCGCTGCTGTCCTCCGCTCCTTTCGCAAAAGGCGGCATGCTCCCTAACTGCCACATGAAAACGGCGACAACAAGGGCTCTCCCGATTCGCCTTGTGCTGAAATTCGCATTCCCGCAAAATCTATCTCCCCAGAGTGTTTTCATATTCGTTCTCCTAAGTGTTTTGAACTCATCCTCGAGTGCGCATAATCGCAGACAGGCCCGTGCGCGGCAATACACCGAAAGTCAATTGCCGATCAACCAGAGATCGGGTGCTATGTTGCTGGAGCGAAACCTACTTCTGCGTCCCAGTCATCTCTTTTAAGCCGAAATTTCCACGTAGGAGCGCAAGCCTATAATCCGTTCTCGCGGAGCAGCAAGTGACAAGGGGAAGTCAAGGACGACTTGCCGCACGTTGTCGTGGTTGAGGATTAGAGCACGTCGTCCTCGCCGCCCAAAACGTTGGAAATCCAACTGGGCAGGCGTAAGCTTTGAGCGCTACAGGCAGCGCGGTGAATTGGGCGCTTCGGCTGAACGCCCTAGTTCCTATTAGCCTGCTTCCTTCGGTAAGAACCTTGGCGATTTACGACGAGTGCGCGCCCGGGGATCGCTGTGGACACGCTATTGATTCCGATGGCAAGAAGAGGTCTCTATGAAAATGTTTATGGCATTAGTTTTCGCTTCTCTGGTATTGGCCGGGACGTCCATTGCGGAGACGTTTAGGGCCAAGGATTTGAAGGAATGCGAGCAGGATCGATCTGACACTGATCGCACGATCCAGGCGTGCAGCCGCGTGATTCAGGCGTTTGATATGAAGAGTGTGAACGGTGCCGGAGCCGAGATTCTCGCAAGTGGGTTGTTCCATCGCAGTAAAGCATATGGAGCAAAACGAGCCTTCGAGCAGCAGATTCAGGATCTTACGAAAATTTTGCTTCTTCAGCCCAATGACGGCAGTGCACTTTACGAGCGCGGGTGGGCTTATCGCGATACGAAGGAATATGAACGTGCAATACACGATTTTGATCAAGTTGTCGGGAACGACCCTGCTTCGGCCACGAGTTTCTACGCAAGAGGGACGGTGTACTCCGAAAAGGGCGACTATGAACGGGCGATAAAGGATTTCGATGAAGCGCTCAAGATCAAGTCGAATTTCCACCAAGCGTTCGGGAATCGCGGCAATGCATACCGATTAACCGGAAACTACGATCGGGCCATACAGGACTATGATCGGGCAATCCAAATCAAGCCTGACTACGCCATTGCCATCAAGAATCGAGGTATTGCGCACAGCAAGAATGGAAAAATTGAACTCGCTCTTGAGGACTTCAACCACGCACTCCAGCTCGTACCAGATGACGTGGAGGCGCTTTATTATCGCGGTATGGCCAAGCGGGTTGCCGGTGACGATAGCGGCGCTGAGGCTGACCTCGCCCAAGCCAAAAAGTTAAATCCAAACTATGCTCCGTAGCGACCATTGGTGACGCCTCCGCTCGCCCAGTCTCAGTTATTGATACCAGGCGATATCGCAACTTTGCGCTTTCCATTCGCCTTCTATGGTCTCATTGAGTGATATGGAGAGTGGGTGTTGAAAAAGTCCCTGATTGGAATGCTCTATTGCGGGTGGTGTGTGCCTGCCGAACCGTTTTCTGGTTCTAGTTGCTGACGGCGAGCGGTGCTGTTGGCTGGCTGAGGAAGCGAACCAAGGGTTTGAGGTTTTGCGCAGCTGCCGCCAGGAAGAACTGCTCCCGAACGAACTTCATGCGTCGCAGGCGCAAGCGGCGCAACCCGATCTGATTCTTCAGTTCGGCGAACAAAGCCTCCACTTTCTTTCTATGCCGTTGTGCCGCTGCGAACTCCGGTGTCTTGACAAGGTCGCGTGCGCGTTGCCGGGCTGGTTCATCCATGTGGATTGCAAGGAACCGGAATGCTCCGCCAGTGCATTGCGCTTTCAGCGCACAGGCGCCGCATCGTTTCCGCGTTCCGATGTAGGCGTAAGTGCGGTTTCGCAGATTGCGACCACCATAGTTGAGTGGCTGCCCCGCAGGGCAGATGTAGCGATCGTTTTCCGGGTCATAGGTGAAACGTTCCGGTCCGTAGTAAGGGCTGTTCTTGCGGTGGATGCTGTCCCGGGTGCGCATGTAAGGAGTGATGCTGTGATCCGCAAGCCATTGCAGAAACTCTCCATTCCCGTAGGTTGTGTCGGCCGCGACGGATTCTGGTTTTCCTCCTCGCCACTCTGCAAAGCGGATGAGCATGTTCTGTGCGGCCACCGTTTCCTGACTCATGCGCGCTGCCGTGGCTTGCACGCCCACGATTACACAGTTTGTTGTCGACCAGATAATTATCGTAGTAACCGAGACGAGCTGGCGCGCCACCCTTGGTCGCATACGTGGAATCGGGATCGGTCGTCGACACCTGATCCTGCTCGTGCACGGGCTCTTCGACCGGGTTCTGTTCTTGCACTTCTCGCAGATATTGCCGCACCGTGTGATTCACCTGCGCTGCTTCCGCCAACTGCTCACGTGGAATACGGCTCTCCTTCGCGGCATTCGCCTCCACAAAACTGCCGTCCACCGACAGGTGCTTGCCTTCTACCAATCCCACTTCCACACACTGCCGCACGATCTGCTCAAACAACTGCTCGAACAGCTTCGACGCCTGAAATCGTCCGTGTCGGTTCTTGGAAAACGTAGAATGATGCGGAATCTCCTGATCGAACCCCAGCCCGGTTAACCACCGCCAGGCCAGATGCATTTTCAGTTCTTCCACCAGCTTGCGCTCGCTGCTGATGCCATACAGGTATCCGATCAGCAGAATGCGCAGCAGCAACTCGGGATCCACGGAAGGCGCCCGGTGTCACTGTAGCTGCCTTTCAGTTGCTGCCGCACAAAGTCGAAGCTGACATGCTTGTCGATTAGTCGCAGCAGATGAGTTTCAGGAATCTGGTCGTCCAAGCGGAAGTAATAAAACAGCGCTTCTGAGCGAGCTTGGTGCCCCATCATAATCCAGCAGGCCTCCGAACATTGAAATCCAGCGCAGCATGTCGAGGTTCTAACACGCTTTCGCTCAATCTCACCTGCTGATCTCCGTTACTTTTTCAACACCCACGCCCGATTACGACAACTGACAAATGATTGATCTACTCGTGCTTCTTGGCGCCGCCACTTTGCTGGCTGCCGTCACCGGCTGCACGGATGCGAGCCGCCCCTTTCCTCGGGTCTTCCGATGGACGCTTTGATGCTGTCCCCGGAAAAAAAAATCCCCGCGGCTTTCACCGCGGGGCGACGAGTTGGAGGACAAGTCGAATCGAAAGCCTAAGACGAGAAGCGTCGCCGCACTAATCCAGCAATACCCACCAAACCAGTTCCGAGAAGACCGAGCGTGCCGGGTTCTGGGACCGGAGGAGGCGTATTAACCGGAGTGCCGCTCTGCGAGAAGTTCGTAATGAACCCGTTCTTGCCAGGTGTGCACGCAACTGATGTGCTGCAGACGTTGAACTGCACGCTGTAGGGACCGGACGTAGGCGCGCCGGTAAAATTCCAAGTGAGAGACAAGGTGTTACCAGCTTGGCCAGTAGCGGTGATGGCGCAGGCCCAATTACCGGTTCCACTGCAATTTACCGAATTCAGGCCGTTCTGGAAGGTCCACGTGCCGTTCGAAGCTGAACCGCTGGTGACCAATATATTGTTACCACCTAAGTTGATCGCGATCTGGCTCACGAAAAAGCTAGAGGTCGGACCACTCAGGGTGAGAGTCGCGGTGCCCGTGCCGACGTTCAACACCGCTGTGTATGAACCTTGACTCAAAGTTGTAATAGTGTTTGCTGAAGCCATAGGTGCCATGGCCAGGGTGGCCATGAGAACCAGGGCGAGAATTGAGAGTTTCAGATTGGTAGCGCGCAAGCAACCCCCTGGGGACGGAATTTGATTCAACCGAACAGGTCACTAGAAGCACGACACCTGCCAATCTGAGCTAGCTCGAAAATAGCGGCATTACCAGGCAATTGCAGTCCATAGTTAGGTGATTTCGGGTACGCGCCATTCGCGCTGGTCCCGCCCGATCACCCTTTTGGGCTGCCACTTTCCACAGCAGCGCAAAATGTTTTCAGTGGCGGACTTGCTAAAATCGACGTTGCAGTTTGCTTCTCTTTCCAAGCCCTCCCCAACAGGTCTGCAGGAGAGTGAAAAATTGCACCGCTATAAAGTTGCTCCTACTGATGTTGCGTTAATAGGAATAATCGTGGTCTCGATCGCTGGCGTTACCTACCAGTTGCTTCACTAGCCCAAACACCGCAACCAGCGCGGCATTCGGAGCCTTCTACACCTTTGGAGGGATTGACCGGTGCCGCGCTTTGACCTCATGCTGAGCGACCATGACTTCGCACACACAGGCGTGGCTCTTGCCATGCTCTTTGGGGGTACTCGCGATACTCGGTCTCCTTCTTCTCTACTTCGAGGTACGAGAGGCCGTTAAGAAAAGCAAGCCGGTTCTTATAAGAATTGACCGCAAGCTCAGATTCAAACTTCTGAACGCACACAGCCTGGACAAAGGTCGGCCTCATAGCAGAACAACCAGCTCAAGACGTGGAGAGGCTGCATAGCAATCGTCTGCAACAGCTGATGCCCAGCACAAGAAGGTTGATCTGCATCTTTCGAGGGATTGCCAAAGGTTTACGCAAAGAGAAAGAATTGAATAGAGCTTGTGTCTTTTCAGAGACCAGCCATTTCGCCGTCCGGCGCTTTCGTCTCACGCCTGGACGTTTTTTTTTCTCTTGCCAGAGAAAACGCACCAAGCTCAAAGAGCCATGGCTAGCGAAACCCTTGGTCAGCTGCGCAACGGTCACCAAAGCGGTGGTAACCGACGTAAATTGCGACCCGTTCGCCCCCTCGATAGTCTCTAGCCCATTCGCAACTCGCCCGCCCAAAGGAAGACCAAATGGCCGCACCAGCCGTTGCACGTACTCAGTTATTAAGACGTCGAAGTACTCGCATCACCCTCAACACAGCGATCGGCGTTTCTGGTGAGGACCACGTTCAGGGTTCGTTCTCGGTCTCTGCAAAAGCGATTGACCTCAGTAAGCATGGAGCGGCAGTTCAACTCAACCGTCAGCTATTGATCGGCGCAACCATTTTGGTAAGGAACAAGCGGGGTACTCAGGTTTCCGCACGAATCGTCAGCGAGATCAATGCAGCAAGGTGGGCAGCACACCTATGGAATTGAGTTGTGCAAGAGGACACGAACAACTTCTGGGGCATTACGTTCCCCGCAACAACACTAGCTTAGCCCGCTATCGAGTTCACCAGAGAATCGACTGGTGTCGTTGGACATGGCGGTTACACGCATACAACTTCTGGCTCCGGTTCGTTGCTCATGGTTGCGGGATTGATATCAATTCCCCACGCATCGCTGCCTTCGGCAACGAGAAGCTCCACGCCAATCTGCTGTTCGTCTGTCCCTTCTTGTTGCTTCACCCAAATTACGCGAGATGGAATCCTGCGCTGACCATACTGGAGCACACTTTCGCACCAATTGGAATATTTCCTCGGATGGCTCCTAGTCGCGCTCCGTGATTGCTAATGTCAAGTGTGTACGCAAGCTGCGTTGACCGACCTGCTCCATCTTGGATCGATACCCTCAAAGGCAATACCCTCTTCCATCTTTGCTCACGCCGTTGTGCCGCAGAGTTGTTGGGGTACACTGTCGACCCTCCCGTGATCTTGCCGTACATTGGGTGCTAGTCCAGTTGCCAATGCCTCTTACCAGCTGTGCAAGAAACGATTTGCAAGCCCCAGAGAATTCACTGGTTAGCGGTTCGATTGCGCTCCGTGGTCATTCCTTTGGATACGTTGCCGAACGATTGACAAATTCTGTCATCGAAGTTGGCGTAACCTGGCACGCCAGGTCGAACTCGCGACAAATCTGCATATCACTCATTGAGCGGCTCGGATAGAAGATCCCAACTGGCACCGCGCGCGGTTCTCTACGCCACTGTCTAAGCAAAACACCTGACAAATCCCTCGATTCTCGGCATATTTCCAGCAAATTCTGCGGAAAATTCTTCCCCGCAATTCGGAATGTAAGTACACTTTCATCAGCCGCTTCGGACTTGTCTCTGCTGTGCTCCGTTCGGGTGGGGTTCCAGCCCGCTTCAAGCCCAATTCAGTGCTGAGGATTTGTATGCCGTTACAGCTGCGCGTGCTTGCAGTCTCGTGGGTTTTGTTTTTACCGTGGAACGTTGCGCGGGCGCAGACGCCCGCAACTGGTTGGGTGAACATCACTGGATCTCTGCAGGGGCCAACTTATCCGTGCGGCAACTCCACATGTCCGACGTATGATTCCGGGCAAGTGACGATTAGCGTGAACGGCTTTATCGTTACCGCAAATTACAGCAAGTCCGGTTCACAGAAGACTGCGAACCAAATCGCCAGTGCGCTTGCGGCCAAGCTGAACGTCGTGTCTTCGCCGGTGACGGCGGTTGTTGCGAAGACAAAGATCACGATGACAACCAAGTACGCCGGATCGCAGGCCAACTACGCTTTTTTGACCTCGGTCACCTATGACACTCGATTTCCGCAAGCATCTTTCACGGCTATTCCTTCAGGTACAGCTCTTACGGGCGGCTCTGGAGGCCAGAGTTCGACGGGAACATACGTTCAGCAGGTTTCGAACAACACCAGCCTCTGCTCATCGTCGGAAGACTTGGCTGGAAATCTTCCTTATTGCACGTCACTATTCGAGGGCTTTAGTTCTAACCCCGCGGACGGCGGTGCCGAAACCCTCGCACCAGTTTCGCCGGCAGGCCACGTTTCGAACCTCAGCATCAAGCAGCTGATGTATCCCGGTTTCAGTGGCCGTGTGATCTGCGAATACCAGCCCTGGTTTGGAAGCAGTGGGCACAAGAGCGTCGGCTATAACGAGAATTTGCCTACGACAGTCGCATCGCAGGATTCCTTCATGCTCTCTGAAGGGTGCGACATCACTCTAGTGGATTACTATGGCGCGCTCGATTCGAAGCAAAGCTTTAATCTCGCAACCACGAACGCGCTGTTCGCTGACCTGAACGCCCGCAGCGGCTATCCGCTGAAGTTCGGAATCATGGAAGACAAGGGTGCGCTCAAATCCACCTGCCCCACCTCCGGACAAACCGAGGCCGCTACTTTGACCTGCTTGCAAAACGCACTCATCAATGAGATGGATCACATCAACAGCAACTACGCATCTAGTCCCGTGTATTGGACCGATAACGGACAGCCGGTGGTCGCTTACTTCGGAGGGAAGGCTGATTGGCCAATCTTGACCTCCGCCGACTGGAACACTCTCTGGTCCACGGTCAAGGCACACACGGATACATATTCGATTCCGTTCAAGTACATTTTTCAATTCGGATCATTCACGGCGAATGCCTACGACGGCGGAAGATTTGGCTGGGTGCAGCCTCCAGCCTACACTGCAACCCAGCAGTTTTATTGGGGGTCGAAGACCAGTGTCAGCCCAATGTACCTGGACTCGTTCTACAGCTCAGGCCGGACTCATCAGTCCCAGCTCACCATCGGGGCGCTTTATAAAGGGTTTGATGATTACAACGCATCTTGGGGCACGAATCGCGTTGTCGCGCAGCAGTGTGGACAGGTGCTGTTGAAGACTGCTAATGAAATCGCCAAATATTTCGGCGGCGCCAACCCGCAGATTCCCTACGTTCAGGTCATCACCTGGAACGACTACGAAGAAGGCACAAGCGTCGAAGATGGAATCGACAACTGCTATACGGTGAACTCGTCCATCTCAGGAAGCGTCCTCAACTGGTCGCTGACCGCCTCGGATTCGATCTATGCCACGACTTCCACCGTGCATCACTTCAATGTGTATTTCGCTGATGCTGGCGGAAGCTTGTATCTGGCTGCCTCCAACCTGGCCGTCACGACCAATTCGCTCGATCTCTCCACGCTGGTGCCCGCGGGAACGTGGACGATGTACGTGGAAATGGTGGGACAGCCGCTGATCCTCAACCGCATGTCGGATGGTGTGACCTTTATTCACTGAGACAGTGTGTGAGTGCAGCCACCACTAAGTGGCTGATCCGCCTACGCTCGGCAAGGTGCTCGATTTACGCTTGCGGGGCTAAGAATTGGCGCGTATTGTGTGAGCGTGCTCGAGAAATACAACCGCCCCCGTTTCTGGCACGGAGGCGGTAAGCCACACAGCGCTCCCTCCCCCTGGAAGTGCGCTGTGGGCTTGGCTTTTGATGGTTTCGTGGGCCGCTTTGTTTGCCGGACGCTTGAAATGAAAAGCGCGCCGAAGATGGGCTTCGCTTTGGGGTCGCTATTTTTTCCGCCGCTGGTTCCAGGCTAGCGCAGTGCGGCAGCAAGGTGACCTAAACACGGTGAGCCGCTCGTGGTTGGCAAAACTCGATTGACCCCAGTCGGGCGTCAACGATTGCACAGGACGCGTCAGGCTGCCTTGCGCAGGATTAGCAATGGAATCCGTAGGCGTTCGATTCGTCCCGAATCTGCGTCAAGCGCATCCATCAGAACTAGATTGCGAGCGACAACTATGGGTTCACTCACGACCTCATAGTTTCGTCCATACAATCGCACTTGATTGCCGGGTGAGAATCCTAACGACTGCAGTGTTTCGCAGAGGAATTTAGTCATCGCAGGCAAGCGTGACGATCGTCATTTTCTACCTACAAAATCCGTAAGCTCATTGTAGTAATGCCGTAATTGCCCTTTACCTAGCGCGTCATTGCAAAAAAAAAGACGTAAAGTAGGCCACTGGCTGACAGTGTCATCAGTCCATACTCCACCAACATGACGCATCGTCCTTTGATCATCTTGTACCAGGTTCCCATGTTCGCACCTCTTCCCTGCGAGGAACTCTGATGCTTACCACTCCAGGAATTCGCGAAATGAGTGTTTTTTCATGGCAGTCTGAGTATTAGACAGTAGCACTACCGTGCCACAACATTGCTCCCACGAACGCCGCTTAACCTGTAACGGGTCCCTGCGATGGCGGCAGAGACAGTGGCTCAATGAGTAATAGGAGCGAACCGCGCTTTGCCGCATGTAGTATCCGGGTTTCCCGATCCCGGCAGGTTTCCATCAGCGTCTCGATGGTTTGACGGCCAACGCAATTGAACTGAGCGGAATCGAACTTCGCTCGAGGATAGCTTGAAATCGTTCTTGCTGGTTCTAATTTCTGCCCTGTCGCTGTGCATTTCCATAGCCTGTTCGGGAAAAGATCGCGAGAACGATTCGCTGGTCAGCGCGGCGTCCCAGATTCTCGAGATGGTCAGCCGCTCAGATGATGCCATTCCAGATTCTGTTCTAAATGCGGCAAAGTGCATAATTACAATTCCCTCGCAACATACCGCTGCTCACGACATACGTGGAGTTGCGAGCTGCCGCGCTGACTCCGATTGGCAGACGCCAACAATGATCATGTTTTCCGGGCGCACAGCTTTGCGCGCCCCGTCTGCTCTCATGATTGCAGTGTTAAGCGAAAGAGCGGCGAAGTCTTTACAAGCAGGTCAACTCGAGATCGAGAGATCGAAACGTAAGGCGCCTTTGGCGAGCACCAAAGCGCTGGTAACCGCTTACGACCTGTCCTCTGACTATATGACATATGAAGTCGAGAACACCGGCGCGCTCCACGCGAGCGAAGCCACTGGACACATTCGGATGCCTTCGCGCGTCTACTCGAAGGATGATGCGAATCGCCGAAAAGAAGACAAAGCCGTTCGGAAATATGAACACTCACTTGAGTCCTTCCTGAACACAATAGTACCCACGGGAATTGTCATTCACCATACAGCTGCGATCCAGTCGGATAAGCTCCCAAAGGGCGAAAAGGAAGTGGACTCGTATCACCAGCAACGCGGATTCAAAATCGAATGCTCGGGCAAGGTGTATCACGTCGCATATCACTACCTCATTTTGCCGAATGGCACCGTGCAACACGGCAGGCCGGACCGGTGCGAGGGTGCACATGCCCGCGGGTACAACTCGTACCTGGGTATATCGCTGATAGGTGATTTCAGCAGGCGAGACAATCACGACGGCAGCAAAGGTCCTGAGAACCCAAGCGATAAGCAGATGAAGGCGCTTGAGGAACTCTGCCGCTCGCTCCAGCAAAAGTACAACATTCCGCTACAACATATTGTGCGCCACAGCGACATAGCGAGCACCGACTGCCCCGGGGACCAGTTTCCCTTCAATCAACTTCTGAGCAGACTTCAGCAAGGGAACAATTTCAGGAGCGACAAAAAAAGTGAGGGTTACGAGCGCGACCGCAATAGGGCTGATGATTCTGTTTCTGGTCACTGCCCCGAGCCAACCGCAGGGCAGTCCGGCCGGAGCAAAAACACTCGTGACTGAACCCGCCCGCAGTTTCGCACTCATAGACAAAAATCTGACGACAGTAGAAGAGCACCAAAGGGCGCTCTCTGAGGGAGATGTATGTGCGCGATCTAAGGCTGCGCGTTCGATGAAGCGCGCTTTGGGAGCCATTGAACGCAGGTCTGCACGGTTGGAGCTCTTGTATGAACGCAGGCATGAACCATTTGGAACCAAAATGTTTCGAACGTTGAGACTACGAGCGCAAGCCGTAGACAAAACCCTAGATTCAAACAGCAGAACAAAGGGAACCACTGTAACCTCGGCTATCGCGAGTGCACTTAATGGTCGGATTGTCAGCCTCGTGACACAATTCCAAGCGGCCTCAGGCGGATTCAGCGCATTGCGGTGTGAGCCGGGTCAGTTCATTTGTTGCTCCCCGAAACGAAAAGAAGATCTGCGGCCAGAACAGGCGTTAGCTTGCAGGTGGATGTGCGTACAGGCGGCGAGGGCATGCCGAGGTTTTCGAGGACCCCGCGTTGCACTTCGGTAAGCTACAATGCGCGCCATGTCTGCGCCGTGGGGCAAAGTCACATACACCTTACGGATGTGGTATTCGATTCGCCAACAACTTGCAGCCGGGAAATTGCGTAAATAATGGGCATTCCACAGTCAGGAGTCGACGAGGGCCGCTATACCTGTTCAAAGT
>JBKPSP010000196.1:0-4038 GCA_046735175.1 Acidobacteriota bacterium
GCTCTATACCATCTAAGCTGCTCTCTGTGAGAAATCGGATGTTGCATCCGAGCCGTGCTGCTTCACCATTTTGTTGTAGTTTCCCATGATCAGAAACGGCGCGGCCCACTGTCCAACGAACAATGACCAGCCATTTTTGCCGGCAATCTTTAAAACTGCCGACCCGATCATCGCGCCAAGGGCGCAACCCAGGTAAACCGAGGACGGCGCCCCCGAAGTCACGCGCTCAATGGCTGCGGTGAACCGGTCTTCATATCTTTCTCCTGCTCCCACTCTGTTTTGCATTGCGATACTCCTATGAATTTTATTTCAGTACTTCGATGCCGACGGACGGAGGACGAGAGGCGGCCTAGGCCGAAAATCGCGAGTAGATGTTCCCGTAGGCCGCTTACATAACTATTACGTTTTTAAGCGGCGGAGGCGCGAGCTTCGACTCTTGGCTGTTGCAAACATCGCCGCGGATTACGCAGATTTCGCGGATGGAACTTTTCCCTGCCGCTTACCAAAAGCAGCCACGGATCCACACGGATTTCTTTGAGGTTATCCGTGTGAATCCGCGCAAATCCGTGGCCGCTTTTGAAGTTCGAAGCGCGGTGAAATACGGGCCTTGTTGACCTTTTCTCAATTAGCGCGTCTCTCCTGTTGAATCCCCACAGGAGCCCGGGTATTCTCCTGTGGAGAAACCACAGGAATCGCTCATGTCAAAGTCCAAACTTGATTTGCTACAGGGCACCTTGGATCTCATGGTGCTCCAGACCCTCTATTCGATGGGGCCGCAGCACGGGTACGGCATTGCGCGGCGCATTGAGCAGGTCAGCGGCGATGAAGTGCTGTTGAACCAGGGGACCATCTACGCATCGCTTGTTCGCCTACAGGAACGCGGGTGGATATCCGCCGAGTGGGGAACGTCCGACAACAATCGAAAAGCCAAGTTCTATTCGATCACTAAGAAGGGGCGTAAACAGTTGGCAGAGGACGCGTTGTATTGGCAGCGTCTTTCCGATGTGGTCGGCCGGGTGCTTGCTGCCGAGGGAGAACACAAATGAAGTGGGTGGCAAGAATGTTTCAACGTCTGCGCTCCTCGTTTTTTCACCGGCAAATGGATCGCGAACTCGACATGGAGATCGCTTCCCATCTGGAGAATGCGATTGAAGAAAACCTGAAGCAAGGCATGTCGGCCGAAGAGGCCCGCCGTCAGGCGCTGGTCAGGTTTGGAGGAGTGGAGCAGGCGAGGCAACAGCAACGCGAAGCGCGCGGATTCCCGGGCTTGGAGATTCTATGGCTCGACTTGCGCTACACATTCCGCACCCTGCGTCGCGATCCGACCTTTGCAGCCATTGCCATCCTGATTCTCGCTCTTGGTATCGGGGCAAATATCGCGGTCTTCAGCGTGGTGAATACCATACTGTTGCGGCCATTGCCCTTTCACGATTCACAGCAACTGGTGTGGATCACCGGCATTCCGGGGCGAGGCGGCCTCTCGTCGCAAACCTATTCGAGCGATGCGTATAAAGCATTGCTCGCGCAGCAACATTCGTTTCAGGACGTGACCGGCTACTTTGCCTTCTCCACCAGCGACAACACTCGGCTTATGGGCCGTGGGGAACCGCTGCTGCTGACCGGGGTCCTGGTAAATGGAAACTTTTTTCAGACACTCGGTGTTCAGCCAATACTTGGCCGCCTATTCAGGCCTGAAGAAAGTCAGAAGAACGCCCCTCCGGTGACGTTGTTGAGCTATGCATTCTGGAAACGCCAGTTCGCCGCGGACCCAAACATCGTGGGCAAAGCCGTGAACTTCGACGGGCGATCGGTGACCATCATCGGTGTGCTACCGGAGACCTTCGATTTCGGTTCAGTGTTCTCTCCTGGATCGAAAGTGGATACTTACGGCCCCGCAGTTCTGGACGATATGGAGGACTGGGGAAATACGCTCGCGCTGATCGGACGGCTTAAACCCGGCGTGAGCATTGGACAAGCACAGGCGGAAGCCGATCTATTATTCCCGCGCCTTTTGTTCAGCTTTAAACACCCTGACTGGGGCGGCGGTTATACCGGGAAGTTATCTTCTCTGAAGGAATACGTCAGCGGCAAATTGCGACGGTCGCTCATTGTCTTGTGGTGTGCAGTCGGATTAATTCTGCTGATCGTCTGCGTCAATCTTTCCAACCTGATGTTAGTGCGCGCGGCGGCCCGCAGCAAGGAATTCGCCATGCGCAGCGCGCTTGGCGCCGGGCGCGGGCGGTTGGTGAGGCAGCTTCTTACCGAAAGTTTAGCCCTGTCCGCCATTGGCGCCTTGCTCGGTTTGGGGTTGGCGTACGCAATCACTTTTTATCTCGCGCATCAGGGTTCGATTGCACTTCCTTTACTCAGCAGTGTGACTGTGGACGGAAGCGCATTGGTTTGGACTCTGCTCATCACGATGGCAACGGCGATTATTTTCGGCCTGGCTCCGGGACTGAAAATGTCGCGCAGCAATTTGCAGGAAGGGTTAAAGGACAGCGGGCCAGGGTTGAGCGAAGGTAAGAAACACGAGAGCTTACGTGCGGCACTGGTGATCTCTGAACTGGCGCTGGCGTGCGTGCTGCTGGTGGGAGCCGGCTTACTGCTGCGCAGTTTCCTGCGCGTGCTGGAAGTTGATTTGGGATTCGAACCCAGCCGAACCGCCGCAGTCAAAGTTGACTACGACGATAGTAAGGAAAACCGCCGGGGAACGATTTTGGCGAATCTGCTGCAACGGGTCCGCGCCGTTCCCGGCATCGAAGCCGCAGGAATCTCAGACAACTTGCCGCTCGACATGAACCGCTCATGGGGACTGAGCGCCAAAGGAAAACAATATAAACAGGGAGAGTTGCCGGCAACCTTTGTCTACGTTGTCACGCCGGGCTATCTCAATGTTATGGGCATGCGCATGCTGGCCGGCCGGGATATCAGCTGGGATGACGAGACCGGCAGGGAACGTGTCGTGGTCATCAATCAAACCGCGGCACGCTATCTCTGGCCGGGAGAGGATCCGGTTGGGCGCATCGCACTCGTGAATGGTATGGACACGCGCGTCGTCGGAGTGGTGGCGGACGTCCGGGAGAGCAGCGCTGAAACTGCGCCGGGCTGGCAGATGTATCTGCCGGTAATGCAGAATGGGCCTGTAGGGGCGCAGCTTGTTGTCCGAACAAAACTTCCAGCCGATGTGTTGGCATCAAGCGTAATGGCTGCTCTGCGCTCGATTAACCCGGCGCAGCCGGCTACAGAATTCCGCACGATCCAGAGCATTGTGGACCATTCGGTTTCACCGCGGCGGTTTTTCGTTTCATTGGTCGGGATTTTTGCGGTGCTTGGGTTGGTGCTGGCGTCGCTGGGAATTTATGGAGTGATTTCCTACTCCGTGACCCGGCAGACGCAGGAGATTGGCATTCGCATGGCGCTGGGCGCGACGGTGGTAAATGTGCAATTGCGAGTGATTGCCAGGACCATGCGGCTGGCTTTGATTGGGATCGTGCTCGGGGCGATTGCATCCTTCGTCATGGCGCGGGCGATTACGTCGCTGTTGTTTGCGGTTCAGCCCAATGATCCGCCAACATTCACCAGCACGATTCTGCTTCTGACGGCGGTCGCGATGGTGGCTGGCTATCTTCCGGCCCGGCGGGCATCGCGCATCAATCCAATAGCAGCGCTCCGCAATGGCTGACTGGCGAGAGCAGATTGAACATCCCATAACTCGCGGAGCGAAATGTCGTAAACTTTGTTTGTACGCTTGCACGAATAGCAGCGTCGTTCCTACGTCGAAGCGCGCCTCTCGTCCAACCTCGTCAGAAATGCGAAGTTCGTAGCCTGAACAGGAGTACCTACATGATCGGCCGTCTTCAGAAATGTGCTGTGATGCTTGTACTGGCGTGCGTTATCGCGGGCTCACCGGTGCTTGCCCGCCAGAAACACGAAAGCCCGGCTAGTTCGGATTCGTCGATTTTTTCCTGTCCTGCCGGCGAGGAAGACGCGATGCAGTACTTCGTCATGCGGAAGGACTTGCGCGAGGACCATTACCTC
>JBKPSP010000197.1:0-5719 GCA_046735175.1 Acidobacteriota bacterium
TGCTCATCAACAACACGAATATTTCTCCGGTAGTACGCCTCGTCCACAGCGCCACCCTCATTCACCCAAACCTGCTTGGCAACTCTGAACGACTCGTTCGCCCAATTTTCGGGACTGGAGTCAGCTCGCGACAATAAATTCTCGCGAACAACCAACTTCTCAATGGCCTGATCGTAATCCACCTCAGATCGCCGCGAATGCCCAATCAATCCCATGTCCCACGCAAAATGCAAATTACACGGCCGCGACCCGCATTCTCCCGAGCCAAACTCGATCACATGAATCTCATTTCCTCCGCGCGCCTCGGCAATCGCGTGCATCGGCTGATGAACATCCGCGACAAAATGCACCAAGAACTTTAAAGCCTCCGCCCGTTGATCTCGCGATACTCGCTGATCACCAAGAACTCTCGCGAACATCTCGATCCGATCCACCACGCAGTTGTGGTAGTCCTCTTCGCTCGACCGGTGCCGCGGATCCGGATGAAAGCAGTCGCGCGACTCGACGAATCCCGCAGCTTCTCGCGGGATGTCCACGAAATGCCAACCGGCACTCTCCGGCCGCTCCGCCTTGATCTCATCCGCCCAGTTCGCAACGCTCGCCAGATCGTCGTTACCAATAAGGGCACGGATCTGTTGTCGCGCTGCCAAAGTCAATCGCGAGCGCGCGATGTCCGCCACAACACGGTGCCCTTCCGGGCCCCAGGCAAACGTGGGTGACTGCATCACTAACAGCGCGACGAGAACAGCAGCCAGGCTTCGTATGGACGTGAGAGTAGGCCTCGAAACAATGCACCAAAGTAACCAACAAACCCGGTTACTGCAACCATTTCGCCGCATGCTACTCTCAAATTGCTCTGGGTATTTGTTGCTCCCGCGAAGGGTGGCAGCACAAAAAGAAAATTTTCGCCGGCTCTTGCGCACGGTTGAAACCCTCTCCGATCTCGGTCCCGAGATTACGGCTGAGCGGGACTTCGCGCAGACTGCCCGCACCATGCTTTCCGCGCTGTTGCACGCCGCCGCAGCGCGGGAAGGCGTTCTATTTGTATTCATCGAGAAGCCTTCCATGCTCAGTTCGATCGCAACGGACGGCTTCGCGCTGATTCCCGATCCGTCCATCATTCCTCTTCTGCCTCGCCATGTGCACGCCCTCAGTTCTACACACGGAGCAGTTCTGCTGGGCCAGTCCTCTTACGATACCTTTCTCAGCGCCAACGGAAACGTTGCTCCTGAGCTGTTTCGCTGCGTGGCTCCTCTGCGAGTTGCCGGCAAGCTCGTCGGCGCGGTCGTGCTCGGCCGCCGCGAAGAAGATTCCACTTATCAGGAAGAAGAACTGCAATCGCTGGATCTCTTATGCCACTACGTCGCACTGGCCGTGCAGAACCACGCGCTTACGCAGACGCTCGCGCAGCGCGTCGCAGAGAATCTGCGCCTGATGGCATCATTGCACGGCTTCTACGACAATGCCCTCGAAGCCTTCGCCGCCGCTATCGACGTAAAGCACGTCAACATCCACGGGCATTCTCTGCGGGTCGGCAGATATTCCGCCGCCATCGGCGAAGCCATGGGGATGGACACAAACGAAGTCGCGGCCCTGCGCTCAGCCGGATATCTGCACGACATTGGAAAGGTCGCCGTCGACAAGCGCCTCTTCGGCAAGCCATCATCGCTTGACCCCGAAGAATTCCGCGAGATGGCCGACCACACCACGGTTGGGCATCAGATCGTGACCGGCGTGCAGTTCCCATGGCCCCGCGTGCCTGAAATCGTGCGCTGGCACCACGAGCGCGCAGACGGTTCAGGCTATCCTGACGGATTGTTGAACGAAGACGTACCCATGCAGGTCCGCATCGTGGGTCTCGCGGATACCTTTGACGCCATGACCAGCCCGCGGCCGTATCGTGATCAGATCTCTCTGGGCTCTACTTTGACGGAGATCGTGCGCATGACCCCCCAGAAGTTCGATACCCACGCCGTGCAGGCGCTGCTCGTACAACTCCGCCGCGATGCCGTGGGCAGCAATCGCTCGCCATTTCTCGAAAGCTCGGCCGGACATCTCGCAGCGCCGGATATCGACCACCTCGCCGCCATGTTGCAACACAAAGCTTCGAACGGTAGGGTTTACCTCACCTAGAAGCACTCTTCCCTTATTTGCAGCCCGCCTCAAAACAAAGATTCTGGCTGAAAAATGGAATCACGTGATTCTGGAATCGATCGGCAACCTTGCTCGTATGCGTGCCCTGGTAAATTTCGAAACCGTGTTTGATTCCGTAATTGTTCAGCACATCGTGCAGCTTGGCCGTGTCGGTCTTCAAACCATCCTGGTCTCCCACATCAATCGATATATCACGGTATTCCCGTAAATTTCCCACATATTGGTCGATGAACGCGAGCGGCGCATTGGCCGCCCATTTTCCCAAAACATCACTTTGCGCCTGGCCGTCCTTGGTTGGTAGATCAAGATAGAGCGGTGGATTCTTCGGGTCCGGCGACCATGCCGCCGCGCTTGCGAGCATGGCCCGAGGAAAGAAACCCAGCTTGGCGGAATCGTCCGCCGTTTTCACTGCCTCCAGGGCTTTTGCAAGCTCCGGATCCAGAGGCCCGCGAGCAGAAAGGCAACACGGGCTCATGATGTAAACGCTGCCAAAAACATCTGGATGCTTCATGCCGATGCGGATCGCACCATAGCCTCCCATCGAATGTCCGGCCAGGCCACGGCTCGCGCGATCGGGAATGGTGCGATAGTGCGCATCTACATAGGTCACAAGATCGTGAGCGATAAACTTTTCGAAGTCGCCGGTGGTGACCGAACTCGAATACATGGAGCCATTGTGCAACGTCTTCGAATCCGGCAACACCACAATCATTTCCTTTGCCCCTTGCGCAAAGGCGCCTTCAATCGTCTGCGGCACATGGATCTCGTGGCTCCATTGCTCCGCGCCGATCGAGAATCCGTGGAGTGCGTAGACGACCGGGTATCGGTGCGAACTTTCCTTGTTGTAGCTCGGAGGCAGAAACACAAGTACGTCGCGATCAACCGCATCCCCCTCCAGGTTTCCTTCCAGGGCCGCTCCATGGACCTTGATGCGCTCTACAGGAACCGGTTTAGCGCCGGGAACCGCAGGAGGCACGTCGGTTTGAACCTGTGCCGCAGCCAGCCGCGACCCCATGGACAAAGCCAATCCCAAGGTCAGTACCACAAGCAATTTGAAGCTCATAATCCCCCAATCTTCGCTTGAACAAATAGTCCGTATCGTCATTGCTCGACTCGGACAACCGTCACAGACTTCGGCTGCAACTTCAATGTGAGCTTCCCGCCCTCGACCCTGGCCGAAATCGGTTTCGGCGTGACCGTGTTCGGCGCATCAAACGTGTTGATGCTGTCCACCTTCGGCGCCGTAAGCGTTTCTCCGCTGGCCGACTTCGCGCCAGGTACACTCACCTCGACATCAGCCGCTTCATTCGCGTCGACATTCGTAATCTCCAGCCACAACTTGCCCGTGCTATCTTTCGCCGCTATCGCATCGACACGAGGCAGTTTGACGTCGCCCTGCGTGTACGTGCCCGCGTCAAAGGAAACCGGCACGAACGCGGCACCCTGAAACGGCACATACATCTTGAACACGTAATAGGTCGGCGTCAGTACCATCTTCTTTTTGTCCGTCAGAATCATCGCCTGCAGCACGTTGATCATCTGCGCGATGTTCGCGCCTCGCACTCGGTCGGCATGGCGGGCAAAAATGTTCAGGTTCAACGCAGCCAGGACGGCGTCGCGCATGCTGTTCTGTTGGACAAGGAACCCGGGATTGCTCCCCGGCAGCGGCGCATACCATGAGCCCCATTCATCCACGATCAACGCGACCTTCTTTTGCGGATCGTACTTGTCCATGATCTCCGAATACTTCTTGATCAGTGGATCCATCTCCAGGGTGGCCTTGAGGAACTTCGCGTATTCGTCCTCACCGAAGCCGGTCGATGCAAATTTGTTTTGCCAATTTATGACCGTGTAATTGTGCATCGAGAGACCGTCGATGTCCCAACTCCACGTGTGCTGCTGGTATGCCTTCATTACCGTCTCGGTCCAATCGAGGAAGCGCGGTTCCACACCTCCAGGACCGACCGCGACCTTCAGCATCTGGTCTTTTCCTTGTTGTGCAGGATTGTAGTTGCGCACAAAGCGGGAGTAGATCTTCGCCTGGCTCACGTAATACTCCGGCGACATATTGCCGCCGCAGTCCCAGCTTTCGTTGCCAATGCCCAATAGTGCAATCTTATAAGGATCAGGATGACCGTTAGAGCCGCGCTCTTTCGCCAGCGTGTCCGGCTGCACTGCGGTCATGTACTCGAGCCAGTCGGCTGCCTCGTGCGGAGTTCCAGAGCCAACGTTCACCGACACATATGCATTGCTGCCAATCTGATCGATAAAGTCCATGAACTCGTGCGTACCGAATGTATTCGGCTCCGTGACGCCTCCCCAGTTTGGATTGAGCGTCACATTCCGCTGAGGACCGAGCCCGTTCCGCCAGTGATATTCATCCGCAAAACAGCCTCCCGGCCAGCGAACGTTCGGCACTTTGATCGCCTTCAGAGCAGCAACCACATCCTTGCGAATGCCGCGCGTATTGGCGATAGAAGAGTCCGTGCCGACCCAAATCCCGTCATAAATCCCATGCCCAAGATGTTCCGCAAACTGCCCGAAAATATTGCGATCGATCTTCGCCCCAGCCTTCGACAAGTCAATCGACAACTCAACCTTGTCGGCACCTAGTGCGGACGAGACCAACGCAACCGTCAACAACGACATCAAGAGTGAACGCGCAACCTTCGTCATTGCTTCCTCCGAGTAGGATCGCCTCAGTCGATCATTCCAGCTTTCAGAACTCATGACCCCAACCTCTTGCTTTCCGGTAGTGTTCAGCCACGCTTCATGGGCCGCCATGGACAATGAGACGTTTTATGTCGCTGACCATAGTAAGGTTTCAGGGCCGTAAGGGGAAATCGCCGGAATTACCTCAGGATCACTGGGCCCGTGATTTTCTCGTGAAGGACCTCGCCGGCGTTGAATCGTGCCGTTGTATTCGCGCGGACATCCTGTATTCACGTCTAATGTTTGTCGCTTCTTGGCACTTTGCAGCCAGCGCGCATGACGATAACTTCGTAATTGCTACAGGCAAGCGTAGCCGCCCTCCCCGGTGCTGAAAGGTAGTATCGAGGAGGGCTTTTTTTATCTGCGCACGTCGCCACTTGTGAGAAGCTAGTGCCTGATGGCTGAACTCGCACCTTCCTCAGTTCAACCAAATTCTTCGAAAAGCAAATGGCGGGCATGGTGGTCTACTGCGCGAACCTCGTTTCTCTGGATGACCGGGATCGCGTTCGCCCTTCGCTTCGGCTACATCGTCCTCCATCACACCTACAGATTTAAAACTCTCGACAACAACTTCAGCTTCGGTTTCGAAATGGGCCGCATCGGCGCCGCCATCGCAACCGGCCACGGTTTCGCCGATCCCTTCCAGGGACACACCGGCCCTACCGCCTGGGAGCCACCTGTCTATCCGTATTTGATAGCTGCCGGCTTCAAGATCGCAGGCGCCTACACGCCCGCATCCGCGCTGATTCTCCTCAGCCTCAACAGCCTTTTTTCTGCGCTCACTTGCATTCCACTTTTTCTCATCGCGCGAAAATGCTTCAACGAAAAAGTCGCCGTCGGCACGGCCTGGCTC